>JAEYPI010000278.1 GCA_023410885.1 Bacillota bacterium
ACATGATGCTCGAGCAGGCGCACCAGTATAAGAACGCATAAGGTTTGAGATTTTTGCAATAAAATTTAAGACAAGTAAGAAAAGTTAGAAGACTGATTTATCCAGTTTTCTAACTTTTTAACATGTCGCAATCATTACAATTCATGCAATACGGTTGATGTTCTAACAGAGAACCTTTAAAAGGTTATATCATGTTATTCATAAATGATAGGGGTAGTACTAAATGTAAGCGATCTGTTATATAATGAAGCTAGTCATATTTAGAAACTATATCCGGTAAGGGCTGAAAACCTGCATCAAAGGCTGCACATGAAATCAGAATAGTCTGTAGGAGTGGTTTTATGAAAAATGGCTTTGATATTGAGGACCGATACGGCCGTAAGATTGGTTCTTTAGAGGTCCGGGAAAAATCAGGTTTGCTGCCACTGCTCATGTTCATCGGTATCATTGGTGTTGCTGTACTCTCCTATTTTATTTGGCCCCTTTTCTATAAGGTGGTTCTCAAAGAAATAGCAACCAGGAAGCGTGAAGAAGTCATCACCATCTTCACTGTACTCGGGGGTATTGTTCTGGGTTGTATTGGGGGGTTAATCTGGACTTTACGAGTTGCCTTGAAGGACGGTCCCAGGCGAACAGGTGTCATTGTTACGATGATGACAGGCGCACAGGGTGCGGCCATTGGGAGCTTTGGCACCTCAGTAGGCATCACTACTATAGCATTTATCATTTTGGGGATTACCACAGGCACCTTTAATTTTTGGGAGTTCTTGCTTCTTCTTCTTATGCTGGTTATTATAAGCGCTCTGCTCTGCATTTTGCCCACTCTCATTACAGCAATTCTTGCAGGACTGATTGTTGGAGTTACCGATTTGGTTGCGAGGATTAAACACCCCGCAAAGCCAAGGCTTAATAGGGACAAGTAACTATTTAAGTTGCAGAAGAACGGTGTGCCCCGAAAGTCACGCCGTTTTTCTGTTTTTCGTAGGTCTTTCATAGATGATGGGTTCAAATACAGCAGGAATCTCAGCTTCATCAAGGAAGTTAAAGAAGATGCGAACACGCTGCTGACGTATTCGGGCGATTTATGAAAACACTGACGGGCGGTGCGCCTGATCTTGCTTTGCTTCCAGAAACAAAAGAAGCGGCAGAGAAAATCCTGAAACTGCTCCATACTTTTCCGCACTTTGCTGGCGAAAGATAAAATGCAGAAAGCGATAAGCAATGTCGCCTATGCCAAGGGCGATTATGATAAAGAAATGGAACAGGAGGCTTTGAAAAAAGAAGCAATAATACAAATGTGAATTTGTCTAATTGGAGGATAAAAAATGAAAGAACTTATAGATGGTGCATGTGCTATAGGATTATATGTAATTCCTGCAGTTAGCATTATGCTGATTGTAAGAAAACTATTAAAAGTGCCAGATGAACTATTTCGAAAAATTTTACATTTTATTTTGTTGGGTGCATATATTCCATTCTTATTTGCATTTGAGACATGGTGGATTTCGGTGGGAGTTGCGGCAACCCTTATTATTATCATTTATCCTATTTTGCTGTTAGCAGGTCATATTCCAGCGTTTTCTTCTTTTGTTAATGAACGAAAGAAAGGCGAGTTCAAGAGCAGTATGATATTAGCACTTGGAATGATGGTTTTAAGTATTTGTATTTGCTGGGGATGGTTCGGTGACAGATATCTGGTGTTGGCTAGTATATATGCATGGGGCGTAGGTGATGCCTTCGCTGCTTTGATAGGTAAGCAGTTTGGGAAACATAAGATTCTCTGGAAATTTGCAGATCATCACAAGAGTATAGAAGGTTCAATGGCTATGCTTTTGACATCTGCGATTTCCGTTTTTATCGTATTACGCATAAGAGGTGGATTAGATATCGTAAGCTGTCTTATTATATCTGTTGCAGCAGCTTTGGTTTGTACTTTTGCCGAATTATGTACCAATAATGGATTTGATACGGTTAGTTGTCCGACGACAGCAATGGCTGTTATCATACCTTTAGTGAAAATCCTGGGAGGTTGATGTTATGTCAAACCAAAAGTCAGGAGCACGCACATTGCTATGGTCAGTGCTTATGAGTTCCCCTGGACCATTAGTGGTAGGATTAGGGCTATTAAGTGGTCGTAGTTCAACGCAGATTGCAGATTTTGTGAGAAGAAGTGCAGAATTGTTGGCAATCATTATGTCTTTTGTGATTTATAAGCTTACTGCAAAAGGTGATGTGTGTGACGAAAAAAAGAAACAACAATTAGAACGAGGTTCAAATGTTTTCGTAGGAGCAATGATGTGTGTGGGTGGTATCTTTATGATAATACTTACACTGATGAGTGATAACACAGATAAGGGAAATGTTGTTCCAGGACTGGCGATTGCTGTAATGGGAGTGATTGCAAATGCTATATTTTGGAGAAGGTATACACACCTTAATAAGATAGAACCTAATGCAATTTTAATGGTTCAATCTAGATTGTATCGTGCAAAAACAATGGTTGATGGATGTGTAACAATTGCTTTGTTATCGGTTTTGATTGCACCTGCAACACAGATTTCTTATTGGCTGGATTTTATAGGTTCATTGATTGTTGCAGTCTATTTAATTTGGTGCGGAGTGCGTACAATTTATGAGGCGATAATAAAAAAATAAGTGTGTAGCTTAAATTGTAGAGAATGGAAATTTTCGGTTTGTGAAAAGAAGGATTCTTGTGATTATTATTGGCTTGCCCTAATCCAAACCTGCATTTCACCGGGATTTCGGTTTCCCCACATATAGTAGGGAACAGCTTTAATTTCAACGGGCTTTTTCTTTAAAGCTAACGGATGATAGAGGGATTTACCCCAGGAGGCATCATCGGCTCTAAAGCCTTGAGCACTTACTAAAACCGCACCGCCCAAAAGATCATCTTTAAACTCGGTTAAAATCCTATCGCTTAATGAGAGGGAGAGGGCCGAGAGATTCTTGCCATTATCCACCTCTTCAATACAATAAACGATCGGTCCCCTTTGAATGGCAACCTTACCGGCATTAGCGCGAACCAAGGGATGGGACTCAATGAGCCCTGCCTGCATGTCAAAATCAAGTTCTATGACGTCTCCTTGCTGCCATAGTCGATTGATGACCACAAAGCCATCCAATGTATCTGCCGCTTTAGTTAGGCCATTTAGCTTTAACTCATAATTTCTGCACCACCCCGGAACTCTCAGGGCAATAGAAAGCTCCTTTTTGACTGTAGATAGGACTTCTATGGTCACTTCACCATTCCAGGGGTAATTAGTTTTTTGTTCCAATACCAGTTTTTCATCGGATATATCTATTTCTGCTCTGCTGCCGATAAAAAGATGGGTGTACACGGTATCGTTATTTACGGTATAGATATATTGGCCCAAGGATGACAATAGCCTTGCAACGTTAGGAGGACAGCAGGCACAATTAAACCATCTCTGCCTTATGGGCTTAACATGGCGGTAGTTAGCATTTTTTTCACAGGCTTCGGGTAATACCTCTAGTGGGTTCACATAAAAGAAGCTTTTGCCGTCCTGTGCCATGCCGGCAAGAACATTATTATAAAGGGCTCTTTCCAGTTCATCCCCATAACAGCTCTTGGGCTCTAATTGAAGCATCCTGTGGGCTAAGAAAATCAAGCCTATGGAAGCACAGGTTTCGGTATACATCGTATCATTAGGAAGGTCATAATCGAAGGTAAAGGCTTCGCCATGAGCCATTGAGCCTATACCTCCGGTAATGTACATCCTTTTTTCAACAATATTGTTCCACATGGTCCTGCAAGCATCTAAAAGGGAATGGTCATAAGTAAGCCTAGCAACATCAGCCATCGCTGCCAGCATATATACAGCTCTTACAGCATGGCCTTCAACGGTTGTCTGTTCCCTTACCGGCAGATGTGTCTGAGCATATTTTCTGTCATACATAACTGAATCGGCAATAGGTATGGCATCGTCTCTTTTTTTGGATTCTATATCAAAGTAAAAGGGTTCCTGTCCTCTTTCATCTAAGAAATATTGACTTAGCCTTAAGTATTTGTCCTCGCCCGTAACCTCATAGAGCTTAACCAATGCAATTTCAATTTCCTGATGACCGTCATAACCCCGTATTTTCCCCGGCTCTGTACCAAAGACAGAATCCACATAGTCTGCAAAACGGCACATAATATCCAGAAGCTTTCTTTTTCCTGTAGCCTTATAATACGCAACCGCAGCCTCCATCATATGCCCGCCGGTGTACAATTCATGGCAGTCCCGCAGATTTGTCCATCTTTTTCCCGGCTCCTTAACAGTGTAATAGGTATTAAGGTAGCCATCGGGCTGCTGTGCTTTTTCAATGAGATCAATTGCCTCATCAGCAAGTCTTTCGAAGTGCGGATCGGGATGTGTTTCCAGCCTGTAAGCCATAGCTTCAAGCCATTTGGCCAGATCAGTATCCTGAAATGGAAAACCATAGAACTCACCCTGCTCAAGACCAGCGGCAATTCTAAAGTTTTTTATAGCATGACTTGGTTCGGCATCCGGTATTCTATCGTTAATGGCCTCCCATTGATAGGGGATTACCTCATCGTGAATCAACTTTATATATTTGGACCAAAAGGTATCGTTAATCTTTATATTACTTAAAGAAGGTATTGCTGTATGACTTGTTGCTTTTTTCATTTTATTGTTCTCCCTCAAAAAATATCTTTAGGCAATTAAAAATAATTAAAATAAAAAGAACACTTGATGGAGGTTGGTATGGGATTAATAATCTAGCTACCCCTTTAGCCCTGTCATTGCTATGCCCTCAATGAAGTATTTTTGTGCAAATAGATATAATGCTAATGATGGAATCACAATGATTGTGACTGCCGCCATCATTAAATTCCACTGTGCATTGTAGCCACCCATAAACTGATTAAGGCCAAGCATTAAGGTGAATTTCTTTTCAGTCGACAGATAGATCATTGGAGCAAGATAATCGTTCCAATTGTTCATAAATGTAAAGAGGCCCACAACAATTAAAGATTGCTTACTAAGGGGCATGATAATTGACCAGTATATTTTAAGGTGGGAGGCACCATCAACAAATGCCGCTTCATCCATTTCCTTTGGTATCCCCAAAAAGAATTGTCTTAGAAGGAATATATTAAATAATCCGCCTCCAAAAAATGCCGGTATAGTAAGAGGAGCAATGGTATCGGTTAAGCCTAAAAAACTCCATCCGATAAAATGAGGAATCATAAGCACTGAGAAGGGTAACATAAGCGCTGTCATCATTATACCAAACACAGTATTTCTTCCCGGCCATTCCATCCTTGAAAATCCATAGGCGCAAAGCGAACTAGTCAGAATGACACCGACCATATTGATAATCGTTACTCCTGCCGTGTTCACAAAGTACCTCCCAAAGGGAAGGGCTGTCATTGCATTTGTAAAATTATCAATTTTAAATTCAGGAGGCAGGAGCTTTAGCTCCGGTGAAAAGATGCTGCTTGGACTTACAATAGCTGTTCTTAGCATCCAATAGAAAGGAAAAATAAATACGATTGAGAGTATTATTAACGTTATATATATAACGAGCTTTACACTAATATTTTTCTTCCTCATTATTTTTTTGCATCTCCTTCATAGTATACTAATGAATTCTGCATCCTGAAAAATAGGATAGTGAAAATCCCGATACCGATCAAAAGCATCATTGCAGCAGCACTGGCGGCACCCATTTCAGAAAATCTGAAAGCTTTAATATAGATATAGGGAACATATAGCAGACCGGAATTATTGGGCTGTCCCATCATCATCTGGCTGTAACCGGGGGTTAAAACCGAGGTCTGGACAAAAGTTTGAAATGCATTAATGACTCCCATAACACTATTAAAAAAGATAATGGGCGATACCATGGGTATAGTGACATAAAACAATTTATGAAGGGCATTTCCACCGTCTACCTCAATAGCCTCATATAAATGTGCTGGTATTTGTTGTAGTCCCGCCAAAAATATAACGATTGTATTACCGCATATCCACATACTCACAATGATAAATGACAAAATGACCGTTTTATCTGAGGAAAGCCACGTTCCCCCAGGTAGCCCAACTGATTTTAACAGCTGATTGATAACACCAAAATTGGGCTGAAACATCCAAAGCCATATGGAGCATACTGATGCAAGGGGAAGCACTACAGGTAAATAGAATATTCCTCTGAATAGAGATCTTCCCGCTATTTTATTATTGAGTAAAAGGGCTATCAAAAATGAAAAAATAATATTTAATGGAACACTACCAAACACGTATGTCAGCGTTGCCTTTACAGAAGGCCAAAAATAGACATCCTGTCCGTTAAACATCCGCTTGTAATTCTCAACACCCACAAATTTAGTGTTAGGAGAGCCTATAGAATAGTTTGTAAAGCTTAACACAATTGTGGCTATCAGCGGTACGAATACAAAAATGGTATAGCCCAATATAACAGGCGACGTAAAAAGCAAGCCACTGCATAGTTTTTTTATATTTTTCTTTTTAGCTCTCTGTGTAGTAACCATACTATATTCCATAGAAATTCCTCTTTTCAGGTTTTTGATAAAAGCCAGGAAAGCTCCTGGCTTTTATCAAAATGATTTAAAGCTACTATTATTTAGCGTCGTAGCGCCCTTTAAATTCAGCTTTTGCCTTTGGTTCCATTTCAGCCAAAGCTTCTGCTGCGGTCTTCTTGCCCAGCCATATTTCATCCCATGCGGAAGTTACGATAGGAACAAGCTTTGCATAATTCTTGAGATAGTATTGGGACTGAGGGACACCATTTTTCATCAGCTGGTTCATCATTGCATCCTTAAATCCCGGGGGATGTGCAGCAGGATTAGCATCAACCCATAGCTTAACGAGTTCGGGGTCGGTATACCATTTAGTCATGGTCGGCATCCATAATCCACTGGTATATAATTCTATAGCGCCTTCAGGATTTGACATCCATTTAAAAAGCATCCAAGCTTCATCAGGATGTTTTGAATCCTTAAACAATACGGTGGCACCGCTTAAACCTACCGTTATACTCTTTTTAAGCTTCGGAAGTACGCCGATATCAAAGTTTACTTTTGCATTGCCAAGATCAAGATTAATCCATTGTCCACCCAGTGCCATAGCAGTAAGTTCAGATTGCAGGGCAATATTCATTGCGGGCAGTGATTTGGCAGCCAGAGGAGATGGTGCTACGTGATGGACATTAATGAGGTCAGCGAGTTTTTGAATGGCGTCGGCCGCTTCGGGCGAATTTAATAAAAATTCCTTACCATCTTCAGAAGCCCATTCACCGCCATTACTAAAGATAAAGTTGTTGATAGGCTGGTCCCAGGTTTCGAACATAAAGCCGTATTGCTTAATATTATCAGGATCAAAACCGGGGTCGGCTGCAGTTTTACCATTTTTATCTATGGTTAATTTTTTACACAGATCAACAAAGGTGTCCCAATCCATAGCTGTTTCGGCTGTGGTTGGTAGTGAATCGATACCGGCTCTGGCCAAAAGGTCCTTATTGTAATATAAACCGTAGCACTCAGCTGCTGTACTGATACCCCATGCATTCTCCGGAGTAAGTTTATACCAAATGAAATCCAGGAAGTCTTCTTTTTTAACATCGGGGTCTTTTGCAAACATATCAAAAAGATTAACAAATTTACCTTCATTTGCCCAGGTATCACCCAGGTCACCGGTCATATAACCGCTATCAGGTATATCATTTCCTGCTGCCATTGCTGTCAGTTTCGCATTGTAGTCGGAGTTCGGAATCTGAATGGGTTCTACTGTTATCCAAGGATATTTCTCTGTGAATTTAGCGCAAGCATTTTCTATGGCTTTCTTCTCGTCAGGGCTTCCCCAGTAAGTAAACTTTAGCTTAACAGCCTGTTTTCCATTATTGTTATTTCCGGCAGACGGAGAATTAACATTTGTGTTTCCGCCACATCCTGTTAATACCATGCCTATTAGTAAACTTAGAACAACAAGCAATGAAATGATCTTTGAAGTCTTTTTCATTAATTATGTACCTCCTAAGATTTTCAATTAATAAGAGCTGCAGTCTCTTAAGTTTAATTATAAGGATTGATAATCTCTTAATAATTTAAATAATTTTGTAATATTGAACTTTTTTTAGATGATTTTTGATCATCATTAGGATTAATTTATTTCGATATAATCAATTTCTGCATATCCGATGCTGCCCTTGGCCAGTCTTATGATATTATCACCGGCAGTGAGATTAACACTGACATTTAAATTTGCAAATTGCGCCCATCCGGAAGTCGGAGCATATGTAACCGATGACCATGGACCGCCGTTGTATGCCAATCCCTGTGTTGAGTTTGCACCTGTACCGTTGGCGTATCTTATGGTCATAGTATAAGCTTTGGTGGTAGGGACCTTCACATAAAAATCTACATAGCTGTCACTGTAATCGATTTGGCCTACATATTTTCCCATTGATGCGTTAGAACTGCTAAAGGTATTGGCCCGATTCACTGCCGCGTCCTCGGCTTCATATCGATTGGTGGCTTTTCCGTAAGGCGTAATATATATTCTGTAGCCGTCATTATTGTAGAGGCCGGAAATGGGCAGTATAATCTGATTATTTGAAATAATATAGTCCCCTTCTAGTAAAGTATTCGTAGTGTTCACAACAGTGCTTCTGTTTACAAAAGGTGTCCAGTCAACCCGCACATGTACTTTGCTTCCATTTGTGCCAAAGAAGGACGGGAAATTCTTAATGACAACATTGGCCGCTCCGTCAGTATTACCGCCAAAAATAATACTGGCATATTGTTTTACCGAGTCAACACATGCAAAGGCATCCAGTGCTGTCATGTCGTTTACATTTGGAGGTGTTGTATTGACCATGTTGCCGGACATATCACCGTACCACTTGTATAGCCACCATCCACCATTTCTCTGAGTATCGGTAGCTAAGAGCGTTCCCAGCCTTCCGGGGTTAGGGACATCCCAATAGCTCTGCTGTGCACTATCTATTTTAAGTCTTTCGAATTTTGCGATAAGGGGCACTGTAGCTCCCGGCCTTCCTTCATCGTTAAGCCAATTGGCCCCACTGTATTCATTAACGGTGATGGGTGTGGGTGAAATGCCCAATGATGTTTCAATAGCTCTATAATCATTATAATTTGTATTAAAGTTCTCTCCACCTAACTGATGCCAGCATATATAATCAGGAAGAGTGCCATTATTCTTCTGGTAAGTCATAAATTCCAGCATCCCCGCATGGGTATACCCAGCATAGGACGGACCTATGGTTTTTGCTGAAGGGTCAAGCTGTTTCAGCTTTATTTGAGATTGGCTGTAGAATTCGCTAAATGTAAGGTTGCCAGTTGAATTTGATGAAGCATATCCACTGTTGAAAATGTTGCAGCTATTCCTTGTGGCATTCTCTGCTTCATATCGTACAGGATTTCCACCGGTAATATCAATAAAGTCAATTTCAGCATATCCCGTACCCTTTGTAAACCTTATCGTATTGTTTCCGGCATTTAAATTCACTGTTCTTGTTAAGGAAGCAGCTGCGCCTGCACGAAACCAGCCTCCTGTATTTGCATATGTTACAGTAGAAGCGGTACCTCCGTTAACACTTAAATTATGTGTTGAGCTTGCACCTGTACCATTAGCATATCTTACGGTCATGGTATAGGATTTGGCTGAGGGCACATAAACAGTAAATTGAACATAACTGTCACTGTAATCAATCTGTCCCACATATTGGCCATGCCATGTGCCATCGGGTTCATTCCAAATTTCATAGCCGTAAACATTAGTTATGCCTGAAGCTTTTACTTCATTAACAGTAGTGGTCATCTTGTTAAAGAAATCTGTAAGGTTCGTATAATCGTACCAACCTGTAAACCAGTCTGCCAAGCGAATCTGAACCTTTGTTCCCATGGGTGCTACTCTTTGTGCTACCGGTACTGCTGCTCCCCAGGGCTGTTGATAGCCTGCAACTGCCGGGTTATTTAATGCTTTATTGCGTAATGGAATAATGAGATTATTATCAGGCTTACTCTCTATTACACCATACAAAGAACCGGCAGCAGCATGGGTGACCGGGCCAATTATACTTGATAAATCAACAGTTAAGGACACCGCCGCATATGAGGAGCTACCTGATATTGCTCCCAGTAACAGCATGATGCAAAGCATGAGAACGAAAAATTTTTTCATCAACAATGCCTCCTTTAATATGAAATAGCCTTTATACTATTAAATTACAGTTATTTAATAGAAAAAAACTTGAAATATTTTTGTTTAATTTAACTATTTTTGTATCTTGAGCCTTGAGTCAAAACTAATAATGACCTTATATAAGAAGGCCGATGAATTATTTTCACCGGCAATATATTTAGGTTAAGCATTGAAGGGTAAATTGAAAACTATCAGACATAAAGAGGGAGTGTAACTGTTACCTTGGTACCTTGATCCAAAGCAGAATAGATTGTCACACCGTATTCATTTCCATACATTATCTTAATTCTTTTTATAATATTATTAATTCCAATGGAACCTTTTTCATCAGAAGTAATAGTTTTAAGCTTTTCCGGAGTCATGCCTTTGCCATTGTCCTCAATTATAAATACCCGCTTGTCACTGTCGATAAAGCATGATATTCTAAGAATCCCATGTCTGTCTAGGGATTCAAAACCGTGAATAATGGAATTTTCAACAAAGGGCTGTAAAAAGAACTTTGGAACAGTGTAATCATAAAGCCTTGACTCAATATCATAATCAACTGTAAATTTCTCTTCAAAACGTTTAGTCATAATGAGTATATAACTCTGAAGATATTCTATATCAAGCCTAAAAGCCACAAGATCCTTTTTTGTCTTTACAGTATATTTAAGCATTTTAGAAAGACAAATAAGCATATCACTTATTTCGTCCTGTCCATTTTCTATTGAAATTAAATTTATCATATTTAATGTATTATACATAAA
The DNA here is from genome assembly GCA_023410885.1 of Bacillota bacterium. Lineage (GTDB taxonomy): Bacteria > Bacillota > Clostridia > DSM-8532 > DSM-8532 > DTU059. The sequence goes on from JAEYPI010000278.1 coordinate 10,982, forward strand.
ATGAGGATCCAATTGTAAGCTTAAGGCAGTAATCTCAGCTTCTTTCTCATTGATTTTTGCTTCGTAATTTTCTTGAATGAGCCTACCTATTTTTTCATTCATAACATTAAATTTATTTATCAGCTCCCTTGATTCTCTGCTGCCTTCAACCTCCATTTTAAAATCGAAGCTGCCTTCTCCTGTTTTTTTGATAGCTTTTGTAAGATTACTGATAGGATTGGTTATTTTTACTGAAAGAAAATATACAATGAAAATAGATATTATTGTAGTAATTATTGAGGTATAAAATATATATGATTTTATGACAGGAATAATTTCATCTACAAGACGATCGGGAGGAACTACAACAACAGAAACCCATTCAGTAATTTTTGATTTACTATGGCATACGATCATGTTTTCTCCATCGATTTCTACCATGCTGGCTCCGCTGTCATTAACAATTAAATCATCCAACCAGGAATAAGAAACATTTTTAGTTATCATATCTGGGTTCTGGTGCGAAACAATTTGTCCATCCTTTGTTATAACAAAATAATAGCTGCCCTTTGCTGGTATACTGTTTCGGTAGACTTGCTGAAAAAAGTCTTCTTTGAAGTTAAGAATAAGATATGGTTTTTCTATATCATCGGATAAAGTTGTAAAAACGCCATTCTCATAATAGCTGCCATTAACTTCTACAACGGCAGAAAACATATATTTATAGTCCACATCGACATTCTTTAGATATTCGATATTAAACATTTCGGCGAAATCGTATGTAGGAATCCACTTTATTTTACCGTTGCCCTCTTCTGCAATTGAATGTATGGGAGAACCGATAAAGCTGCCCTCGGGGATTAGACTTTTAACGACTGTCTGTGCCAGAGGACGGGGGCCAAAAACAAAATAGCTGGTGGCTAATTGTGCAGAGTATATATCCTCAGAATACAAAAAATATTTGTTTAAATAATTAGTTACTTTATTATCAACTAACAAAATACTGTAATCGTCATTCTGATCTATATTATCAAAGGAATTGACTAAATCTTTATCCGTGATAAAAGAATATATATTATTCATTATTTGCAAGAGCTTAACATCTATTATCTCATTATTTTTTTTCACTAATTCATAGGTATTTTTTTGAGAGATCTCTGTTATTACCTCTGTATTGGCGTTAAAATATCCGAACCCGATATAAAATATTGGGATGATAATAAGAGCTACATAAGTTACTACCAGCTTTGTTCGGAGCGTTAGATTGTTTATAAAGCTAAGTAATTTCCGCATAAACTCTTCACCTAACTTACCTTTATCTGGCGGTATTTTAAAGGAGAAATACCGGTTTCTTTTTTGAAAGCTCGGTTAAAATAGGATTGGTTATTAAAACCCACTTTGCTGGCAATATCAGCCATACTGTCTTCTGTCCCTGATAGAAGTCTTTGGGCATTTTGTATTCTTACTTTTAACAGGTACTCGGAAAAGCCTATTCCCATATAGCACTTAAATAAGTTGCTAAAATATGAGGAGTTAAAAAAGTATCTTTGTGCAATTACATCCAGCGATATATCATCCATATATTTTTCGTCTATATAATTCTTGCATTTCTCTATAAGTATTCTATTTTTGTCATTGGCCGGATCACTTTTAATATCGATAATTTGACATAATATTTCGTTGGTAAAGTGTCTTAGCTCGCTGTAGTCTTCACATAAAAGTGTCCTGGTTTTAATTTTCTCAATTAACATGTTATATTTATCGTTATTAATAATATTAATAATACATTGAGTTTGATTAAGCAAAAAATGAAGAATATCCTCTTTAAACTGCTTGGGATTTGCATTGCAATTATTTTTTACATTCTCAAATAGATAGTTGGTTATCCTTGCTATATCAGTTCGATTTTTTTGATTAATGGCATCTTCGATCTCTTTTTCTAAATCTCTTACTCTAACCTTTGGTTCGGTATAAGACATGTTATCGGAGTTAGAAAATAGAACCTTTTGCAGCCCGAAGAAAAATCTGCGTTCAGTGGCTATGTGGGCACTCAGATAACATTTAATTATATCTCTATGTATATTATCCGTTTCCACACCCACCCCTATTGTAGCCACAACATTAAATTTTTCTTCTATTGTTTTTAAATAATTATGCATTATTATTATGTTTTCGTGGGAACTTATTCTGATCTTATTTACATTTACCAGTACAGTTACCATATATCTATCGTCGGATTCCATAAAGAAGGATATAGAATGCCCAAGGCTATCCAAGGATTCCTTCATAGCGAATTTTGCATATTGTTTAAAGTCATCCTTGGTAATTTCCATAGCATTATGAATATTACTAAAGGCTGTAATACAAACTAATCCATATCCCTTATGTGGTATTATTTCTTCTATTTCATTGAGTTCTTCATTATTTGCCAGACCGCTAATCCATTTATTTAGCTGATGCTCAAGATAAACAGGCAATGAAGTATTTAGCTTTTGCTTTAAATCCTCTTCCTGTGTTTTTGCTTCCCGCTCTGCCTTTATTTCTTTTTCAACCTTATTCAATATCTCAAGTAAATCATTTTTACTTATGGGCTTGACCAAATAATCAGTAACACCAAAGCGTATAGCCTTTTGAGCATAACTAAATTCACCATAGCCGCTTAAGATAATGATTCTTGTTTGAATGCCTTCGCGTTTTATGGACTCTATCAGCTGAATTCCATTCATGTTTGGCATCCTGATATCTGTCATTACAACGTCAAATAAATTCTCTGAAAATAAAGATAAAGCCTCTTGTCCATTATTAGCCGTACAAATTTCATATTCAGGCTTGAGTTGATTTATTATATTTACCAGCGCCCGTACCTGCCTTGGTTCATCTTCCACTATCAGCAACCTATACATAAAAATGTCCCCTTTTACCTTTTTAGTAATGGATAAATAGGCTGTTTTTTAGGACATCGCTTGTAAATAGGGGTATTGAGTTAAAATCATATACGTTTCTTGGATTGTTTTACTAAGAATTAACAACCTTATAATATCAGAGAATTATTTTAAAAACAATAAATTACGGTTCTTCCTTGTCTGGCACTTATTATCTCTCAAAACTCCGTCACTGCCTGCAGCGTTTCCTTGGGGTAGATGTACCCATGCTTTGGAGGCATAGAATTGTAGACCCGGTCAATATCAACAAGGCCTGCCTCTATGCCGAGCTTATTCTGAAGTCCAATAAATTTGCCTTCAATGAGTACGCTTTCCATCTCAAGGTTCATGCAGTAAACGGCGACTTTTGCGCCATGCTTCAGACCTTTGAGACTATGGGCATAGGGGCTTAGGGTAAAGGCAATTCTAGTGCTATCTGCTGCTTGGGCCTGAATGATAGGGAGGATGACGGGGAAGCCCTTTTCATCGATGTATGAAATGAATTTAAGATTAACAAAGTTATTGAATAATTGTTCGGTCCAAGAATTGAGTATGGGTGCTTTTTGCTTTGCCGCGGCGAAGGATTTGGCCAGCTTCGTTAAAATGGCACCTTTTGCCACTGCCCCGGTATCCAGCTTTGTTTTTTCGGAAATGTCTATGAGGTCCATATAATGGACGGTGTGGATGCCTGTATAGGTATTGTATCGGAACAGGGGCTTATTGTTGAACATGATGTATTCTGGCCCTTCACGCTTGCTATGGGTCCATTGGGCCTGTCCGGTCCAAAACTCACGGGCCAAGCTCATTATCAAAAACCCCACCTTAGGGTTGCGCTTTATATTTTCTTTGCTAAGCCCTTCTAAAAACTGTCCCCAAATCATTTGGGTAGGTGTATTGGCCTGTAAAGAGGTGATAAGCGTTATATGGGGCAATCCCTCTGGGGAAATGGTAGCTAGAAGACCGATTTTTTCACATGGCTCAAATGCCTTTATGTAATCCTGTGGGATTGTGTTTGACATCGTGTTCATTCCTCCATTCAAAAAATTAGATTATCCTTGGGTTTGGATGCTCTACCTAATCCTCAATTCTTGTAGGGCCTGACCAATGAACAATGTCTGGATTGACGCCTGAGCTTTTTGCCAACTGTGCTAAACGATTCATTTCGTCCCGCTTGACGAGTCCTGTTAGGCTATGTGCCCATGGCTGATCTAAGCGCTTATATTTATCAAGGCATAGATTGTTGAAGGCACACAAATCCCATCGTTTAATCACATCACTTAAATACTCTGCAATGAAGCGGCCTATGGCGGCTATATTGTCATCCGTTGCTGTTGCATCGGGGATAACGGGTGTCCGAATCCATAAGGCTGAGGGCTGTCCCTTTTCCCTAATCCAATCCGCGAGAAATCGTATATTATTGAGGATGACGGCATTGGGTGCGCCTGTATATCTTTCGTGAAGGGAAGAGTCCATGATTTTAAGGTCAAAAAGCACTAAGTCAGTATAGGGCAGAACCATCGAAAGCGAGGCTTCGCTGCACATGCCGCAGGTGTCAAGGGTTGTGTGGAGGCCGAGGTTTTTGAGCCTTCTGAAAAAATCTGCTACGAAGTGGGATTGACAGAGAGGCTCACCCCCGGAAACTGAGACACCGCCACCGGATTTTTCAAAATAGACCCGATCTTTTGCAACCTCATTAACCAGCTTTTCAACCGTCCATTCTTGCCCTTTGACTTCAATTGATGTACTGGGGCATGCTTTGGCACATAAAAGACAGCGATCACAGTTCTTTCTGTTAATCACTAACCCCTGATCTGTCAAAGCAAGTGCACGATGAGGGCAAGTATTCACGCAGCTGCGACAGCCAATACATTTGGTGTCCATCCACTGAATTTCTTTATAGGAATGAATGCTTTCCGGATTGTGACACCACGAACATGAAAGAGTGCAGCCCTTTAAAAAAACAGTTGTACGCAGACCCGGCCCATCCTCAGTGGACATTCTTTGTATATCCAATACTAAAGCCTTCCGACCAGTGACTGCTTGTTGTTCCGTCAGCATAAAAAGCTCCTTTTAGAATTTCTTATGACTTTCACGCTTGATGATCTCGTTTTGAAGCTCTCGTCCAATGCTTGTGAAATAAGCATTGTAGCCTGTAATTCTCACTAATAGGTTTTTGTAGTTTTCGGGATGATCCTGTGCGTCCTTTAACATATCCGCGTCAAGGACATTGATTTGAAGCGCTGTGCCCCCGTTTTCTACATAACCCCGCAGGAAAGCCTTAAATTTAGCCTTATGCTCCGAATCCCTGATCATGGAAGGACTGAAGGTAATGGTATGACTTGCGCCATTGGGCAGGTTATTCAGATAATCCTCGTAATCACCTGCTTCCGATTTTCCGCCCAGAACCTTACCCACTGAGTTGACATTGGCTGTTGGGCCATTAATATCAGCGCCGTTTGACGGACAGATGGCATTGGACAGGAACTGTCCTTTTTTACGACCATCAGCACTTGCGGCCATAATGTAGCCATCGCCAACCCAATAATTCCAGCTTAACATGCCAGGTCTGAATTGCCTGTTTGTACTCTTTGTTTTGTGTTTCCAGACATAGGTGGCCCAGAAATCCATAATGCGCAGTGCCAATTCATCAGCGACATCATCATCTTGTCCATATTTGGGGGCTTTGTATAGCGCTTTGGCCTGCAGGGTCTCATAGCCCACCCAGTTGACTTTAAGGGCATCCACAAGTTCCTTGAGAGAACATTCTCTTTCATCATAGACAAGGTATTTAATGGCCAGCAGGGAATCCACCGTGGTTGCAAAGGTCACCCCTTCAACGGTTGTAAAGGCAAGCTCCGAACCCCCTTGGGTGACATCCTTACCCTGCTC
>JAEYPI010000014.1 GCA_023410885.1 Bacillota bacterium
CTCCAATACTCCCCGCTATTGTCTATATGCCAGAATGCTCCGTCCTTGGCCGGAACCAGCGTTAAAACTTCCCTATGGCTTGAAGCTTTATTTCTCAGATGAGTAGTCACTGCCGAGATGTTCTTCATTAAAGCGACGGGATCGCGAAAAACATTTTTATTTATTTTCTGCAGAATGTACTCTCTTGCGGTTGAATCAACCAGCAAATAGGTTTCATTGATGTGTCCGCTGCCATAGCGGCCACAGTAAATCGGTTCTCCATCCAATTGAAAAGCATAGACTTGCTCCAGCATTATTGCACCTCCCATAGATATTCGGGGTATAGACCCTCTTTTTTCATTCTATCAATAGCAGCGCGCACCACAGGCATGTCGGGTGCGTACGTAACCCCATACCATTTATCCGAAGTAGGCAGAACCCGGATCCTGGCCTTTTTTTCTTTGAGCATTGTATTGGGGACCAGGGGCAGAAAATATTCGCACTTGAGGGGATTCTTTGGAAGGTTTTCAGCTAGGAAAGTGCCGAACCGACTTTCAATCTCATGTATCATTGAAGCATCGAAGCCCCACATATTCATTGATACAATGGTACCTGCGGGCACGAAAGTGAAATTCGTCCCATCCTCCGTATAAGCAGCGCCACCGGGGCGCGCCTCAATATGGGTGCGTTCCGTTATGCCGGAAAGATATCCGTCACCCGTTTCACAGATTCCTCTTGCTACAGCCCCATTTTCGGTCAAAGTGTTTTCAATTTTGTAGCCCACCATGGCGTGGCAGGTCGGATTTGCTTCATGTGACAAAAAGTTGAAAATGGATGCAAAGGCGTCCCGCCCATAGTAATCGTCAGCATTGATCACGGCAAACGGTCGATTACCCACGTGATCCTTTGCGCTTAAAACTGCATGGGCTGTTCCCCATGGTTTTGTCCTGCCGTTCGGTACTTGAAACCCTTCAGGAAGATTTTCAAGGGTTTGATAAGCATAGTGTATATTCAGATGATGCGAAATACGATTTCCTATTGCTTCACGAAAATCGTTTTCATGCTCCGGCTTAATGACACAAATAACGGTATCGAATCCAGCCCGATGTGCATCGAAAATAGAATAATCAATTATGATATGTCCTGAACGGTCAACAGGGGCTATTTGCTTCAGTCCGCCATAACGGCTTCCCATCCCTGCCGCCATGATAACAAGTGCGGGTTTTTCCATATAAATCGCTCCTATCAGTGATTTGACCCCATCGTAACACAGACTGTATTTTCTGAAAATAGAAATTGTCAAAGCTAAATCATATAGGCAAATGTAAAATCGATTTAGATAAATTTATATGGTATAATGAGCTTCAGGCGGTGGGGTATATGATTAGAAATCTTAACAGAATAAGCTTTAAGGATTTCGGTGTTATTTTAGATGACATTGCTGATGAAAAAGTATTTTCTGTTGAATATTTATGGCAGGATCAGAGGCTGACAGTGTCTGAAAATGCCGGTAAAGCAGTTTGCTATCCGGATAATCCCGTTTATCTTGAAAGAACAGATGGCATGGCGGTGCTGGGGGTTTCCCGTGATGAACAGGATGAACCGGCATACTTCTATTTGGACAAGCCTGTAAGGGTCAATCCTGGAATATGGATTTTACTTCAGCCGTTGGGAAGCATTTGCACAGTACGTCAGATAACTTGTCAGGATGGCATTCATCGATATGCTCAGCTGTCCCATTCCGGTCCTCATTATTCTCTTTCCCCGGCCTTGATCGTAAAGGATATTTATACACTGTTTTACCAGGAGCGGGAGAAGGGCTTCTTTTTTCGCGGAGAACAGCATCATCCCTATGAGCTTATCTATGTGGACAGGGGAGAGCTTCATAGCGTGGCTGCAGGACAGGACATTCTGCTCAGGCAGGGAGAAATGATCCTATATTCACCTGACCAGTGGCATATGCAATATACGGATTCGTCACGTTCCGTCTGCTTTATCACCCTATCCTTCGATATGGATTGCCCCTATGGCGATCAACTGACAAACAGAAGGCAGTCAGCAGATGAGGAGGCTGTTCGGTTACTTAATAAAATGCTGGTTGAACAGGATGAAAACGAATTTCTTAGGGATGATGCGCTGCTTTGTTATCTAAAGGAATTATTGCTCCACCTGTTAAGACAAGTTCATTCAGAAAAGCCCGCAAACCGCCGTTTTTCAACCATTACGACAACCCGTGAAAATGAGATTGTGGAGGAGGCGCTCGTATATATTTCCAGTCATGCAGAAAGCAAGATGTCAGTCAGTTCGGTTGCCCGTGGTGTTAACGTCAGCACTTCCTATATGTCGGCTCTTTTCAGAAAGCACCTTGGCTTTTCACCAAGCGTTTATATTCGCAGAATGAAGCTGTCAGAAGGCAAGCAGCTCATCCGGGAGGGCAATCGAAATCTTACCGAGATATCCCAGCTGCTTGGATATTCCACCCTTCAGCATTTCTCCCGATGCTTCAAAGATGAGTATGGCATAACGCCATCAGAGTATGCACGAGCCATGAAATACGAAATTTAAGCCTGCTTTATTTTTAGAGATGCAAAGACTGGGGCGGGCAAAGGATAGGGATGCATTAATGCATATGCAGAAAAAAGTCGATATCCTTTGTAGTATATTCTCATCAGTCCGAGGCGGTTCCGGTGCAAGCTTCGCTAATTTTGCCTAAAGTATAAAAATTGCGCTGGAAACCATGGGCATCGGCGAGGCCCACGTCTCACAATTTGACGAGAAACCGCACCTGAATACCTACAACAAGATAGCCAGCATTTTCAAGTATGCTGAAGAGGGGTAGCAAAATGTCAAATCAAAATACGTTTGTGATTGAAAAGGATCTCACTATTATTGGCGGCGGGCTTGCGGGCATATGCGCGGCGGTGGCTGCCGCCCGGGAAGGCATCCATGTGGCTCTGGTTCATAACAGGCCGGTTCTCGGCGGAAACTCAAGCAGTGAAATTCGCGTGTGGGCTGTCGGCTCAAACGCTATGGGAAATAATCGCTTTGCCGCGGAAAGCGGAATAATCGGAGAGCTGGATCTGGAGAATCTCTACCGGAATCCGGAGGGCAACCCCTATCTTTGGGATGCGCTGCTTCTGGATGTGGTAAAGCGTGAGAAAAGAATAGAGCTGTTTTTAAACACCTCTGCTCAAGAGGTGGAAAAACTGGAGAACGAAATAACTTCCGTTACCGCCTATCAGTCAGCCACGGAGAAAAAGCTGATTTTTAAATCCAAGCTTTACATGGACTGTACGGGGGATGGTTCTATCGGTTATTGGGCCGGTGCCTCCTATATGCAGGGTAAGGAAGGACAGGGGACTTTCGGCGAAACGCTTGCGCCTGAACAGCCCCAGTCCTACACATTAGGCAGTACGATGTTTTTCTATGTCCGAAGTACCGACCAACCGGTTAAATTCATCCCACCCGATTTTGCCTATCCGCTGGACTATATTAAAGATTTGTTGACACGCACCCATAAATCTATCACCATTACGGATAGCGGCTGCGATTTATGGTGGATCGAGTATGGGGGCATCAGGAATACCATCGAAGATAACGAGATCATCAAGGAAGAACTGCAAAGGCTTGTTTTTGGTCTTTGGAACTACATCAAGAACAGCGGTGAATTCAATGCCGAAAACCTGACCCTGGAATGGGTGGGGAGCATTCCCGGTAAGCGTGAGTCCAGAAGGTTTATTGGGGATCTGGTTTTAACGCAAAATCATATACTCCAGCATCAGGCCTTTGATGATGTTGTCTGTAGCGGGGGCTGGCCTATTGACGTACATCCCGAGGAAGGTATTTATTCCGTTAAAAAGTCTTGTCACCAGACACCGACCGGCATTTATCAGATTCCGTTGAGATGCCTTTATTCCAAGGATATTAAAAATCTGATGTTTGCAGGAAGAAATATAAGCGCAAGCCATATGGCTTTTGCTTCGACACGCGTTATGAAAACCTGCGCCCTGATAGGACAGGCAGCCGGAACTGCAGCTGCTTATGCCATACAGGCTGAGAAGCGGCCTTGTCAGCTTCAGCTCCAGGAAATAAAAAGCATACAGCAGCTTCTTGCTAAACAGGATGTTTGGCTGCATGGTTTAGATAATCCTGATATGGCTGATATGGCTAAGGAATCAACAGTGACTGCATCAGGTTGTCGCAGCTTTTCATCAGATTTAGTGGACAGAAAGCTACCGTTGAATGAGGATCTTTATATTTTAATGCCAGCCCTTGCAAAATTTGATACGTTGCAGCTTATGATGAGCGGAGAAGCCGGCAGTAAAGCAGAGATTGAGGTTTATACCGCTGATGCCCTGAAGGCCTATAAAGGGCTTCAAAGCAAGGGTATTTTTAGGGCTGACTATGGTGAGGGCATGGATTGGGTGTCCTTCCCCTGTCATCTTTCGTTGGATGGAATAGGCCATGTCATTATAAAAATAGTGGCCCAGAAGGGTGCCAGTATCGGTGCAGCAAAGGAATCCTGCTGCGGTGTTGTCGGTTCAATTGGTTCCATAAAAGATATGAGATTGTTTCATCCATGTTTTAAACTGGATCCTGTACCAGCATTCTTTTCTCCTCAGAATGTAATTAATGGAATGACTCGCCCGGAAAAGCACCCTAATATTTGGGTATCGAACAGTTTAAGTGAGGGAGAGGCATGGCTTGAGCTTTCTTTTGATGATGTGAGAACCATCAGTCAAATCCAACTATTGTTCAATCCGGACATTAACAGAGATTTTAACCCCCTTAAACCGGATTATTATAAAAACGGTTGGGATAAGATGCCCGGTGAATTGGTCAAGAGCTTTTCTTTGAAAGCACGGGAGGCGGATGGCCGCTTTGCGGAAATTGCTAACGTGGACAATAACATCATGCGGCAATTCGTTTTAAATGAAAACCTGAAAACCGATTGTATCAGGGTGGAATTTTATAAAACCCATGGCAGCGATTTTGCCCAGGTATTTGAAATTAAAGTTTATCCATGACAAACACAAGGGGAACACAAGGGGACGGTTCATTTGTGTCCTGACACAAATGAACCGTCCCCTTGTGTTCCCTTGTGTGTTCCTAGGTCAATAACCCCCAAAGGAGTAGCACTAGTTCTATGACTCTCGGAAAAAGGGTTATGACACAAAAGAGCCGTACAATCTGAAGCAGAGCAACTTGTGGACCTACTGCACCCAAGTCTGTGGCCAAAAGGGCCATATCGCTAGCTCCGGCCGGAGTGCAGGCAAAAAGAGATGTAACAATATCCAGCTTGCATGTACGACTAAGCAGGATACCTAAAAGAATGCAGAAGATAAAATACCCCAAAACAAGTAAAATCATCGGGATCACGAGGTCACCCATTCTGGTGAGGCTTTCTCTGACAAAGCTGGTGCCGACAAAGGCACCAGCTATTATCATTGCAAAGCGTTTGACAGCAAAGGGTAAATACGCCTTGTTGGTCCATATGCTCAGGGCTGAAACTGCGAGTACCGAGAACAACAATGCTCCTGCCGGTATTCCTGACAGCGCACCGAGAACACCAAAGAACAAGGCCGTAGCCAGGGTGATGACTGATTTTTGGAAGGCATGCTCCGGAGCCGGCCGCTTAACAGGATTTGCAGTGGAACCCCCATGCTCGGTAGGTGTATCTTCTTTGCCTGTGGATGGTGCTCGCTTGGAAAGAAACCTTGCCACAGGGAAGAGGATGGAGGGGAAAAAGGTAAGCACGCTTACCATTCGAAAAAGCTGAAATACTGCTACGGCAGAGGTATCAGCACCCATATCACTGCTGATGATGCTGATATCAGCAACGCCGCCCGGCACCGCTGCAAAAAGAGAGGTCATCAGGTCGCAGGGGGACAGAAAATAAATGATAAAGCCTAAAGCGATGTTTATGATGAGTAACCCCCCTATTAATAAGGCCGAAGGCTTTATCATCTTTTTTAAGTCCGCCAGGTTTTTTCTGTTGACCTGCATGCCTATGAAAGCACCTGAAATGATCTGGGCAAAGACCTTAGCAGGCAGCGGGAAATAGGCCAGGTCGGTAACAACATTGAATATTGCAACGCCCAGAAGCGCACCAATCATGACTCCGCCGGTAATCTTTAATTTGTAGCATATAAAGGCGCCAATACAAGCGACCAAAAAGGTGATGAAAAACCATGTCATTCCCGAAAACCTCCACCCCACAGGAGAAAACTGAGCCGGTCGAAATTAAACAATCAGATCAGCCAGCTTTGTTGCCATTTCCCTGATGTCTATTCCTTTAGTGAAAGTAAGGCACGTCCCGGTAGGATAACGGGTCTTTTCAACCCATTTCTCGGGTATCTGAGAAGCCCCGTATTTAGCGCCGAGGATAGCTCCTACAATGGCTCCTATGGTATCGGCATCGCGTCCGAAGTTACCGGCAGCAATTACACCGCTCTTAAAGTCGCTATTGACTAGATTAAGTACGCCAAAGGCCTCGGACACCGCCTCGGCAACTGTCGCGCGGTAGCTGGCCCAGAGTTCGTCATGCAACGGCATCCAAGAGTCAGCCAGAGACTTTCCGGTTCTGTTTCCGATCTCAAGAGCCTTGTTCAATGTGTAGTAGAACCAAGAATCGGAGGGTATGACGCGAAGGGCTGTTTCGATAATCTCGTCAATAGTCGCGTCCACCATGGCCACAGAAACTGCTGCAGCAACGGCCTGGGCACCCCAAATCCCGTCCTGATAATGGCTGATGCTTGCATCGACCTCGGCCATGGCAGCAGCCTTTTCCGGGTCGCCCGCACAGATTATTCCAATGGGCGAAATTCGCATGGCTGCGCCGTCGCTGGTAAAATAACTATTATATTTTCCCGAGAGGGGAGGGCGAAGGCCGCGGCGAAGATTGTGGGAGGCTTCAAATTCGCTGGCTCCTCCTCTTTTCAGCTCATCCTGAGTTGCTACATGCTCCAACCAGGCTTTTACAACATCGTCACTGGTCAGGTTTCCCTTGCAGTCTATTAGAATTTTGGCTGTAAGCAAGGCAAATTCGGTATCATCGGTGCTCCAGGAGGCACCTTTGTTAAAATCTGTAGTGAAGCCATAGTTCATCTGGTTGTCGGGCTTTCTTGAAGCATCGCCAAAAGAATCGCCGATAGCCAGCCCGCTGAGGCTGCCAAGGGCTTTGTCTAGGACCTTGTTTCTATCCTGTATAAGGGTTGCTCTCGATATCATGCGTTTTTCCTTCCTTTACATAGATGTTTTAATAATCAATTGAGTGAGGCTAAAAGAAACAACAGGCAAAGGCCTGGCCAATACCTGTTGTTTCAAAGCTGCTTATTTGAGATTCTCAGCAAGGTATGCGCTGAATTCGTCTCCGCCTGCTGCGTTCCACTTGGCTACGAACTCATCAAATGCGCTGATTGGCTTCACACCACGAATGATGTCGGAATAGTATTCGTTATAGAGATTGATCATAGCATCCCATTTAGGTGATAGTTCCTCAGGAATGATGATGTTTATATCAGCGGCATAATATTCCTCGATCATATCAAGGGATTGCAGCGCCGCAGCTGTGTAGATGGAGCCTTCCATCGGTGGGTTGGGGTTTAGACCATTAACTGTTTCAAAGAAGCGGGACCACCACTCGGGATATTTGTCTGTTAAAACGGTTTTTCCGTTTTCTACCTTGTGGTGTACGCCCTCAATACCCATCTTATCAATGGTTCTGCCTTCGGTACCGCAAATGAACTCAAGAACTGCGAAAGCTGCATCCTTTACCTCAGAGTCAGCTGTGATGGCAAATCCGCGGGGCTCTCTGGTTACGTCTACTGAACCATATGCGAAGCTCTCGCCCTTTGCGGGGGGAAGTACAACAAGCTCAGCTTCCTGGCCGTTGGTTTGGGTCATCTTAGTATCATGGATTTGAACGACGTCGCCTGCTCTGCCTGAGATCAGTGCGCTCTTGCCTTCATAGTACTTCTGCTCCATGACGTCCCAAGTGTTAGTGATAAACTCGTTATCAAACAGACCATCAGCATAAAGCTTAGCGAGGTATTCCAGCTTGGCTTTCTCACCCTGGGAAACATGGTAGAAGATATACTTGTCGCCTTCCTTCATAATGGTGGAAGTAATACCGAATGCGTGGTTGAATACGCTGTCCAAACGAAGCTTGTTATTATCTGTGGTCAAGGGGTATTGTGCAAGACCCTTATCCTTGATTTCCTTAAACAGCTTGTAATAGTTGTCGGGGGTGGGGTTGGCCAGGAACTCATCCTTGATCTGCAGCTGGTTAAACCAGTCGCTTCTCATAACAGGAACATAGGTCATGGGAGGAGCCATCCATAAAAGGTAAGGATAATTCTCCAGTCTTGTTTTGTTGTAATCTTCCATGATTGCTTTAATGTTTGTGGATTTTTCAATATAAGGTGTTAAATCCTCGAGTAATCCCTCTTGAACGAGAGGAAGCTCAACCCCGTTTTGGAGGTAAACAATATCAGGTGTGTATTGGCCTGTTCTGATAGCCAGAGGGACAACCTCCACATACTTACCTGCCGGGGGTTCAAGATATTCGATATCAACGTAGTTGCCTTCTTCAGCCATACCCTTTTCAATGGCCTCTACAAGTGATACTACATCGGGTTCTGACATTGACACGTCCTTTTCAAGAATGGTAACCTTTACGGGCTTTTCGGGTGTACCAATGCCCTTGGGAGCGGCGGGTTCGGTTGAAGCAGGAGCGCTGCTGCTTGGAGTAGGTGTTGGTGTTGGTGTAGCTTGATTACCACCGCATCCGGTAATCAGTGAAACGATCACTAAAACTGCCAATAGGATTGATAATGACTTTTTCATTTTATTCCTCCCTTGAAAAATATTATTTCTCTCGAGATGCCGAGAGTGCCTTTATTATAATCGCCTGACAGGGAGATAAAGAAATTCTCCCAATCAAACGATTTTTTTGGGTATATGGATTTGTAGAATTGGACTATCCTTTTACAGCTCCGGTCATAACGCCGCCCTTGATATAGCGCAAGATAATGGGATAGAGTATGAGAATGGGCACGATGGCCACTACCATGGTCGCACCTTTTAGAGCATTAATGTCAACCTTTGCGAATTCATTGTAATTAAGAAGATTTTGGGCACCGATGATGTTTTCTGATGAACCGAGAACAACAAACTGCCTTAATATAACCTGGAGCGTTGTGTCCTTTGGGTTCAGGATATAAATGCCCGGACGGAAATATTCATTCCAACGGAAAACAGCGTAGAACAGGGTTAGGGTGGCAACTCCCGATTTTGCAAGCGGTAGATAGATCTGCCAGAATATTCTGAAATGACCTGCCCCGTCAATAGTAGCCGCCTCGTGCATGGCGTTGGGAACCTCGCCAAAATACCGCATCATAATGACCAAATAGAAAACGTTCACCGATGTAACCAGAATAACCGACCATTGAGAGTTCATAAGCCCAATGTCCTTTATGACCAGATATTCGGGTACCAGTCCAGGATCAAATAGCATCATACAGATAAGAAAGACCATGATCGCTTTTTTAAAGACCAAATTCGGACGGACAAGAACATAGGCTGCTGAGGTTGTCAGCAAAATGTTGATGACAGTCCCGATGACCGTTATTTTTAATGAGTTCAGTATGGATGGTATTAAAACCGGGTGGCTGGCCACAATCTTATAATTGATGAGACTGAAGCCTTCGGGTATAATACGAAGTCCGCTCATGGTAGGCGAAAGCGTAGGATCGGACAGGGATCTTGCCAGTATGTTCAGCAACGGAATGATCATGGTCAGGGTGACCAGTATCATAAAAAACGAGATTGCGATTTGCGACGGGATATTCTTTTTATTTCTCATGATCTGTCCTCCTTACCAAACGCCCACACCGGTCGTCTTTTTTGATGTAATATGAGTTGCAAGAACCAGGAACACGCCAACAATACCTTTGATGAGGCCCATGGCGGTAGCCAGCGAATATTGTCCGTTAATAAGACCAACACGGTAGATGTATGTGTCTAAAATGTCTATAGAGCTGTTGACCGAGTCGTTGGTAAAATTGAGGACCTGATCGAAACCTGCATTCAGGAAAAACCCGAGATTAAGGATAAACATGGTTACCATAGGAATAAAGAGAGCGGGCAATATAATATAGCGAATGATGTTTATGCGACCGGCCCCGTCCATTTCCGCCGCCTCATAGAGCTCTGCATCTATGCCAATGATTGCCGTGAAATACACAATGGAATCCCATCCAAGGCTTCGCCACATTTCGCTATAGAACAGCACCCATCGTATGGTTCCCTTGTTGGTCATAAAATCAACCGGATTAAGCCCTAAGAGCCCCAATATCTGGTTTACAGCTCCGGTAGAGGGTGAAAGGAAGGAGATCCAAATACCGGCGATAACTACCCAGGAAAGAAAGTGGGGAAGATAGGAGACTACCTGAACATATCGGCGCAGCTTATTGCTCCGCAATTCATTGAGAAGAATTGCGAATAAAACGATAAAGGGAAACAGCAGAACGTATTTCATTAAACTAATGATAAACGTGTTTTTAAGAATGCTGTAGAACGCGGGAGAATCAAATAATTGCTTAAAGTATTTGAGTCCCACAAATTCCCATGGACCTTTTGCGCGAAAGGTGTAAAACGCCAGTCTCATATTGAGGATGGGCCATACTCTGAAGATAATAAAGTACAGAAGGGTCGGAGCAATCATAAGATAAAGGACCCGATCGGACTTAAGCTTCCTCAAAAGGGGTGATGATTTTCTGTTTACTGGCATTCTCTTATCTAGAGTAGACATGTAGCACCTCCAGTTTAAATAATAATGTTACACAGTTTCATGTGAGGAGGTTGAAGGGTTAATAAAGTTACTAAACCGGTTTCTCTTTAGACCATTATAGGTTAAGCACGGAGTAGTAAACAATAGTTTTACTCCACAAATTTCGGTCGCAATATTGTGCAAATTAAACAAAAGATAGAGGGAAAAGGGCAATGTTATTGAAAAAATGCTAAATATCAGACAGATGAGGTAAAAGAATACATGATATCACAATGCACAAAATTACTTGGTGGTTGCCCTCAAAATAAGGGTAGGTTCAACAATAATTTTTCTCGAAGAGGTGATATCCCCATTGATTTTTCCAATCAAAAGCTTTGCTGATTCAAGGGCGATTTCATAAATGGGTTGTACAACGGTGGAAATAGAGGGGTCGAATATCTCTGAAAGCTCAATTCCGTCAAAGCCTATGACCTCGCATTCTGTTGGAACGATGATGCCATTTCTTGTCAGGGCTTTGACCGAGCCGATTGCAATTAGATCGCATCCCGCCATGACTGCCGTAAAGGGAACTTTTTCTGCAATGAGTCTATCCATCATTTGGGTGCCGGAAGCGATGGAATATTCACCGAATTTAATGAGCGTTTTATCGAGGTCGATATTGGCGTCCTTCAAGGCATCCCTGTATCCTGCGAAGCGCTCTGAGGTTGTTACAATTTTCTTTGTCCCTCCCAAAAAGGCGATACGTGAATTTCCGTTTTTAATGAGGTGCCGGACTGCAGTATAAACGCCTTTGTAGTTATCGGCATAAACTCCCAGATCTACTGATGCACTATTGAGAGGACGATCCACAAGCACGAAGGGAACACCGTAATTATTCAATTGTTCCAGCGAGGTGCTTCTGGAATTGGTTGTAGCCAGTATAACACCATCCACTCTCTTATCAATAAGAGACATTAAGTATTGTTCTTCCTTTTTGGGATCGTTGTCCGAATTACACAGAAAGACTGTATAGCCGCAAGAATAGGCGTAATCCTCTATACCGCGCACAAGCTGAGGAAAAAAAGGGTTGTTGACATCCGGTATGACAAGGCCGAGCATTTTAGCGTTAGAATTAACAATGCTGCGTGCAAGGCTGTTGGGCCGGTAACCAAGCTCATTAATCAGATCGCGGATTCTTTGGGCGGTTTCCTGGCTGACGCCATCGCTTTTATTGTTGATTACCCGTGAAACCGTGGCTTTAGACACATTTGCAAGCTTAGCAATATCTGAAATGGTATATTTCAATTAAAACAACTCCCACCTATAACTTACTGGCTCATATTATAAGATTTTACATGGGAAAAAGCAACTGGTTTATTGAAACAAAATATAGCAATAGATAAAACGGTTTCGGTGATAATATTCTAATTTGGGAGATAGGCTTTTTATTGCTAGGGGTGGCAAGCGAAAGAATATAGATGGATGAAAGCAGCTTATATCAATGAATATACTTATTTTTTACCCATTGGCCAAACGGGTGGTTTTTATTAATAAACCAATGGTTGACAATCCAAAGTAGTGTCGGATATAATAACAATTGAATTAACCGGTTTCTCTAAATTGTATTCCTTATCAAAACATCAAGTAATATACAGAAGGTTGTAGAATGAAAGCAACGATGATCAGACATTAAGATTACGTTCACCAGTGACCACAAAATGGTTGTTAATTGCATTTATAGGTGGCTGAGTAGCAACTACCCCTATAAAATGGAATGACGCTCATAGTGGTTGAGAAGCAACCGATAGCAGATTTTATCATTACTATTCAATGTGGTTGTTTAACACCGGAGGTAGCAAAGTGCACAACATACTAGTCATTGGCAGCTTGAATATGGATATGGTTATACATTTGGATGAAATTCCCCGCGTCGGGCAGACGATTATGGGCAAACTGGAAGGATACATACCCGGAGGAAAGGGTGCGAACCAGGCTTTTGCCGCAGCAAAGCTAGGCAATGGCGTGTCAATGCTCGGAAAAGTGGGTGATGACGTGCTTGGAAGGCAGTTGATTGAAAATCTTGCAGGTGTGGGGGTGGATACCACTTCTATTGTTGCAGAGCAAAATCAAACCAGCGGCCTTGCGGTCATCTATGTCAGTAAAGCGGGCGAAAACAGTATTGTTGTTTTACCTGCAGCAAATTCCAAATGCGATGTCGATTTCATCTCCCATCATGAAGCACTCATAGCACAAAGTCAAATTGTTCTCATCCAACTCGAAATACCTCTTGATGCAGCTTATTTGGCAGTTGAAACTGCTCATAAGCATGGCTGCACTGTCATACTTAATCCTGCTCCAGCTCCGGAAAGTATTCCGGATGAAATTCTGAAGCTGGTGGATTATCTGACACCCAATGAAACTGAACTTGAAATACTAGCGGGCTCTCCCGTTACCGACCTGCAATCAGCCCAAGCGGCTGCCACCAGGTTGATTCAACGTGGCGCCAAAAATGTGGTGGCCACTTTAGGTAAAGAAGGGGCTCTTTTAGCCGGAAGCCAACAATTAAAGCTCTTTGAAGTTGCGGATATTAAGGTGGTGGATACCACTGCTGCAGGTGATACCTTTAACGCAGCTCTGGCCGTAGGCCTATCTGAGAAAATGGACATTGGGCAGGCAATCACTTTTGCAAACAAGGCTGCGAGAATTTGCGTATCAAGAAGCGGAGCGCAACCCTCAATTCCCACGCGGGACGAGATAGACCGCTGA
This sequence comes from Bacillota bacterium, assembly GCA_023410885.1. Taxonomy (GTDB): domain Bacteria; phylum Bacillota; class Clostridia; order DSM-8532; family DSM-8532; genus DTU059. Next base: position 13,517 of record JAEYPI010000014.1, read on the forward strand.
TCTGCCCTTGCGATTCAGTAATTCTTGACACAGGTTTTATTTGAGCTTGGTTGAACATTCATTTCGTATTAGGTTTATTAATGTAATAGAGAAAGGCAGCGCTATCATGATACCAAAAAATTATCTTAACAAAGTTTATTCAGGATTTCTTGGAATGAATATCGGAATAAGGATTGGTGCTCCTGTTGAGCCCACTATCTGGACATATGAGAGAATCAGGAAAACTTATGGAGATATCACTTCATATGTTAAGGAGTTTAAAAACTTTGCAGCCGATGATGATGCAAACGGTCCGTTCTATTTTCTTCGCGCATTATATGATGATGCCTTTGACAGGGAGCTTACAGCCGATGATGTAGGCCGTGCATGGCTCAATTACGCACGTGAAGGGGTCGGGATGTTCTGGTGGGGCGGTTATGGTGTCAGCACAGAGCATACGGCCTTTTTGAATTTAAAGGCCGGTATCAAGGCGCCCCGGTCAGGGTCCATAGCCCAGAACGGAAAAACCATTGCGGAGCAGATAGGCGGACAGATTTTTATTGATACCTGGGGATTGATTTGTCCCGGCAACCCCGAAAAAGCAGCAAAGCTTGGGGAGATTGCAGCCAGCGTATCCCACGATGGAGAGGGTGTCTATGGTGCAAGATTCTTATGTGCGGCTATAGCGGAAGCTTTCTGCTGTAATGATATCCGTCGTATTATTGAAAAAGCCCTGACCTTCATTCCGTCTGACAGTACCTACAGTAAAGTAGTCCGTGCTGTATGTGATTTCTATGATCAATATCCGGAGGACTTCAGACTCTGTATGGATATGCTGATAAGAGACTGGGGCTATGACAAGTATAAGGGCGTCTGCCACATCATCCCTAATGCAGGTGTGTGCGTACTTTCCATGCTCTATGGTAAGGGAGATTTTAACCGTACTGTTGAAATTGCCACCATGTGCGGATGGGATACCGATTGCAATGCAGGAAATGTCGGTACGGTATTAGGCGTCATGTGTGGCTTGGAGGGCCTTGCCGCCAGATATCGTGATCCCATTAATGATTCCATCGTGCTGTCCGGTGTTTCCGGATACCTGAATATACTGGATATCCCAAGCTACGCCAAGGAGCTTGCGCTTCTGGGCTACCGGATGGCCGGTGAAGAAGCTCCGGAGGATTTGGTTCAAAGCTTTAAAGAGGATGAAATCTATTTTGACTTTGAATTGCCCGGATCAACCCATAATTTCAGAGTTTCCGACCCATTCCTTTGCAGAGTCAAGCACTCCGAGGAATATGCCTTTAAGGGTAAGGGCTCTTTGGAGGTACTGTTTGACAGGCTTGTCAGAGGTGCGGGTAGCAAGGTTTACTATAAACCCTTCTATACACGTGACGACTTCAGCGACGAACGCTACAGCCCGGTGTTCTCCCCTAAAGCATACAGTGGCCAGAAAGTAAGCCTGGCGGTGTATCTTGATCAGTGGGAAGGCAATGAAAACATTGGAATAGCTCCGTTTGTCCGTCTGGCCAGGAGCAAAAAGGATCTCATTCAGGGCTACATCCAGCCTACGCCCAATCAGTGGACTCAAGTGGAATTCACTATTCCCGATACTGATGGCGAGATGATTGACGAGGTTGGTATCCTTGTTGAGGGCTATGCCGGCAAGGTCAAGAGTCTGGGAAGACTTTTCATTGATGAGTTTAAGATTACCGGGAAAGCAAAATACACCATAGATTTCGCAAAGCAGATGAAGAATTTCGGCTGTATTACCCCATTCTCCCACGACCATGGTGCTTGGACACTGGAGGACGGCAATCTGGAGGCCATGTCCTGTGACTACGCCCAAGCGTTTTCAGGCCATTATTTTGCCAAGGATTATACCGTTACTGCCAAGGTAACCCCTGAAAACGGAACCGGGCATATGCTTACCGTAAGAGCACAGGGCGTTCAACGCGGGTACCACGCAGGTTTCGATAAATCAGGAACTGTTGCGCTATATAAGAATAATTTCGGGCTTACCAAGCTATGTGAAGCGGATTTCCCATGGGAATACGGACGTTGCTACGATGTAACCCTTTCAGCTGTTTTAGATCGCATTACCCTTTCAATAGATGGGAAGGTCTTGTTGGAGGCAAGGGATTCGGATTTTGCCTACGGTATGTTCGGCTTTGCCAAGCTTGATATGGGAAGAACCCTGTATGGAACCGTGTCCGTCGAAGAGAAATAAGGATCTGAAAAAAAGCAATATATAACGGAGGTACAACAACATGACCGACTTTGAGAGAAAAACGCGTGGTGTGATTTATGGAACAGCCTTTGGAGATGCTCTGGGTGCACCTGTGGAAAGACTGACACATCAGCAGATACTGGACCTTTATGGCGGGCCTGTTACCACTGTTTATAATAAGTGGTGGAAGGCGGATAAGAATATTGTTGACCGCATAGATCGCATGAGGGGATATGGCATCATCACCGACGACACCCTCATGACCCAGGCTCTGATCAATGTTTACCTGATTAAGCGTGACCATGTTGACGCTTACGATATGGGTGATGAATTTATTAAGGAAATCGGATATAGGCCGCGCTATATTCCTGAGTTCGATAGAGAGGCCATGCTTATAGAACGCCTCTTCTATCCTGAAAAGCACATCTTTAACCGCCATGGACTGGCCAACTGCGAACCCAGAGAAGGCGGAATGGGCAATATGGTCAATTGTGGAGCTGCCATGTATATCTCACCGGTAGGCGTTGTCAATGCATGTAATCCAAAAGCGGCCTATGATGAGGCCATTGATTTTGCCTGCGGGCATCAGCTCAGCTACGGGCTAGAGGCAGCCGGCGTACTTGCTGCCTGTATTGCGAAAGCTTACGAGCCCGGTGCTACCATACATGATGTGGTTTCCACTGCTTTGGAGTTAGCCAAGGACGGAACAAAAAATGCAATACGTGACCTGTACGAGACCGCAAAGCGGCTAAAGGACCGCCGGGAAGAAAAAGCCTTCATCGTGGAGGAGTTTTTCAAGGCCATACTGCCTTATTCCCCTGTGAACGAGCAGTTCGCCAGGTCCGTCGAAAGAGTGGGAATACCTACTCATAACTATACACCCAGCCGTCTGTATTCAATTGAGGAGCTGCCTGTGGCAATAGGATATCTGACCCTCTTTGAGGATAAGCCTGTACAGGCTGTTATCGACGGTGTTAATTCGGGAAGAGATGCCGACTCAGTAGGTGTCATGGCGGGCTGTATTGCCGGTGCGTTATACGGCTATGAGATTTTTGACCCCAAAGAAATAGAGATCGTTGATAAAAAAAGCAGGCTTAATCTCGATGCTTGCAGTGATTCCTTAACAAAAGTTGCACGCGAAATCATAGCGTCCGATATAGAGAAAAACAGAAAGATAATGAAGACGCTTGATGGTATTCTTTAAGCTCCAAAAATAGGGGGGGCCTTATGGATATTAAAGAAATTGGAATTGCGGGTACTCTGGAATCAAGTGATATCATGATCAAAGTTGAATCCAGTGATACCGATACCATCTCCATCACCTTGCAAAGCTCAGTCGAAAAGCAGTATGGAAGTCAAATCAGAAGGGTGATTTTGGAAACGGCTCTTGAGCTTGGACTTGTGAGCGCAGCTATTACCGCGGTGGATAAAGGGGCTCTGGACTGTACGGTCAGAGCCAGAACCGCTGCGGCCATATACAGAGCCTGCCAATCAAGTCAATATGATTGGGGGGGAAGCAAAACACGATGAAACAGCTTAGAAGAAGTATGCTTTACGTTCCGGGAAACAACCCCGGGATGATTCGTGATGCGCATATTTACGGCTCGGACTGCTTGATGCTTGACCTTGAGGATTCGGTTTCCTTGACCGAAAAGGACACAGCGCGGCTCCTTGTCTATCAAGCGCTTAAAGCCCTCAATTTTAAAGGCAAAGAACTGGTTGTCAGAATCAATGGGCTGGATACCGCCTTCGGTATGGAGGATTTGGAGGCCATGGTTCGTGCACAGCCCCATGTCATTCGCTTGCCCAAGACCGAATCTGCGCAAGATGTCATTAATTGCGAAAAGGAAATAGAAAGAATAGAGGCTGAAGCGGGTATACCTGTTGGCAGGACCAAAATGATGGCCGCTATTGAGAGCGCTGCGGGGGTCCTCAATGCCCGGGAAATTGCCCATTCAAGCAATAGGCTGGTCGGAATTGCATTGGGTGCGGAGGATTTTGTAACCGACCTGGGAACAAGCCGTTCAGCTGAGAGCCTTGAGCTTTTGATGGCCAGGAGCATGATTTTGATGGCGGCACGAAGCGCTAGAATTGATGCTATTGATACAGTCTACTCCGACGTCAACAATATGGAGGGCTTTATCACTGAAGTCAAGACCATCAAGCAGCTGGGCTTTAACGGCAAGTCCGTCATCAATCCCAATCAGATCAAACCGCTGCACCAAATCTTTACACCCAATGAAAAAGAGATCAGCAAATCCCTTGCCATTATTGAAGCCATGGAGGAAGCCAGGCGAAAGGGCTCGGGGGTTATCAATCTAAATGGAAAAATGATCGATAAACCCGTTGTCGAGAGAGCTGAGCATCTTCTTGAGCTGGCGGTCGCAGCAAAGGTACTAAGGAGAGGACTGTCATGAGAGAAATTCAATTTGAAGCCATTCCTCATATCGATCAAATGACAGGCATAAATGGTCTCTTTCAGCAGGGCTGCAAGGCCATGCAGAAGGATACGAAAAGCCTGAAGGAACGTAAGGCAGTTCACAACAAAATTGTACCTAGTCTGGAGAAAGCCGTTGAGTTGTGCGGAATAAAGGACGGTATGACCATTTCCTTTCACCATCACTTCAGAAACGGCGACTATATCATCAATAGGGTCATGGACACTCTTGCAAAAATGGGACTAAAGGATTTAACAGTGGCAGCCAGCTCACTTATAGACATTCATGAGCCCATGATCAATCATATCAAGAACGGCGTGGTTAAGCACATTGAGACAAGTGGAATTCGCGGAAGATTGGCTGAGGAAATTTCAAACGGCCTTATGGACGTTCCCGTTGTGTTCCGCTCTCACGGCGGGAGGGCCTACGCTATTGAGAGCGGCCAGCTTAAAATAGACGTGGCCTTTTTGGGAGCGCCGTCCTGTGACCCCTACGGCAATGCCAACGGGTACTCTCGGGATCATGATACCGGCATCTCCTGCGGTTCCATGGGCTATGCCAAGCTAGATGCACTCTATGCGGACAAGGTGGTCATTATCACTGACAATATTGTGACTTACCCCAATGCGCCCTTTGGTATACCCCAGTCCCAGGTGGATTACATAGTCAAGGTGGAGGCCATTGGTGATCCCCAGGGGATAATGAGCGGTGCAACCCGTTTCACAAAGAATCCCAAGGAGCTTTTGATGGCCCAGACTACCGCAGATGTCATTGCCGCCAGCGGTTATTTTTATGATGGATTTTCTTTTCAACTGGGCACCGGCGGTGCTTCTTTGGCAACGGCCCAATTTTTAAAAGAGAAAATGCTCCAGGAGAATATCAAGGCCAGCTTTGCCCTGGGTGGCATCACCGGCCAGATTGTGAAGCTTCATGAAGAAGGGCTCATAAAGAAGATACTGGATGTACAGTCCTTTGATCTGGTCGCAGCCGAATCTCTGAAAAACAACCGTTTCCATCAGCAGATTGACGCCTCCTATTATGCCAGCCCGGGAAACGAGGGCTCGGCCGTCAATCAGCTTGATATTGTTGTATTGTCGGCACTGGAGGTTGACATCGATTTTAATGTCAATGTCATCACCGGCTCTGACGGCAT
>JAEYPI010000023.1 GCA_023410885.1 Bacillota bacterium
AACCTATACAGAGGTGCGCTGGTTGGTCAACCTTTCTCAATGGGATTTTGACGGGAACTGGGAGCAACATCCGGAACTGTTGGAGATTTCACGGATTACCGGGGTTTTACCTGAGATCATAAAGCCCGAACAATACGATAATAATAATTTGCTTGAATCTATGATCGCAAGTGATGACCTTCCGGATATCCTAACATTAAATCTGGCTGATTCCAATGTTAGCAGATTGATCAGAAACAAAAGCGTGCTGTCCTATAATGAAGTCATTAACCGTTATTTGCCCGAGTTCGAAAAAGAGATCGACTATGAAATATGGTCTCGGCTAAAATATACCGATGGGGAGCTGTATGTCCTGCCGGGAGGGTTTATACCTGAAGACAGATTTAGCCGTAAAACCGGAACAGGGACGGCTACTTTTAATGTCCGTAAGGATATTTACTTGCAGCTGGGCGAACCTGATATGGATACGCCGGAAGCCTATATAAAGGTTTTAAAAATGTTTAAGGAGAAGTTTCCTCTAATAGATGGCAGTCCGGCTATACCCGCGTCGCTTTTCGGATATGACAGTACCCAATTGTCAATCATTGAGGAAGCATTCGGTATAAAAGCTTTCTATGAGGATAGTTCCGGTAACCTAAAGATAAAATACAAAAACCCAAACTATATTGAAATGGTATTCTTCCTGAATAAATTATACAGGGAAGGATTGCTTGATAAATATGCCTTTATTAAGAAGCATGAACAAATACAAACGGATCTTAGCGAAGGAAAGATTTTTGCTGTTTCCATGAATTACAAAACCCTGGCAGATATCAACTCCGAAAAAGGTTCACAAAAGCAGGATTCCAATTATATTGCTATATCTCCGCTTAAAGGGGTAAAGGACGTATCTTTCTCTGGAGAAAGCAGGTTGGGGAATACGGTAACCATGGTATCGAAGAATTGCAGGGATATTCCAGAGGCCTTAACATTATTAAGATTTTTATGGAATCCTGAGGGCAATTTGATGGCTAATTTCGGGCAGGAGGGAAAGGACTATAAGGTGGATGGTGAGACGGTTATCAAGCTGAATAACCTTAGCTCCGACAGCTTCCGGTTGTTATATTATCCATACTTTGATATCAGGGAAGCCAGAAATATATCAGAAGATTTTAAGGTGAGTACCATGATGGCTGATAAGTACACGTATGACGGCTCTGCTTATATCTGGAATATGCAACCCGGCAGTGATATGAAGCTATGGGGTATTCATCAGGACATCATCAATATCGTGGATAGGGAATTCCCAAAGGCTATTATGGCGCCATCCAAGGAGGGAGCCTATCAATTTTTCAAGAGTATGCTTTTCAAGATGGATAAAGCCGGAGCAACTGAGCTTGAAGAATATTGGAGTCAGCAGTATAAAGAAAATACCGGTATTTCTATTAATTGAACTTCATTGAATTAGTACACGTTTATAAGAAATCTATCGTATACTTTGCTTTTTTTGGTATTTATAATTTAGTTACTGAATTATATTTCCGAAAGGAGTAAGGGGAATTGTTCAAGAAAAGCGAATTGCTTAAGAATCGGGCCTATTATCTCATGGCTCTGCCGGCAATGGTAATACTCTTCCTTTTTGCTTATCTTCCAATGCCTGGCATCATCGTTGCATTCAAGAAATTTAATTTTTTAGATGGATTATTCAAAAGTCCCTGGAACGGACTGAATAACTTTCGATTCTACTTTACCAGCTCCGATTTTTTAAGGACTACCTTCAATACAATATGGCTGAATTTAAATAACATTTTCTGGGGAACATTTTTGGCCGTGGTTTTTGCTCTTCTCTTGAATGAAATGAGGAATAAATCTCTGAAACGGTTATTTCAAAGCCTCATGTTCATCCCATACTTCTTTTCTTTTGTTATTATCAGTAAGTTCGTCTATATTATTTTCAGTATTGACCATGGACTCTTAAATAACATCATAAGGGCATTGGGCGGAGAAGCCGTAAAGTGGTATATGTTACCGGATGTATGGCGGCCAATATTGATTTCGACAAGTGTATGGAAAAGTCTGGGTTACACTGTCATCATCTATTTAGCTACCATATCCGGAATAGATGAACAACTGTTTGAAGCAGCACAGCTTGATGGGGCAAAAAGGCTACAACAAATAAGACATATACTCATACCACATCTTGTTCCTGTCATATCCATGCTGACCCTTCTAGCCATTGGTAGAATTTTTAATGGTGATTTTGGTCTTGTATATGCTGTAATTGCAGATAATGGGCAATTGTATCAAAAGACTGACATTATTGAGACTTACCTTTACAGAGCACTTTTTGACAATGGCGGTGATTTTGGTTCACTGGCAGCTGTAGGACTGTATCAATCCGTTGTCGGTTTTGTTTTCGTCATGGGAAGTAACTTGATAGCACGAAAAATCGATCCGGACTATTCGCTTTTTTAATGGGGGAAGATAATAATGAGTGTGTCTGAGAAAAAAAGCAGCTCTTTTATACAAATAATAATTTCACTTGTGTTGCTTATGTTCTGCGTCATTACATTTGTTCCTTTTATTTTGGTTATCATTGTATCTATTACAAATGAAGATAGTATCATCAAGAATGGTTTCAGGTTTTTTCCTGAGAAATTCTCCTTGGATGCCTACAGGTTAGCATTAAGTGACAACATGATACTTAGTTCATATAAGGTTACGCTCTTGGTAACAACGATAGGAACTATTATTGCTCTTCTGCTATGTGCAATGATTGGCTATGCCATGTCAGTAAAAAAAGTAAAATATCGTAATTCGATTTCATTTTTTATGTTTATTCCTATGGTATTCAATGCCGGACTTCTCCCGTGGTATTTGATATGTACACGAGTGCTGCATCTTCAGAATAGTATTCTGGCTTTAATTCTTCCTATGCTGATCAGCCCGTTTAATGTGTTCCTTTTGAGGAATTATTTCAGAACTATACCGGATTCACTGGCTGAATCTGCTGAGATTGACGGGGCGAGTCCCTTTGGTACATTTTTTAGAATTATTCTTCCACTGGCTAAGCCTATTCTTGCCACTGTAACGCTATTTATTGCTCTGGCCTATTGGAATGACTTCACGATGGCGCTATGGTTTATCAATAAAAAGAGTCTTTATCCTGTGCAATTTATACTTTATAAAATATTGTCCCTTATTACTTTTGTTCGCTCTGGGAAAATCAGTACAATAGGAAGCTTAGTTACACCGAAGGAATCATTGCAAATGGCTATATTTGTTATTACCATAGGCCCAATTATCCTGCTTTATCCGTTTATGCAAAAGTATTTCGTCAAGGGGATAATGATCGGATCTATAAAAGGATAGAGTTGAACTGGTAATCCAGTCAACATATATAATAATTAAAAGGAGAGAATTTTTATGAGAAGAAGAGCATCTATCAAGCTACTTGCAGTAATGATAGCATTAAGTGTTATTTCTTCGGGCCTTTCTGCATGTGGAACGCAAGCAACAGTAGGCAACACCCCATCTCCTGTTGTTGAAGAGACAACAAAAAGTCCAGAAGCAACCCCGGTGCAGCAGAGTACTCTATCAGGAACCATCAAATTCCTTTTTCCAGGGGAAGAACCAGCAGGGCAAAAGGAAGTAAATGATGCTATTTCTAGCAAAATGAAGCAGGATGGACTCGATTTTACTTTCGAATACACGTTTATTCCTTGGGACAATTACTGGAACAAGCAGGGAATGGCTGTTGCAGCAGGTGAAGAATATGATATCACCTGGGATCATATTTCAAATTATTCAGGTCATGTAGCTAAAAAGCTGTTGGCACCATTGGACGAAGCCCTGAATAAATATGGACAGGACATTTTGAGTTCAACACCCCAGTATTCGTGGAAAGAGATGACATATGACAATGCTATTTACGCCATTCCGAGAGTAGTGCCAACAGGTACTACAAGGGCCTATATCATCCGCGGTGATCTTAGAAAGAAATATGGAATACCTGAGATTAAGACTGCTGAGGATTTCAACGCTTATTGCGAAGCGCTTCAAAAAAATGAACCGGACATGATTCCTACTATTTCAAGTGCAACGAAATACAAATACATAACAGATAAGTTGTGGCTTTTCTTCAATCTTTGGGAGTGTGCTCCTATTTATCTGGATGTTAATGACTGGCAGTTTAAGTCCTTCTATGAGACAGAGGATTTCAAAAAGCTAGTGGATGAAAACGTTGCATTACAAGCAAAAGGATTGCTGCCTACTCAGAATCTAAATATTGATGACGCATTCGGTTCATTCTTCAGCGGAAAGCTAGGCTCAATGGAAGCAACTCTCTTAAGGTTGTCAGAGCAGATCGATCCATTTAAAGCTAAGCAGCCCGATGGGGAAATGGAGTTTGTGCAATTCTATCCTGATCAGCCTAAGTATATTATTTCAGCTTGTGATAATCTCTTGGCAGTATTGGCTACCAGTAAGAAGGTAAATGAGTCCGTTGCATTTATCAACTGGTTCAGGAAGAATCAGGAAAACTATGACTTGTTCTCATACGGAATAAAGGATGTTAACTATAAGCTCGATGGAAATTCTGTAATCACTGCCGACATACCGCAAGAACATGCTTTCCCTGCCATTAACTGGGCATGGACTGATTTGAGATTCCATAGATTCAGTAAAGAGTGCAGTACAGAATATCTTGACATGGTTAAGAACTGGGATAAGGATGCAGTACAGGTGCCGTTCCTTGGAATAACATGGAATATGGATTCAATATCGGCTGAAATGGCACAGCTAAATGCAGCATTCCTTGAGTATAACAATGTCATTAAAAATGGCTATATGGAGTATGACCAATTTGCTCCAGAGCTCATCAAAAAGTGTAAGGATGCTGGTTTGGATAAAGTGATAAGCGAATTACAAAAGCAGTTGGATGCTTATATTGCCAAATAATAAATAGTCAGTCATAAAATTATAACCTCCAGTCAGCAGGTAATAGTCTATAAATTTTGTGTACATAAAGTAAGGAAACACTCCTCTCTGGCGAGAATTATAATACGAACCAGAGAGGAGTGTTCATAATTTCAATCGCAATATGAAATTTTCTGCTGTTTGCGATATTCACGCGGAGTGGTCGAAGTGATACTCTTATACACTCTGTTAAAGGTTCGTAGCGTTTCAAAACCGCTTTCAAGAGCTATATCGGTAATCTTCTTATGGGTGCTCGAAAGCAGGTGATTTGCATAATTAATGCGCAGCTCGTTAATATATTGGTCTAATCTAATACCGATATTATTTGAAAATATCCTTGAAAGTACAAAAGGACTTATGTTCAGCTCGTTTGATATCGAAGCTGAGCTTATTGGATATAAATAATTCAACTGAATGTACTGTAAAATGCGTTCAATCCTATTTTTATCATCATTTTTCCCATCCTTCCGCAAATCCAAAAAGGGCAGAAGCCTGCCTACAATGAGATAAAGATAGCCTGTAATTATTGCTGCGTTATCGGCGAGCGAGGCTTCCTGTCGCATGGAGCTGAGGAGGCTGTGTACTTCCTGTGGTACATGACTGTTGGGTATACAGCTCTGAGCAGGTCTGAATGAGCAAAATTGATTCTGGTAGCGCGGCAGCATATTTCCGTTAAATAACAATAAGGAATAGTCACAGTGGGCTGTCGTAGAATATGAATGTATGGTATTGGGGAATACAAAGCTTATATCACCCTGTCTTAGTAAATATGTTTTGGAATCAATCGTAACATACATTTCTCCACTGGTTACTGTTACAAGCTCAAGCTCTTTATGGATATGGGGAGGAAATGTCATATCACTACCATCCCAGTAATAAATGTCGTTAGATTTATTTTCATAAAAAATCATCGGTACCTCTTAACATACCCATTTAGGAAAAAGGAGAAATAATTTCTGAAGCCCTACTAAAATTATAGGGTTTTCTGCAATAATTGTCTATTTTTTTTCAAAGAATTTCTTTTTATATTAAGTTGCTTAAACTAACATAAAGATAAAAAATAGTATTAAAGGGAGATGCTACAATTGGACAAAAAGGCTTTAATAGTACGGGGCGGATGGGATGGACATCAGCCTGTTGAGGTTTCTTTACTCTTTAAGGATATATTACAGCAGGAAGGCTTTGAGGTGGATATATCCGAGGATTTGTCTGTTTTTAGTACACTGGAGGATTGTATCAAATATTCGCTTATTATTCCTGTATATACAATGAGTGAAATTAAAGATGAGTATGTACAGAATATTTGCTCAGCGGTCGAAAATGGCGTTGGCCTGGCAGGCTGTCATGGCGGCATGTGTGACGCGTTCAGAAACAGTACGAGGTGGCAGTTCCTGACCGGCTCACAATGGGTTGAGCATCCGGGGAATGATGGTATCGAATATGAAGTCAATATTATAAAGTCAAGCTCAAGTCCAATCATTGAAGGAATTAACGACTTCAAAGTAAAAACAGAGCATTACTATTTACATATTGATCCTGCGGTCAATGTTTTGGCAACAACCAGTTTCCCTCTAGTACCGGGCCCACATAGCGAAAATGGTCCTGTGCTGATGCCGGTGGTTTATACAAAAAAATGGGGAAAGGGCCGGATTTTCTATAATTCACTTGGACATCATGCCGATGTACTTGAGGCTCCGGAAGCAAAGGAGCTCATGCGAAGAGGCTTTTTATGGGCTTGTAATTTGCTGTAGATGATATGGCCGGAACTATCGGCAGAATGGAGGATAACATGGAAAGGGTAAAAATTGGAATAGTGGGCTGTGGAAATATAAGCTCTATTTATCTGGACAATCTCTCGTCAAAATTTAGAAATACTGAGGTCTGGGCAGTTTGCGATAGGGTAGAGCAAAGAGCACAGGCAGCAAAAGAAAAATACAATGTACCGAACATATTTTCATTAGATCAAATGATGAGCTCGAAGGAAATACAGATTATACTGAATCTGACTACACCAATGGGACATTTCGACATATGTAAAAAGGCTTTGGAGGCCGGCAAGCATGTATATGTGGAAAAACCGTTGTCACTCACTCTGGCTCAGGGAATGGAATTAAAAAGGCTGGCAGAAGAGAAAAATTTACTTCTCGGTGGTGCACCGGATACATTTTTAGGAGCAGGAATCCAAACCTGTATCAAGGCAATCAATGACGGTCTGATTGGCAATGTGATCGGCGCCTCTGCATTTATGGTATGCCACGGACATGAGAGCTGGCATCCAGACCCTGAATTTTATTATGACATGGGAGGAGGCCCGATGTTTGATATGGGTCCGTACTATCTTACAGCGCTGGTATCCATGATAGGGCCTGCGAAAACGGTATCCGGAATGAACTCGGTTTCCTTTAAGCAGAGGATGATCACAAGCGAAAAGAAGTTCGGGACCCTTATCGATGTAAAGGTGCCTACCCATGTAACCGGTACAATTGAATTTAAAAACGGGGCGATTGCTACAGTTATTACCAGCTTTGATGTCTGGGGAAGTACGCTTCCGCGTATTGAGATATATGGCTCCAGAGGGACTTTGCTGGTTCCCGACCCCAATACCTTCGGAGGGGACGTAAAAATAAAGACATACTTTCAAAAGGATTTTATGGAGCTTCCCCTAACCCATATCTATTCAGAAAATAGCAGGGGCATCGGTATAGCCATAATGGCTGATGCGGTTTCTAACAATGGAACAAATAGTGCAAATGGGGATTTGACTTGCCATGTGCTGGAGATCATGCACGCCTTCCATGAAAGTGCGGAAAAAAGAACATTTATTGATTTAAAAACGGACTGTGACAGACCTAAGCCAATACCGGTCGGGTTGATTGAGGGTTATGTGGTTTAGATATTAATGATTAAAGGCTGAGCTATCCTCAGCCTTTTCTTAACTTTTTTTCTTGCAGATTTATTAGTAATTGATAAGCTTGTATGAAAAAAGTGCGTTTCTGGGTAACGGAAGCGCACTTTACAATACTCAATTCAAAGAAAATTTATATATTTCTAAGAAATCTATTATATTTCTGATTTTGTGATTTTTATACAATAGTTATAAAGGCGGATACTGGATAAAAACGGCTTAAAGAGAGGGACTTCTATGAAAGAAAGAGAAAATATTTGCTTGAATGGGCTATGGGATTTTTGTCCCGGCGACGGATCACTTGATAAAATTCCGGATGTCTGGGAAGAAACCAAAATCAAAGTACCGTCACCCTGGAATATTAATTCTTTTGCAAGTCCCAAGGAAGCTAAATTCGGAACTGAAAGTGTATGGGTAAGAGGTGGAGATTACCGACTTTATCCGGAATATCCCATAGAATGGGAGCAGGCTGAAAGCGGATGGTATAGGACGGGATTTTTTGTTCCAGAGCATTGGGATGGAAGTGAAATAACGCTTTGTTTTAATGCTGTACACTACTATAGTGAATTTTACATAAACGGCAGACTTGTGGCATCGGATCGGGATGGATTTCTTCCGGTTGAATTCTCAATAACGGATTCTGTTGAATATGGTCAGATGAATGAACTGGTCGTAGGTGTTAAGAAATATGATGCCTATAAAATTATAACACCCGAGGGAAAAGCAAAAGTGGATTTTCCGATCGGGTCCTTCTGGGGAATGCATATTGCGGGCATATGGCAGGATGTGTTTTTAAAGGTTTATCCGAAGGTTTTTATAAAAGATATTTTTGTCCATACCGATGTTACAGAGGGCAAAATAACTGTAGAAAGTGCTCTTGGCGGGCCTAATTTAGAAGCTTATGAGCTTCAATATGTATTACGTGAATATAAAAGTGAAGAATCCGTAATAATTGGTCGTTCAAGCGCATCCGGCTCCAAGCATGAAGCAGAAATCAATTATCGTAATATTCCGTTAGATATAAGGCTTTGGTGGCCCCATGACCCAAAGCTATACATATTAGAGGTCTTTCTTACCTTGAATGGCGAGATATTGGATATTAAAACCGTTCGATTTGGATTCAGAACAGTTGGAATGAAGGGAAACAAATTCTATCTCAATGGCACTCCTTTCAATCTGCGCAACGAATC
>JAEYPI010000034.1 GCA_023410885.1 Bacillota bacterium
GCGCAGACCATTCACCCGTCAATTTTTTCTACATAACAGAGGGCCTTTCTTTTTAGCAATTATGGGTATGTTGCTGTTGGTATGCGGGAATTTGCTTATTTCCTGGCTTTTACAGCAAATAATTGATACCGCTTCAGGTGCGGCTAGGCGTTTTTCCCTTATTCAGCTTACATTGATTTGTGTGGCTGTTACTATGGAAATCGCTTTATCGTTGATGCTTGAATGGTATGCACGCCCCCGTTTTATAAAAAAAGCCATGCAACAGTATAAGGATTATGCTTTTACTGAAATCGTGAAGAAAAACATGAATTCTTTTACGGGTGAAAATACTTCAACCTATCTATCAGCCCTGTCAAATGACGCAAATAGTATCGAGACCAACTACCTGTCAAAAATATTTGTCTTGGTAGAGCAATCGGTTTTGTTCATCGGTGCGTTTGCCATGATGCTCTATTACAGTCCAATCCTGACGCTTATTGCGATACTGCTCTCCCTGTTTCCGGTAATTGCATCCATTTTGACGGGCAATCGGCTTGCGACGCAGGAAAAGAAGGTATCCGACCATAATGAACGCTTTATAGGCACTGTAAAGGATATGCTATCCGGCTTTTCAGTGATCAAAAGCTTTAAGGCCGAGAGAGAGGTTTCTCAGCTTTTTGCTGAAAGCAATAGGGCGGCAGAAGACGCAAAATGTAACCGGAACAAAACGGAAATCATCATTGAAACCCTGGGTGCTGTATCCGGAATCATCGCGCAATTCGGTGTATTCCTATTTGGTGCCTACCTGTCACTCTCAGGAAAAGGTGTTACTGCCGGTGTGGTCCTCATTTTTGTACAACTTATGAACTTTGTCATATCACCCATTGCCAGCGTGCCAAAAATTCTTGCCAACAGGAAAGCGGCAAATGCATTAATCGATAAGCTGGCAGGGGCCATCAATGCCAATGTCCGAAAAGAAGGAAAGGTCATTGACTGCAAATTGGGCAGTGCCATTGAGCTTAAAGGACTCACCTTTTCCTATGAAGCAGATGCACCCGTACTTCAGAACATCACAACCCGTTTTGAGACTGGGAAGAGTTACGCTATTGTAGGGGGTTCAGGGAGCGGTAAATCCACATTGTTGAATCTGCTGATGGGGAGCTACGAGAACTATGAGGGTGAAATTCTCTACGACGGTGACGAATTACGGTCAATCAGCTCCGATTCGTTGTACGACCTTGTATCCATTGTTCAGCAGAATGTTTTTATGTTCAACAGCACAGTGCAAGATAACATCACGATGTTCCGCAGTTTTGACAAGGATAGGCTTAATCGGGCCATAAAGATGTCCGGTCTGGAGACCTTGATTGCGGAGCGGGGAAGTGACTATAAATGCGGTGAAAACGGCAATGGTTTGTCGGGTGGCGAACGCCAGCGTATTTCCATTGCGCGGTGTCTGCTGCGTGGTACACCGGTTATGCTGGTTGATGAAGCAACCGCAGCGCTTGATGCGGAAACCGCTTTTTCAGTAACCCATTCCATTTTGGATATATCAGGCCTGACGCGCATCGTCGTCACTCATAGGCTGGAAGAAGCACTGCTTCAAAAATACGATGGGATTCTTGTTCTCAGAAATGGCAGTATAGAAGAGTTTGGTACCTTCACACAGCTCATGCAAAGGAAAGGGTACTTCTATTCCTTGTACAACGTCTGCCAATAATCCGTTCAACCCAAATTTTATGCAAAGCCATTCGTCTTTAGAGAATGGGCTGTTCTTTCTTGCGGATAAAAGTGCGCTTAAATAGGCTGTTTCGCAAATAGATTGAATAAAAAATGATGAGAATAGTCAACATATATTTAGATGAATACTGAAATATATGTTGACTATTCATCTAAATACGAATATACTAATGTTAGATGAATGACTAAATTATATTACGATAGATATAATACATTAGAAACAGGAGGATTTTAAAATGGTCATTAAGTTCGATAGAGGATTATCACGGGTAAACGATGCCATGGAGGGCTTGTTCAACTGCTATAAGGATAATTATAAGTTTATGTACGAAGAGTTTGACCTAAGTCTGAGTAAGACCTCCGAGGAAGCTATTAATTTCATAAAGGAAAGAATTATTTTTGATATTCCTCAGTGCGATCTTTTCTTAAGCAGAGAAACATGTCTGGCTTTAGCCTTTGGACGGTCAAGATTCATACCCCGCGATTTGACAATTGATAACTTTGTTGATTATCTCATGGGGTTAAGTGATGAAGAAGTCAAGCTCATTGTACTTTCTAATTTGAACTGTATAGGGCTTCATTTGGACTATGAAGAGCTTCTGCCTATTTCCCAGGATGAAATTAAAATCTTTGATTTCTTAAGGCAGATAAAGCTCTCACCCTCTATAAAGTGGGAGGCGCTAGAATTTTTCAGAGACGTTCGTAATTCAATGAAGGGCTTTATTGACCTAGTAAAAAAATATATTCCTCTTTATAAAAAAGTCTTAGCAAGCAATAAAAAGCTCATAGAAGACTTTGAAAATTATGTCCAGAACGGTGTCGAAGCTGATGGAGAGGGCTTCTTCTCAAAAATGGTTAAGGATAGCATAAGCCTAGACGCTAAGGAAATCACTGTAGGAATACTTTTTTTCCGTTCCAGGAACCTTGTTTGTGCCACAGTCGGAGAAAAACTATACCTATATATCGGTATGGATTACGAGGAAACCGTAAGGCTATATCTTAGTAATGGGGATGCTCTCGTCAGTGTCCTTAAGAACCTTTCTGACAAAACTAGATTCCAAATACTAAACCTGCTAAAAGACAAAGAGCTCTATGGTCAAGAAATTGCAGAAAGGGTCGGGATTACCATGGCGACTGTATCATACCACATGAATTACCTTTTGGCGGCTCATCTTGTAAGGTTGGAAAAGGTGGGGCAAAAGGGATACTATTCACTGAAAAAGGACACTCTGAAAAAAAGTATAGATGATCTAAGTAGTATATTTGGCCTATAACGATATAAAGGAGAATTGGAATAATGATAAAGGAATTTCAAAGTAGATGCGATATAAAGCCCACAAGTGATTTGGATGTTTACTGCAGATTAGAAGATGTGTCACCTCTTCTTATCTACAGGACCGCTGTCAAAGAAAAGGTTCACTCAAAAAGCCGGTATGCTGGGAAACGTTTATATAGTTTATTCGCAAAATGGATGGAACGCGTAAAATCCCTCAGG
>JAEYPI010000085.1 GCA_023410885.1 Bacillota bacterium
GAATTGGATAATCTTCCTCAACTGATCACTTTTGCTGAAAAGCTTGAAGAAGCTACAAAAGACACTATTGAAGAAGGTGTCATGACGAAGGATTTGGCTGTTTTGTCCGAATTGGCCAATAAAAAGGTGGTCAACACCAGAGAATTTTTACTTGAAATTAAAAAGCGCTTAAACGTAAAGCTATAAAAGCTTTTAAATGAGGTGCCTGACATGTATATCATAATTGCCGGCTGCGGTAAGGTGGGTTCGGGGCTTGCCAACAAGCTCTCAAGGGAAGGCCACGATGTGGTCATCATCGATTTTGATGAGGAAGCCTTTAAGAGTATTGATCTCGATTATACAGGACTTACAATTGTGGGTGTACCTTTTGATGAGGATGTCCTGAAAAAAGCCGGTATTGATAAGGCTGATGCTGTTGCAGCCGTCACTCCGGAGGACAATGTCAATATTATGGTCTGCCAGATTGCCAAGACTATTTATGGGGTCCCCAATGTCCTGGCAAGAATCTTTAATCCCATGCGAGAGCAGGTATTCCATCAGTTTGGCCTTGACACCATTTGTCCTACCAATATAAGCGTGGATATAATCAGCTCCATTATTCTGGGCAAGACGTTGAATTCTACTTGTACCATTGGAAGCAACACGGTCTCTTTCCGCTTTGAAATGCCCGATAAAGCCCTTATTGGCCAGAAGGTTGGGGAAGCGAAGATTCGACGGGAGGATTTCCTTTTTGGTGTCATCAAGCAAAGTGAATTTAGATTTGCTTTTCCTGACACCATAGTGGAGAAGGACGATATGTTGGTGTTATCAACAAAGATTGATTAACCGGCAAGGCTTATGGGAGGCATCCTTTTATGAAGATTGTCATTATTGGCGGCGGTAAGTTGGGTTATTACCTTGTAAAAACACTACTTCCCTATAAACACGATATTAAGATTGTTGAGAAGACAACGGAGTACAGCAACAAAATCGCAACAGAGCTGGACGTGGAAGTTATTAATGGGGATGGTACTGATATTGGTCTCCTCTCGGAGATCGGGGTGGACCATGCCGATGTTTTTATTGCTGTGACAGGCAAGGATCAGGATAACTTGATTGCCTGTCAGCTTGCAAAGCGTAACTTCCACGTAAAGCGCACCATCGCAAGAGTCAGCAATCCCAAGAATATTTCAGTATTTAGAGAGCTCGGAGTAGACCATGTGGTGTCCAGCACTTCTATTATTGCTGAAATGATTGAAAAGGAAATCGACTATACCGGGGTAAAAACCCTAATCAAACTCAGGAAAGGAAACTTGGTTCTGACTGAAATTGTGGTCTCAAAAAAATCCATTGCCTGCAACAAGAAATTACGTGAAATAGATCTGCCGGATGAAGTGGTCATCATGACCGTTATTCGTGGTGAAACGACTTATATACCTAATGGACATACAGTCCTCCGTGAGGATGATACCATCTTTGTCATCTGTAAGCAGGATAATCAGCAGCAAGTGATGGACTATTTCAGTTAAGGCCATGCATATGAAAAATAGGATGAAGTATGATGGCATTGTACTATTCAGTGATCTTGACGGGACACTTTTAAATGATCAACGACAGCTCTCCAGGGAAAACCTTGAGGCCATAACCGAATTTGTGAGCCAGGGGGGCCGTTTCGGTGTAGCCACAGGACGTATGGAACGGACAACCCTCTTTAATTTTCCGGAGCTTCCCATAAATACCCCGTCTATTTTTTTCAATGGTGCCCTTGTTTTTAACACACAAACCCGGGAGCAGGTCTACAAGGCAGCCATGCCGGTTGGCTTGGAATACATATTTGAGGATATCAAAAACAGGTATCCTAACTGCGGTGTGGAGATTAATTTAGCTGGGAAGGCTTACATCGTTCGCTATAACGACATTATTGGTGTTCAATTAAGCCGTGAAGGGCTTTCCGCAGAAGAAGCATCATGGCCCGATATTCCAAAGGGGTGGCTCAAGGTCCTTATTTGCGATAAGCATGGGACTTTGGAAAAGATTAAGAAGGAACTTGAAGGGCTAAAAAGAACCGATATCAACATTATGTTCTCCGAAGAAGAGCTTTTGGATATCATGGCGCAGAATGTTTCAAAAGGGACAGCCTTATTACATCAGCGGGAAGCAAACAAGGAAAAGTGGCGGCTGGTATTTGCCGTAGGCGATAACGACAATGATATCGATATGATTTCTACGGCCGATATCGGCATTGCTGTTGCAAACGCCAGAGCCGGTGTTAAAGAGGCTGCCAAGCATGAAATTGACCATCATAACCGCCCCTGTATCCCTCAGGTTTTAAAGCTTATTGATTCCTATATTTAGTACAAAGACTAACTGAATAACAGCTATATGCTAAGCCCCCCGCCTTACCGAGTAAAGGCGGGGGGCTTAGCGTATTCACAAGATAGGAGCGGTTTGATAAAACACTCCTATTTCAGAGAAGTATCTCAGACAGAGGAAAAGGCTCTGTACATTCGATTCCCTTGCCGTACACAACACATCGGCCGATGACCTCGTCAAAAACCAACCCCTTTTCCAAAGCTTGGGTCACCGGGGTAGCGGCGTCCCTGCTCACTGCTGACCCCACCCGGACCCTCTACCAGCTACGGCAGCTTTTGTGCAATACCGCCCGGGACATTTGCTCTGAAGGCTACGATGAGCAGTCAGGCTGGGGGATCGGTGATTTAGAAAAAGGTTTTGTATTTATGCAAAAAGAGTGAATAAACCTGCAATTCGGGAAATATTACCAAATCTAAAAAGAGGTGCTATCGGCTTGTCGGGCTTTAAAAATGAAAGTAATCATTTCATTTTGCAGATGGCATGATATCATTATTATCAACAAAAAAACAGTACAAAAGTATATATTGAGCATATATCATCCCTATGGCTTACTATTGAGATTGTTATATTATTCTAGGGCTAAATCTGAAAAAATGAAATATTCAGAATATAAAGTTGCAAAACCACTTGACTACGATCGTATAATTGTATACAATATCACAAAACACTTAGTATAATTATGCACATCGAAAAGGGGTATGGTTTTGATCGGAGCGTATACTAATGAAACAAACAGCCTATCACTTCATGGAAAAGTATTCGTTAAGCTTGAGAATGATATACTCAATGGAAAATACATGCCCGGTGAGAGTCTTAAGGAGGCAAAAATCGCCAGTGAATTGAAGGTCAGCAGGACCCCGGTGCGGGAGTCCATCCGACAGCTGGAACTGGAGGGCCTTGTTGCCTATATCCCTAATAAGGGCGTTATCGTAAAGGGCCTATCCCTGGAAGACATCCGTGACATCTTTGATATTCGCATGAAAATTGAAGGCTTGGCTGCCAAACGTGCGGCAGCGAACATTACCCCGGATCAGCTTAAGGAACTTAAGGAAGTTGTTGAGTTTGAAGAATTTTACACCCAAAAAGGGGATGCGGAACAAATTCTCAAGCTGGACACCAAATTTCATGAGATTATCTTTCGGGCCAGTGGGAGCAGGCTTTTAGATCGGACCCTCACCAGCTTTCACCACTATATCCAAAGGGCAAGAAACCTGTCTTTAAAAGATAATGAACGAGCAAAGAAAGCACTTATTGAGCATATGGCCATTATGGAGGCTATTAGGCTTGGAGATAAGGAAAAGGCTGAGGCTCTGATGTCGGAACACATTTTTAATGCCTCAGAGAATATCGAAAAAATCAAAGAATATTGTTGAGTCAATGAGAGTAGAGGAGGTTTTTCCATGTATAAGGAAATGTCACAGATCGAGCTTGATAATTACTTTATTACAGCAGGTGAGAAAGTTGAGATTAAAAACAGATTTCGTCCGGGTGTTTATGATAAGTTTAATGTAAAGCGCGGGCTTAGAAACGAAGATGGCTCCGGTGTACTGGTGGGATTAACCGAAATTGGTGAAGTACATGCCTATGTCTTTGATGAAAATGAAAAGATCCCGGTGGAAGGGCGCTTAATTTACAGAGGCGTTGATATTTATGACCTGGTAGACGGTTTCATCTCAGAGGAGCGTTTTGGTTTTGAGGAATGTGCTTATCTGCTGTTATACGGAGAATTGCCCACTAAAAATGAGCTGGATCAGTTTAATCAATTATTGGGTTCCAATCGCAAAATTCCTGAAGATTTTGTAAGAGCCAATATTTTAAATGCTCCCAGTGTGGATGTCATGAATAAGCTGGCGCGCTTGGTGCTGGTGATGTATTCCTTTGATCATAATGCTGACGATACCAGTGTTAGAAACCTTTTAAAGCAGAGCATAGATTTAGTTTCCAAATTTCCGATTATGGCGGCCTACGGCTATCAGGCTAAAGCTCATTATTTGGACGGAAAGAGTCTCTATATCCATAATCCCAGTCCCGAGCTCAGCACTGCTGAGAATATCCTAAAGCTTCTGCGCCCATCAGGAGAGTATACTGAGCTGGAAGCAAGAATTCTTGACCTAGCCCTTGTACTCCATGCCGAGCATGGCGGTGGTAACAATTCAACCTTTACCGCCCATGTGGTCTCCTCCTCCGGAACCGACATCTACTCCTCCATTGCAGCGGCCATTGGGAGCCTGAAAGGGCCCAAGCATGGCGGTGCCAACAATAAGGTTATCGGCATGATGGACGAACTTAAGCGCGAGGTTAAGGATTGGGGAAGCGATGCCCAAATTTCTGATTATATAGCCAAAATGGTCAGAAAGGAAGCCTTCGATCGCTCGGGACTCATTTATGGTATGGGTCACGCGGTTTATACCTTGTCCGATCCTCGCTGCATCCTTTTACGTGATGAAGCTGAAAAGCTTGCCAAGCAAGTAGGGAGAATGGATGAGTTTGAGCTTCACAAGAAAGTAGAGAAGCTGGCACCCGAGGTCTTTAAAGAAATCCGCAAGCTTGATAAGCCCATGTGTGCTAATATCGACTTCTACTCCGGTTTTGTCTATGACATGCTGGGTATTCCGGTGGAAATGAATACCCCCATTTTTGCTGTATCCCGTGTGGTAGGCTGGTGTGCCCACATTATTGAAGAGCACCAAAATGGTGGTAAAATCATCCGTCCCGCATATAAAAATATAAAGAAGCGTAACGATTATATTAAAATGAGCGACAGAGTATGACTGTAAAAGTGCTTAAGAAGCACCCCTTGTCAAACCCATCAGCTTTGGGATTCGGAATTCTTATACTCATTATAAAGGGACGGCGTTTACCGACATAGTCGTAAATCGCCATCCCTTTTGGCGTATTATAGGACTTTTGTCCTCCCAATTTTGTGGCTTGCCCAAAGCCATAAAATAAGGCATAATAGAAATAACCATAATTTGGGATTGAGGGCGGTATGAGAAAAGCAAAAGCATTGGTGGTTTTACTTTTGATAGCAAGCACTTTAGTTATCGCGATGCCAAAAGCCATGGCTGCACCGGTTTACCGACATGAGCCCGAAGCTTGGCAGCTTCACCGGTTAGGGCTTTATGCAGGCGCTTCTCTGAATAGCTTTAATCCGGATTTGGGGGCAATCCTTGACCGTCAGGTGGGGATCACGCTTCTTTTGAATTTCTTTGGCCTACGAGCCGATGTAGAGTCCCTTTCAATAACCGAAGTCAATCAGATACTGAATGCCTACTCTGATCAATCGACTGTTTCAAGCTGGGCGCGCCCCTACATGGCCTATGCGGTCAAAATGGGTATTGTTATGGGAACCTCAAACACCACACTAAGTCCCTTTCAGCCCTTGGATGGCATGTCCTTCGCCGCTATGATTTTAAGACGTCTGGGTTACACGGTCAGTCGGGAGGTCTTTCTGGAATCCATTAATACCCTCTATAAAAAGGGTGGTCTTAATTTCTCAGAAGTCGCAGGCTTCAACAAAGCACCCTTTTTAAAAAACGATGCTGTCGGCATGGTGTATACCTCTCTGTATGCCCAGTGTTCGGACGGAACGATGCTTCTTGAAAAATTGGTCCTTTCCGGAGCGGTACCGGCGCAAAAGGCTGTCGCATTAAAGCTAGCCCGCTATACCGGTCCCGATGGTATAGAAGTCATCAAGCCTATTTCTCAAACCATTCCAAGGCCGACCCTCTAC
>JAEYPI010000096.1 GCA_023410885.1 Bacillota bacterium
AATCTGGATTTAGCGATGTTCAGAAAGGTGGACTAGTTCTTGATTGACATTCTCAACGTTGTCCGATTGCTGAAAATAAAGTCATTGTATTAAATTAGTAAAAGTGAGTTATTCAAATAAGAAATCACAAAACATTAAACAACGATTGCTTATGAAATGAAGCAAGGGCGGAAGAGAACATTTTTTCAAATAAATGGCATGCTTCTGCTGGGTAATTGAAAGTATGTGTTTTGAAGCCTAAGTTTGAATAGCTCACTTTTATCTATTTGAGTACTTTACTAAATCTCATTCACATATTAATCTCCCCAATCCATTTCTTCTGCTCTGCTGAACGAAAGTTGACTTTAGTTATGTATGGTAGTAAAATATTTACTTAAATATTGTTAATTAGGAGGGGCTATAATGGCTACAATTAAGGAAATTGCACAAATATTAGGCGTTTCTAATGCCACTGTGTCACGTGTGCTGAATCATGATCCTGAAATTTCAGTAAGTGAACAAACAAGAAGTGCAATTTTAAGGACAGCTGATGAAATTGGATACGAGAAGAAAAAGATAAGCCCTAAAATTGACAATGTTGCATTATTGTATTGGGTTGAAGATGGTGAAGAGTTAGATGAAATTTTTCATAAATCGATATTAACAGAAATTGAACAACAAGCTAAAGCTAGGAACATAATTTTTACTAAATATGATAAGCATGATGGTATAAACGCAGTGAGCAAAGACACCATGGCCTTTATTGCAATCGGATGGCTTAACATGCATGAAATTGAGCATCTCAAAACTATTACATGCAAAGGGGTTTTTATCAATACAAGGCCTGATGAGAGCTTGTTTGACAGCGTTCAAGCCAATCAGGATTCTATGGTAACTCAAATTGTTGATTTTTTTGTTAATAAAGGTCATAAGAACATTGGCTTTATAGGTGCGCCCGATTATGAATTAGTAACACGTAAACCTCTTATGGATATACGGGAATGGTCCTTTAGACAGACTATGACATACTATAACCTCCTAAATGAAGAGTACATTTTTATTGCAGATGCTTTTACGGTGAAGGAAGGCTATCGTATTGCAATAGAAGCCATCAACAGATTAAATGACAATCTACCCACTGCATTTTGCGTTGCAAATGATGCATTAGCCATTGGTGCCTTGCAGGCCTTTAATGAGATGCAATGGGAGATTCCCAATCGCGTTTCGTTTTTTAGTATTAATGATATTGGTATTGCTCAATATGTTTCACCACCGCTAACAACTTTCCATATTGATATAACGATAATCTGCAGTTCTGCTCTTGATTTGCTAAAAGAACGTGTATTTGAAAACAGAACAACCACAAAAACTGTCTATATTAATGGGACTCCAATATTTAGAAAAAGCTGCTAGTGAATAGGCCTGATGCAAAGCAAGTTTCACCCCTTATTTTTCTGATATGTTGTGCGAATCATGCATTTTTCTTCTGAATTAACAAATTAATAGTTTTTCACGAAAATGCGAAGGCTTGTGGTACGTTCTATTGAACGTACCATTGGATGATTAATAAGCTAGTTTATTAGCCAAGAATGGTAAACATTCACATAGAATTCACAAAAAGAACAAAGGTGCATCAAAATGCTTAAGTATAATGAATACATCACGACAAAAGAAGAAGGTGAGAACAGTTGAAGGAGCAAAAGTACCGTCATGAGCTTAAGCATTATATTAACAGTTTTGATTATGTAGAATTAGTATCAAAGCTTAAACACATTGCGAAGCTTGATGAAAACGCAACGGCAGACGGTAGTTATAAAATCCGAAGCTTGTATTTTGACAATCTTTATGATAAGGCACTCCGTGAAAAAATTGATGGTGTTTCAAACAGGGAGAAGTTCCGTATTCGTTATTATAAAGATGACACATCCTTTATCAAGCTTGAAAAAAAGAGCAAACGAAACGGACTTTGTTTAAAACAATCTACCGTTTTATCCAAAGAGCAGTGTCAAATGCTACTTAATGGTGATATCCAATTTCTAAAAGAAAGCAAGGATATGTTGTTTTTGGAGTTGTATGCAAAAATGCATACTGAGCAGTTACGTCCGAAAACGATTGTAGACTATACACGCCACGCTTTTGTGTTCCCTGCTGGTAATGTGAGGGTTACAATCGACAGTGATATTCGAACAAGCAGCAGCATCGCTCAGTTTTTAAATACGGAGCTTTTTTGCTACAGTCCCACAAAAAGTACCATCCTTGAGGTGAAATATGATGAATTTATGCCACAGGTGATCGCTAATCTAGCACAGTTGAATAGCAGACAAACAACCGCATTTTCAAAATACGCAATGAGCAGAACATTTAATTGAGGAGGAAACCTATATGACATTTAATGATATTTTTAAAAGCAGCTTTTTGGAGAAAGCAGCATCTTTTTCACTTGCAGATGTGGCGTTAGCCTTAGCCCTTTCACTATGTCTTGGACTATTCATCTTTTTTGTTTACAAGAAAACCTTTGCCGGTGTGATGTATTCAGCCTCATTTGGCGTGTCTCTGATGGCAATGACAATGGTCACGACCCTCATTATCTTGGCCGTAACATCAAATGTTATTCTGTCCCTCGGTATGGTGGGTGCATTGTCCATTGTTCGATTCAGAACGGCAGTAAAAGAACCTCTCGATATTGCCTTTTTGTTCTGGGCAATCTCAGCCGGTATCGTGACGGGTGCAGGACTTATTCCATTGGCCATTATCGGATCTCTTTTTATTGGCCTTGTATTGCTTATATTTGTTAATAAAAAAAGTACGGATACCCCTTATCTGATTGTAGTTAATTGTGCAAACGACAAATCAGAAGCAGATGTCCTATCCCTTGTTAAATCAAAGACCAAAAAGTGCCTTGTCAAATCAAAAACAGTCTCTAGAAATGGTATTGAATTGACGGTTGAGGTTCGCCTTCTGGATATGAATGCAAGTCTTGTTAATGAGCTTCTCTCGGTTAACGGGGTAGAGAACGCGGTGCTTGTAAGCTACAATGGCGAATATCTGTAATTTTTGCAAAGAGGCGGGAGGTGCAATCCTTGATACAAAGTAAATATATAAATCGCATAATTGCAGTTGCAGTTTTGTTTGCCCTGATTGTAACCCTGCTGTTATTAGGCTTTTCGAATAGGGCGTCAACTGTAAATGCTGGTGTGACGATGCAGTACGAACAGAAGCTTTTCGGCGGCGATATTATTGATATCGATATTATTGCTGAACAGGCGGATTGGGAACAGATGCTGGAGAATGCTACCGCTGAAGAATACATTATGGTGGACATGGTGATCAACGGTAAGCGCATGGAAAATGTAGGCATTAGGCCTAAAGGTAATTCCAGTCTTAGCCAGGTAGCTTCGGACAGCACAACCGATCGATTCAGTTTCCGTATTAAATTCGATCAGTATGTGAAAGGGCAGACTTATTATGGTCTCGATACCTTTGTTGTCAATAATATGCTCGGTGACAGCAGTTATATGAAGGAGTATCTCTCCTATGATATTATGAGCTACATTGGTGTGGACACCCCTCTTTATGATTTTGCGAATATTAAAGTTAATGGTGAGGAATGGGGCTTTTATCTGGCTATCGAAGCCTACGATGACAGTTACCTAAGCAGAGTTTACGGGACTACATCAGGAAATCTCTACAATGTAAAGTCCATGGACATGGGTAACAAGGACGGTATTCAAATGCCTACAATACCTGAGGGAGGTCAGATGCCCACTATGCCAGGTGGAGGTCAGATGCCTAATATGCCTGAGGGCGGCCAGATGCCTAATA
>JAEYPI010000128.1 GCA_023410885.1 Bacillota bacterium
TTTGGAAACTATGTTCTTATTTATGGAACGCTTGGCTTCCCGAAGTGGGGTGTAGCCGGAGCGGCTGTTTCCACTACGATTTCAAGAATTGTAGCATGTGCTTTTGGACTATATATTCTTTATTCGAAGAGATCCGTTATCTCTATTAGCATTAAAGAAAGCTATAGACCTGATCGAGAGATCATAAAAAAGATTTTTTCTATTGGCCTGCCCTCGGCCCTTGAACAGTTTGCGATACAAGGTGGCCTGATCCTCTTTGCAAGAACTGTTTCTGACTTAGGTACTGCGGGATTTGCCGCCCATCAGATAGGACTGAATATCTCCGGGCTGACTTTTGCACCGAGTAATGCCTGTGGCGTTGCGGCTACAACTTTGGTGGGTCAGAGCCTTGGCGCCAATGATGAGGAAAAAGCCAAAAAATATGCTGACGTCATTCATCGTTTGTCCATTGTGATAGCCTGCATCATGGGACTGGTCTTTCTTTTGTTCTCACATCCACTGGCACGACTCTATACCAAAGAGCTTGAAGTAGCTGCTATGGCAGGCGTTGTGCTCAAAATATTAGCTTTTGCGCAGCCCGGCCAATCGACACAGCTTAGCTTGGCCGGAGCACTAAGAGGCGCCGGAGACACCATGTACCCTCTATATGCCTCTATTTTCGGCATATGGGGTTTCCGTGTCGTTGTGGCCTACATATTCGTCAACATATTCCACTGGGGGTTGGTAGGTGCATGGGTTGCTTTATTGCTTGATCAATACACAAGAGCTATCATTGTCTTTTTCAGATATCGCTCAGGAAAGTGGAAGTACATGAAGAACCGCACTGTAGAGAGCAAAGATTTGGAGCCTGTTTCAGAAACCTAATCGTATAGGCTCCAAAAGGTTAACAGTCTGAGGTGCGTTTAAGTAACATACCTCTATTTTATTGTGACTGTTCCCGGGACCCGCTCGCAATCTTTGATTGCGTAAGCGGGTGGGGTTCTTATTAACTCGTCTAAGCATCCCAGTTCCAGCATGCAATCTTCCACCCAAATCAACCGTTACCCAATTCCAGAAAAGTCATTTTAATGATAAACTATAAATATATACTTCTGCTCTTATATAAGTCATCATTATGACCGTACGAGTTTCTTGCCTTACGGTATTGAAGATGTGTTTAAAAGTCATAATAAGGGCGAAATATATATTGAGGTAATAATTTGAGGATTGGAGTATTGGCCGACACCCATATACCAAAGACAGCCAAAGCAATACCGGAAAAAGTGCTTAAAGCCTTTAACGATGTCCAGCTGATTATTCATGCCGGCGACATTGTGGAAGAACCTGTATTGCGTCAGTTAGAAATGGTTGCCCCGGTAGTAGCCGTTTATGGAAATCGAGACTCGGAGACCCTTAAACGCATACTGCCCGAAAAGAAAATAATAGAATTGGAAGGCTTTCGCATCGGTATTTTTCATGGCCACGGTGATAAAGGCACGACCATGCAAAGGCTTCCGGGCTTCTTTCAAGGCGTTTCCCTGGATTGCATTATTTTTGGACACAGCCATATCCCGTATATCGAGAAAATAAACGGGATTCTGTATTTCAATCCGGGTTCACCAACCGTTAAAAAGAGGCAGCCCCATCCCTCCGTAGGTATTCTCACACTAAGTGACACCATTGTGGCGGAAATTCACTATATAACATGAATGGACAATAAAAATGATATTTTTTTTAACACTTCATTTGCCATTAAGCTGCTAGACCGGGCATATATTATGGATGCAGAAGAACAATTATATTTCTTCAGGCTTGACTAATATGCACGCCCATGGCCGCTTTTGGTGACCGCAATATCGACCGGCACTTCAGATGAACTCAAATGACGCATCAGGTCTTCATAAAGCTAAGTATGCAAGGTTTAGCGGGACGCTACTTCCGGGACAGCAATTAAAGGGATTATTAAAAGCATTTGGAATCATTATTGCATGAAACAAAAAGCAGGCAAAATTTATTGATTTACCTGATTGTTAGGAGGAATAAGCGTATGACACCAAAGTACAATCCCTATGAGAATATGCTGGAGGTTCTGAGCAAAGCTGCAAATATGCTGGGGTTACAGGAGGATGACTACGTTATATTAAAATATCCGGAACGGGAGCTGAAGGTAGCCATACCAATAGAAATGGATGATGGCTCTACTCGGGTTTTTGAAGGCTACCGTGTTCAGCATTCAAGCTGCAGGGGGCCTTACAAGGGCGGGATTCGTTACCATCAGGATGTTGACATGGATGAGGTAAAAGCTTTAGCGGCCTGGATGTCCTTCAAGTGTGCGGTAGTAAATATTCCCTATGGTGGTGGTAAAGGCGCCGTCAAGGTCAACCCCAGGGAGCTTTCTAAAAATGAATTGAGGAAGTTGACCCGAAGGTATACGGCAATGATTCTCCCTTTAATCGGACCGGAAAGGGATATTCCAGCTCCCGATGTGGGAACCAATGCAGAAGTGATGGGCTGGATTATGGATACATACAGTATGTTTAAGGGGTATACCGTCCCGGGTGTCGTAACCGGTAAGCCTGTAGATATAGGAGGCTCACTGGGAAGAAAGGAAGCCACC
Organism: Bacillota bacterium; assembly: GCA_023410885.1. Classification (GTDB taxonomy): domain Bacteria; phylum Bacillota; class Clostridia; order DSM-8532; family DSM-8532; genus DTU059. The sequence continues at coordinate 2,597 of JAEYPI010000128.1, forward strand.
GGACGGGGTGTCATGTTCATGACCCGCGAAATCCTCCATCGCTTAGGTATTCCAATGATTGGAACAAAAGTAGCTGTTCAGGGCATGGGCAATGTAGGAGGAACAGCTGCAAGGCTGCTTCATAATGAAGGGTGCAAGATTGTGGCCGTCAGTGATGTTTCAGGTGGCGTATATAATAAGGCGGGGCTTAATATGGAGGAAATCCTGCAATTCCTCTCCCAAAATGGTAATCTTCTCAAGGATTACAACGCATCAGGAGTCATACATATTACCAATGAAGCGTTGTTGACCTGTGATGCTGACGTTCTGGTTCCTGCGGCGCTAGAAAACCAGATTACCGAGGAGAATGCCCCTCATATAAAGGCGCGGTTTATTGTAGAAGGTGCAAACGGCCCAACTACGATAGAGGCAGACAAAATCCTTGAGAGGAATGGGAAGAGGATCGTTCCCGATATTCTAGCCAATGCAGGCGGTGTCGTTGTATCCTATTTTGAATGGGTCCAGAATATCCAGTCTCTTATGTGGGATGAGGATGAGGTTAACAGAATTCTTGAAAAGATCATGATCAGAGCCTTTAATGAGGTATGGGATACAGCAGAGGGGAAAAACACGACATTGAGGATGGGTGCATACATGGTAGCCATCGACAGGATTGTCAAAGCGAAAGCAATCCGTGGCATATTCCCGTAAAAAAGTAGTTGCATTTCGCCGCTAAAGGTCAGGACATCTCATAGGAAGCATTAAGAGATGTCCTTTTTGTATGCGTGACACCTCCTAAAAGCAATCGATATAGTTTGAAAGTCATGTCTCATTGGGCTATTAAGGCTTGTAGTTTTTCATAATCCTCCATGCTTGAAGTCCAGAAAATAACAAAATAATGGGTCAGGCCAAGCAGGGTAAGTGCTTCAAACCTGTGATTGCCATCACTCATATCAAATTTACCTTTTTCATAGTTAATAATAAGGGGAGGCATGTCCCAACCATTTATTAAAGAGGCCATCATGTTACCCACCATGAAATCAAAGCTCGGCTTTCTGACTTTATACTTCATAGTGCTTTCCGGACCGCAGTTTCTGGAGAAGGCATCCAGACTGAATATTACGGGGTTAGTGAAATATCTTTTTTGGAGTCTTATAATATAAGATAAAAAAGGGTTATGACCAACACTCCCTAAAAAGGCATGTACCCAGTCCTCTATGCGGCCTTCATACCCATGCTGCAATGCACCCTGCAGCGTGAATATGTCGTTCATTACACATCACCTCAAAATTTCCAGAATAACTTTTGTACTACTATAATATTCTTTAAGGTTCCATAAGTTCATCAGGAACAAGGGCGTGTATTATTCCAGAAAATAATTTGAACGTTCAAATTGAAATCCAAATTGGAGAGGCCCGCATATAAAAAAAGCTCACTATTAAGTGGGCTTTTTTAGCAGTTTATAAGTCACCCGTTGCCTTCTGTCTCATAAGGCCAGCTTATGATGCCTCCCAGGTCATAAACCTTGGTGTATCCCATTTCAACAAGTTTTTTTGCGGCAAGCTTAATACACTTAATATTAATTTTCTTACTTTTTTCATCCTAGCACGCCTTTCTTCAAAACATCTATTATAATAGAGCAATCATTATGTGGCATAATAATCTCTAAAATCATATTCTTCTTAAATCTTTCTTTATCATACTTCCTTCTCAGCGATAATAAAAGTGACCATGTCACAATTTGAATGCTTGAAATTAAAAAGTTAACAATATTAATTACCAAAGCACACCTTTTTTGGCTAAACGGATATGAAATTTTCTTTTGTAATGCCCTTGTTATAAGCATTTAAGCCAGTAAGTAGGTGGGAATTTTTGTGTTAGCTCTTTTATGCCAAAACTCTAAAAACCGCTAATAGAAACGATTTGAGTGATCAACAAAAAGCTTAACCCGCCCAAGGACACATTTTAAAAAGAAAATTTTTTAAAAAATTTTTAAAAATGATGGCTTTTTATGTTGTTTTATGAAATAATATGGGTATAAATTATTTGGCATATAGTGCCATAAATTATCCGGAAGGAGAGTTGACATGAATAAGGCGGATCTTATTGATGCAATTGCCAAAAAGGCGGAAATGACAAAGAAGGATGCTGGTATAGCCCTCGACGCTATCATCGAAAGCATCAGTGCATCTTTGGCTAAAACAGAAAAGGTTACTCTCGTAGGTTTTGGTACATTTGATGTGAGAGAGCGCAAAGCACGCACTGGCGTAAATCCTCGCACAAAGGCCAAGATTAAGATTCCTGCTTCCAAGGCTCCTGTTTTCAAGGCAGGCAAAGAGCTGAAGGAAAAAGTTGCTGCAGCTAAGGCTAAGAAGAAATAATTAATTATCATGATAAAAGAAGCAGTCGTTTTACGGCTGCTTTTTTTATAGGTTGAGGCTTGTGGTACGTTCTCGTAAGAACGTACTTTTTTTATGTTCTGCTGTTTTTAACACCTTGTTTCGTGTAAAATTGTACTGGAGAAACTTTCTTGTCAAGAGAAAAAGAGGTCTCCCAAAATGGGGAAGGAACGTAAATGCAGGATAATGAGCAGCGATACATTGATCTCGGTGAGAGGCATCACAAAAAAGTATAAGAGCAGAAAGGCCCTCAATGATATTACGTTCGATATTAATAAAGGGGAAATATTTGGCCTGATCGGGCCAAATGGGGCGGGTAAATCAACCTTTATTTCCCTACTGGCCACTATTAACAAGCCTGATGCAGGGAGTATTTTCATTGAGGGCGAAAGCATTCAAAATAATCCCGACGGCCTCAGATCGCGACTGGGCTATGTACCTCAGGAGATTGCCCTGTATCCCATGCTCTCCGCCTATGACAATTTGGATTTCTGGGGAGGCATCTATGGTATAGAGCCCTCCATTAAAAAGCGGAGAATTGAGTCTATTCTCCGGTTGATGAAGCTCTATGACAGAAAGGATGATAAGGTAAGGACCTTCTCCGGAGGGATGAAGAGACGTCTTAACATTGCGGCTTCACTACTTCACAAGCCTGATATTTTGATTATGGATGAACCTACTGCCGGTGTTGATGTTCTTTCACGGGCCACCATTGCAGAGCTTATTCTGAGCCTGAAAAAGGAAGGGTGTACCATCCTGATAACCAGCCATTATATTGATGAACTGGAGCTTTTGTGTGACCGTATTGCAGTATTGCACGACGGGAGCCTGCTTTATTCGGGAAATATTGTCGATGTCTTAAAAAAAGCGGACAGCGACAATCTGGAACAGCTGATGCTCAAGCTGGAGGAGGCATAATGTCCGGCTTTGCTACTCTTTTTAAAAATGATCTCAAAATAATACTCAAGGATTATAAGGCACTCCTTATCATCCTTATCATGCCACTTGTGGTTATTCAGCTCTTTGCTCAAGCACTATCCCCGATACTTGAGAATAATGCCTTTGTTGAGCCTTTTAAAGTTGTTTTAGTCAATGAGGAGGAATCATCCTGGACGGGGCTTTTAGCGGCACAGCTTAAAAACCTGGATATTATTGAACAGGTGCGTTTCACTGATGAAGAGCAGGCACGGGAGCTCATTAAAAATCATGAAGCTGCAGCGGCCATTATCCTTCCCAAGGGTCTGGTCGATAGTATTAACTATATGGAGCCTCTAGCAGGAAAGGTTTTAGGCTCCAATCTTTTATATTTTCAATCCAATTTGGTCAAAAATATTGCCTTTGTCGGTTCAACAGCAGTATCAGCCGGTCTTGCCTCCCTTCATGCCATTAATGATTTACAGGCTGCTCAGGGCTATTCTGATGAGGAGCGCTACGTAGAAATCAACAAGGCCAATGAGGTCTATATCGGTTTAGTTCTCAATCGAAAGGCCTTTATCGCAGAAGAAAAGCTTGAAAAACCCGATGTTAACCCTGTCATTTATTATGCACTATCCCTTTTGGCAGTCTTTACCTTGTTTTCATCCATTCCTTGCATGAAGCTATTGACCGAGGAAAGGCGAATGGGTATTCTTTCAAGACTTAATGCAGCTCCTACAAAGGGGTGGGAAACCGTGCTATCAAAGCTTATGGTTTCTTTCATCATCTCAACAACCCAGTTTTCCATCATAGCTGTTTTCGTGAGCATTGTGGGAGGAAGAACGGTTACTGCTTCCCTGGGGGCGATGATTCCTGTCTTTATGGCCACTTCCCTCGCTGCCGGTGCCTTTTCACTCCTAATCGCAAGCATTGCAAGCTCTGGGAGTGCTGCAGATCTGATTGCCAACCTCGCCATTTTACTGATGGCTGTCATAGGCGGGAGCCTCTATCCGCTTTCAAAGCTCCCGGAAGCCTGCCGACCTTTAAGTATGCTGACCATCAATCGTTGGGCGACCGAAGGCTTTCTGCATGCGCTTTATGGGGATTTTTCAGATGCCTTAAAAAGCTGCCTGCCCTTAATCCTGCTGACTGGCCTGTTTTTTGCGGCTGCACAGGTCATACTCAGAATAAAACGCAGGAGGGTAGTAGGATGAAGTTTACAAGTATATTCATAAACCGGCTTCGTGTGCTTTTCTCTGACAAGCTGTTTATTCTGGCTATTCTGATAGTTCCAATACTGCTCTCCCTGATTACGGGCTACGCACAGAAAAAAGAAAAGCTGGGCTATATCCCCGTTGTTCTAGTTGACGAGGATGGGACAGGGGATTCACAGCTTTTGTGCAAGCGCCTTGCACAAAAGGAAGGACTGAACCTGGCTACGACTACCCGCGAAAAGGCTCTGAGCCAGCTCAAGGAAGAAACGGCCGAAATTATGGTGATTATTGAAGAAGGCTTTGGAGAAAGCCTTCTCAAGAGTGATATAAGTGATAGGATCACCCTTGTCAAATCTCCGTCAACCTATTCAGCCGAACTTCTCAAGGAGATTGTTGCAATGGAAGCCCTGAGAATATACTCAGGCTATTTTACTGACCAATGGCTCAATAAAAGCCTTATGGAAAAAGGGTTACCAACCTCAACTTTAACCCGTGAGGAGATTTTGCAGAAGGTGGAAGAGTATTGGTATCCTCAACCCCTGATGGAAGTCTCCTACGAAGAGCTTGAAGCTTCCCCTCAAAATGGTAATACCATTACCATCCCGTCCTTTACAGCCGCGTCCTTGGGGTTATTGATACTCTTTATCATGTTGGGTTTGCTTTTTGGAAGTGGTTGGGTTTGTGAAGAGAAGTCCAACGGGACACTGCAAAGGATTCTATCCGTTAAAGGTGCGGCACTACCACTGTTTTTGGGTAATGGGGCGGCCCTGTTTACTCTGGGCATTTTACAGGTATTCATCTTCTATGTGGTGCAAAAGGTATTATTTAATATGACTTTACTCCAGGGGGGATATGCCTGGTTGGTTATCAGCCTCTATATAATGTGCGCGGTATCTTTAAGTATGCTGATGGCCGCCTTGTTTGAAACACCTCATCAGCTCCAGGCGGCTGCGCCTGTTTTTGCTTTGATTACAGGCCTCATGGGAGGCTGTTTATGGAACTTTATGGGCATTCCGGAGTCCCTATTATCTTTAGCCCTTCTAACACCCCAAGGGTGGACCCTGCAAGCACTCACCGGGCTTTATGCGGCACCGTCTGAATGGGGATTAGCGTTGCCCTCTGTCTGTGTCCTCTTGGGAATATCCCTTTTATTTTTCTCTCTGGCTTATCGAAGCCTTTTAAAAGGAGGACGGGCAGCTATTAGCTAACTCATAATGATCGAGGGGTGTTTGTATACCAATTAGAGCGCTTGAAGGCTTGTTATAATCACAATAAAGGGCTTGTCTTAAATCTTTGATTTTAAGACAAACCCCTTCATACATCATATTAAAAACAAAATGCTAATCTAACTACCGGCCAATCAGTGAGGTCTTTTTAGTACCCACCCAGAAACATGCTGAGAGCGCCAAGTTTTCCATAGATCTCATTTACCAGTTCGTCATAGTCATCCTGGGTCGCTTCAGCAACATCAAGAACATCCGTAGGCTTAGGGATGGACACTTTCTTCCCATATTCTGTGTCGGTGTTAACGGCAAAGGCAATACTAACGGGTTGAGGAAGCTGTTCAGGAATACTCAGACTTAAATCCCCCGTGTAATCGCTGTTGGTCACGAGACCTTTGGCATTTCTCGTTTTGGTGCCATCCAAAGTAAAGGTAAACTCCCCCTGCTGAACACCATAGGAATTAAGGCCTGAAAGATCGGCGGCAAAGCGCCATGAAGCATTAACGGTATGAGCGACCTTGTTCTTTCCCGCGGGTTCCTCCTTGGACTCAAGGAGCAATTGAGCATTTCCTGACTCGATCATTTCCATATTGGCATCCAGCTTTAAAGTAAAATCAGTGGTGTCTGAGGCCTTGTCATAATCATTCTTAACAGTCAGGCTTAACTCGCCGGGACCATCGTCAAAATTGCCAGTGAGTGTGTATTTTTGCTCATAAGAGAGATCGTTGGTTATTCCTTCAATAGTTAGAACGATGTTTTCCTCAGGCATATCGCCATTTAATTCGAAAGCGTATTTAACTACATCAAGGCCCTTTATGAACACCTTTGCAATGATCTCTTCAGGAAAGTCGGACTCGTCCAATGAGTCACGAAGATTAGCAATTTGATCCTTAAAGTTGGATCTGCTGAGTTGGTCCTCGATATCAAGCTCATCGAACATTTGCTGATAATACTCGGATTCTCCCAAGATATCCATCACTTTATTTATATTGCCTGCGGTCAGGTCATAGAAATTCTTATCATTTTCAAGTCTTTTCAGAACATTGGAGAGAATCTTTTTCTGTGCATTTTGATCAAGTTTGATAGTGATTTCCTGACATTTCATGTTCTTACCGAGAACATCAGTGCTTTTGCCCCTTTTAATGGACATGTCACCGGAATCAATACTTTTGATGATCTCTTGGGAATAATCCATCATGAGGGTCTTGATACCTTTTCTATCGATCTTGACCTCATCATAAAGGCGTGCGGAGATCCAGGGATCAATGGATTTATAGGTATCTATAAGGTCTGCGGGGATATCTGAAAAAACTTCGGTCAGTTTATCGAGGTTTTTCAGATCGCCCACGATTGTTTTCTTTGTAAGCTCCGGTACGCCTAGCCCAAATTTGGTATCATCCAGGAATAAATTAGCTGTAAGTACAGGGTTCATTTGATATTTCACACCCAGATTAAATGTTACCTTTTTACTTCTTACGTCCATGGCATAGCCATAGTTGATGGAGGTATTTTTAAGCGCTGCAGCAACAAGATCAATGGTCTCTGTTTGCAGACCAAGCTGTTCCAGAAGCGCTGTCTCTAAAGAAAAGCTAAGCTCGGATTCTTTTGAAAGGGAGCCTTCATATAGGGGTTTAACGGATTTTTCTTCATAACGGGCCATGTTCTTATCAAAGATATTGTAGTTTTCCAAGACACTAGCGTATTCTGCAACCAAAAGTGTAGATTTTGCTGGCAAAAAAGTGTTGTAACCCAGAACAGTCACTCCTGAGATTAAAACCACCACGAGAACAATTATGGCCAATATCTTCAAAAAAACACCCTTCTTCTTGGGCTTTTTAATAGGCTCTGGGGGCATTTCAGATGGGGGTTGAATGTTCATTTCAGGACTTCCGATTTCACTGTTAACCATGGCTGTTTCCGTTGTTGTCTGAATCTGTGTTTGCCTTTCGCCACAAGCTGCACAGAAGTTTGCACCATCCGGAAGTTCACTTCCGCATTTTTTACAGAACATATGACTCATCCTTTCAAATAAATACATAACCAAAATGCTTTGATCGCTTTAACATCATACCATAATTAGGAAAATAATAAAACAAAAAACCATTACTCAAGAAATGTAATCGTCGAGAGCATTCAACTGGTCTTAACAGGATATTAAAACAAGTTTTGCCAAAAGATAGAAGACTTTGAAACAGGCAATGTTACTGTGACTATCCCTCCCCAAATCTCGGTCATATATGTAAATTAGGCAAATATAAACACTTTTACGTAACAGAATAGATTCATACTGTTAACATAAAATGCCTGTCTCGGACAGGTTTTTTATGTTAATCTCTTTTTAAGGTCCTTTTTATATTCAGGGGGTTTTTACATGAGAAAAAAATTTAAGCGTACCACAAAATCATTTCTTTCCGTTCTTCTATGCTTTACTCTTATTTTCACCCTTTTAATAGGTGATACGGCTTGGGCTTTTATCACGGATTTTGGTTCAACTCATATTTTTTATAACGAGGAACGTGAAATTGGCAAAGGTATAGTGCTCAATAAGTGGCAGGGGCGTAACCCTGATGGAACGCCTAAGCTTGGGAACACGATTACCTTCAATCCGAAGTCCTCGGATGCCATGATTGTTGTATCTGCCGGCAGTAATACCAGCAGCAGAAAAACCCTTAGCGCTCTTGCAGCTCATGTGGAGAAGCAGGGGGTAAAGGTCATTGGCGGTATTAACGGAGATTTCTATAATCTTACGACCTCTGTTCCTATTGGGGTGGTTATCACAGACGGCCGTATCATTAGCTCCAATAATCCAGGATGGAATGGTATCGGCTTTAAAGAGGATGGTTCGGTTGTCATAGGAGCACCCGATTTTAATATTAAGGGAATTTATAATGAAGTAGAATTTCAAATTAGCAGATTAAACAAGGTCCAGTCCGATATAGGCCCCTTCCTTTACAGCAAGGATTACGGTGCTACTACGGGAACGACTGAGCCAAGCCTTGAGATCGTATTGGATATTAATATGGGAGAGCTTGCTATTGGCAAAATGGTGGTTGCTACTGTTTCCGATATTCGGACAAATGCCAAGGCCACTCCCATTGGAGATAACCAGCTTGTGCTTTCAGTCAGAAACGGTAAAACAGGCTATTCGGTTATGTCCCAGTTTAAAAAAGGCGACGGCATACAGTTTCATTTTAATGATCCCAGCGGCAAATGGAATGACGTAAAACAGGCTTTGGGTGGGGATAAAATCCTGATTCGTGATGGTGTAATTGCAAGCGGCCTTGCTACAAAGGACTATAATCCCGTTACTGTTATCGGTGTGAAAGCCAATGGTGAAGTGGTTCTCTATCAGGTAGACGGCAGAGCCGACTCCAGTCAAGGTGTATCAAGTGCTGAGGCGGCGCAATTCCTTCAAAAGCTAGGCTGTGTTCAAGCCATTAAGCTTGATGGCGGCGGATCTTCTACGATGGTAGCCAGAATGCCAGGTTATGATAGCGTAAGTCTTATAAATAATCCCTCGGATGGCAAGGAACGCGCCAATGCCAATGGTCTTCTTCTCGTTTCGAAGCAGAGCGTTGCTATAAAGAACGGTACAGCACAAGTTAATGCTGAGGCTCAGAAGCTCCATATCTACCCCGGAAAAGCATATGCTCTGCCGAACTCGATCATTCAATACTCTGTACGGGCTACCGATGAATATTTCTTCCCAACAAGCTTACCAAAGGATATCGTTTGGGGAAGCAACGCGGGCACTATGGATAACAGTGGTAAATTGACGGTTACCAAAGTCCCCGGTGACTACCAGATCATGGTGGGCGGTGGTATTGCCCTTGGTACTGCACGGCTTACCGTCTTGAGTGGTGTATCCTCCATAAAACCTTCCCATAGTGTTGTCAACCTATCACCGGGAGCCAGTATTGATTTAAGCTGCACGGCCTACTATCAGGATATTCAAGTAGCCGGCAGTGATGATGCGTTTACTTGGACGATTGAGGGCAATATTGGAACCATTACTCCGCAGGGTGTCCTAACGCTTGCACAGGGTGCAAAGGGAAGCGGAAAGGTTATTGTAAGCTATGGTAATGTCGCGGCCACCATTAATGTGACCGTGAGCGATTCACCCAATGACTTGGAGGATTTTGAGAACGGATCAGCATGGAGTTCCTCCATTGTACGTGCCAAGTCAGGGGATGCAACTGTGGTAAAGGACGCCTCACTGGCGCGTTCAGGAAGCAGCCTTCTCAAGGTCAATTATGACTTTACATTGGATGCAGGTGTTGAGAAGGGCGTTGCGGGTGTCTATGCCTTCAGTATTAACCCCAATACGAAAGCTCAGACAGGGATTGTTCTCGCCAACACGCCAACAGCCGTTGGTATGTGGGTGTACGGTGATAATAGCAAGGTATGGCTGAGAGGGAGAATGAAGGATGGTAGCGGTCAATACTTTGATATTGACTTTACACCCGATTACCGGACCGACACAAAAACCGGTGGTGTGGATTGGACAGGGTGGAAGTATGTCGAAGCAACGATTCCCTCCAATAGAAAAGGTCCCTTTACCCTAGAGACCCCTATTCGTGTCATGTGTTCAAGAGACGAGATGCGCACAAAGGGAACCTTGTATTTTGACCAAATACGCGCAGTTTATGGTGTAAGTACAGTTGATACCCAAGCACCGGTTGCCAATGTGTCCTCACCCTTGGAGGGGGCTGTTGTAAAGACCAACAAGATTGCACTGAATGCGGTCATTTCGGATAACAGTTCCGGTGTTGAAGCCAAGAGCGTTCAAGTTCTTCTGGACGGCGCAGTGGTATCGGGGCTCAATGTTACGACCAATGGCGCAGTTACCTTGATTGGTGAACTGGGAGCTGAGGTACCTCTCGCTGACGGCCACCATATCCTCACTTTCAAATATGCGGATGTTTCCGGAAACAGCGGAACAAAGGACGTAGCCTTTACGGTCGATACGGGGGCGCCACAGGTTTTAGCCACCTCAGGTCCCACCTATGTTGAAGGCGGTACCTTTACAACCGATATTACCCTCAAAAATCCAAAGAACCTCAGAAAGATCTATGCAGTATTTAACTATAACCCCACACAGGTGGATATCGTTGATGCCGACAGTAAAACAGCAGGAAAACAGATTGCCTTGGAGGCATGGGTAAAGAAGGGTAAAATCATTAATCAATTAGTGGATGAAAAGAACGGTAAGATCGTTATTGAAATCGATAATCTTACCAACCTGTCTACTGGTGAATTAGCCAAGCTTGGCACCATTACCTTTAAACCTAAGAGCACTACCGATGCCACTTCAATCAAACTGGCCACAGGTGCTATGATTGTGGGTAAGAATCCGACACAGCGGTTCTCAATACCCACAATGAATGTGAACCTTGAGTATGACCTCACCTTGACCGTTTCAGGTTTAACCTATGGAGAAGCCACCGTCTTTACCGTAACCGATAAGAAGGGAAATCCCGTCGAAGGGGTTGGCATTTATCTGAATAACGGACAGAATGCCATGTGGTCTACTAATCAAAATGGGCAAGCTAAAACATCCATTCTGACTCAATTGCCTGCGGGAACCAACCTTACGGTAATGGCTAAAAAAGAGGGACAGTTCAGTAAAAAGCTGAGCCTGACAATTAAATAGTAACAGTCAGGTAGAAGGGGCTGCCTCAAAATAAAATTTTGAGATAGCTCCTTTTTTTACCCCACTGTAGTTAAAAATTTTTCCTAAGCGCCCATCAAGGTTTACATGAGAGGCCCTTAAAAGGAAGGGCTCCGGCCAGATACTTCGAAGGGTGACATGTCATAAAGCGTTTGTTCGGGCCCATATTCCCTTTACTTCACGCGACTTTGTTGTTAAAATATAAAATGGTGTAATTTTTTTTAGTCAAAGCTTTTGTTATTTGTGTTTTGTTATTTGTTTAATGAAGAACTTTATGTAATCCCATGAAGCCGCATTATGACTGCTCTATGGGTATCATAAGAGACAGAAAACGATTTTAGTATAGTACGATGAAAGGTTAAAATAAATGAGAAAAACAAAGATAATTTGTACCCTTGGTCCAGCAGTTGATGATGAACGAATCATGAGGAATCTTATAAACGAAGGAATGGATGTGGCAAGGCTCAATTTCTCTCATGGCAGCCATGAGGAGCATTTAGGGCGTGTTAAAACACTTAAAAAGATTCGGGAAGATATGAAAGCGCCCGTGGCCTTGCTTTTGGATACCAAAGGTCCTGAAATCAGGCTCCGTCAATTTGAAAACGGAGGCATTGAGCTCAATCTCCATGACAGGTTCATTTTGACAACAGAGGATTGCCTGGGCACTCAAGAAAAAGTGTCGATAACGTATCAAAACCTGCCCCAGGTGGTAAAAAAAGGAGATAAAATCCTCATAGACGACGGCCTGGTTGAACTAAAGGTTGTTGAGTCCAATGACACTGAAATTATCTGTACGGTCATGAACAGCGGTGTTGTTAAGGACAAGAAGAGCCTCAATGTGCCCGGAGTAAAGCTGGATATGCCTTATCTGAGTCAGAAAGACATCGATGATATCCTGTTTGCCGTTGAGCATGACTTTGATTATATTGCAGCATCCTTTACCCGTACAGCAACCGATATCATTGACATAAGAAATTTATTGGAAAAAAACGGAGGTCAGGATATTCAAATCATCGCCAAGATTGAGAACGGCGAAGGTGTAGAAAATATCGATGAAATTCTTATGGCCAGTGATGGAATCATGGTGGCCCGTGGCGACATGGGCGTTGAAATTGACTATAATGAGCTTCCCAGAATCCAAAAAATGCTCATTAAAAAGGCCATGGCTCACGGCAAAAAATCCATAACAGCTACCCAGATGCTGGACTCCATGATTTCAAAACCAAGGCCAACCC
>JAEYPI010000135.1 GCA_023410885.1 Bacillota bacterium
ATATTAGAGGTGTGAGCCTGTGGCTTACCCAACAAGCCTTTATCTCGTTTAGATTAATGGATAGGGTGTCACACTATTCTGCAACACCCTATTCTCAAATATTTTGAAATGGGTATGAAACTCTTACTTCTTCTCAGCCTTAAGGGCATTGAGCTTTTCAGTTACACGTGTAATAAGCTCGTTAGCACCTTGCTCCGGTGTAGCCTTTCCAAATACAACCTTCTGACAGACATCCTTGGTGATTTCTGCTATTTCACTATTGTTCATGACCAGAGGAACAGGCTCTGCCGGGTTCTTCAGGGTGTTTTCAACCATGGTCATAATATCCTTGTCCAGCACATTTGCGTCAATTAAAGCCTGCCTTGAAGCCTGGGAGCCGGGTATGGAACGGCAATCCTTCAAAACAAGAGCGGCTTCTTTATCATTGAGCATCCATTGTGTAAACTTAACGGCTTCCTCAACATTGGCCGATTTGCTGTAAACAGACAACAACATGGAGGGCTTATATGTAGTGGAGGTATCAACGCCACCCTCTGCGGTTATAGCATTCCCTACAACAAAATTCTCAGGCTTTATAACAGCCTTATACTTAGCCAAGGTTCCGGACCAGTCCTGTGTCATACCAATCTGGCCATTGATGAATTTAGGATGCTGTTCGACCTTATTGTTGTAGAGAGCAGATTCACCCAAAGGCAGTGCCGCCCCGCTATCAAACAACTCTTTCATGACAGTAAACTGGTGGGTCAGGTCTTCCTTGCTAATTGCAATTTCATAATTGTCGTTAATCCAGTATTTACCCGTCTTTGAACGTGAATAGTCTGCCATGAACTTAACTTGGAGACCTGTGGGGTCCTCAATTAACAGGTAGGATTCTTTATCCTGTTCATGAACCTTTCTACCCACTTCAATGATCTTTTCATAGGTCCATACCGTATCGAGAGGAATATTGAACTTTTCCATAAAAGCTTTGTTCATTTGAAGTCCAAAGCCGTTAATACCCATTGGCAGACCAATGACCATACCATCGACAGTACAGAACCCTTTAATGACCTTGTCGTCAAATTGTTTGCTATCAATAGTGGCATTTGTGCCTAAATCCACAAAATTTTCTTTCTGAGCTCCCAGTTGTGCGTTCCAGATGGGATCGATTTGAATAAGGTCCGGAGCTGATCCACCGGAAAGCTGAGTCATCAGCTTTTGCTGGTAGCCGTCATATCCTCCATATTCACCTTCGATGGTTACATGGGGATTCTTTTGCTTATAAGCTGCTATGGCATCTAAAGTAGCTTGATGCCTTATGTCCGAACCCCACCAGCTGAATCTCATAGTGACAGGTTTTGGAGGTTCAGATTCTTTTGGTGTTGCGGACGGTGTTGCAGAATTACTGGTAGCTGCAGGTTTTGCAGCCTCTTGTCCGCATCCTGCAAAGGATGTGATGAGAAGGGTAGCCATGCAAATTGCGCTCAAGACTCTCATAAGCTTTTTCATTGACAACTTCCTCCTTAAATATTTTTGCGGTTTGTAGTCGCTTGCTTTCATTATAAAGAGGCAATTTTTTAAATTGTAGATATCTCATTTGATATTCTATATCAGTAATTGAGCAGTCAAAAGATATGAAATTCATTATATATCATCTCTTGATGTTTTAAATCAGTAATCGACATTTAAGAGAAAAAGGCATAAAGTTATTAAACTACATATTTAAACAAAGCGATATAAAAGGTATACTAGGAACAAGATTAAGCAATTTAAATTAAAGTTACAACCCCATCTTTTTTATCGAAGTTGGAGGCAATATGTACAGACTTCTGGTTGCAGATGATGAGTACGAAATTCGTAACGGCTTATGTAAGTTCTTCCCTTGGAATGAAATAGGGTTCGAGGTTGTGGGCCAAGCTGAAAACGGAAAACTCGCCTTGGATTTTTTAAAAGACCATGCTGTAGATGTCATTCTCTGTGACATCATGATGCCTGTTATGACGGGCCTCGATCTTGCCAAAGCGTTAAATGAAAACAAATCAAAAACAAGGGTCATCTTCTTTAGTGGTTATAAGGATTTTGATTATGCACAGAAAGCGCTTGAATATGGCGTCAACAGCTATATTTTAAAATCCACAAATTACAATGAGCTCATTCGTGTATTTTCAAAGGTCAAAAGAGATCTTGATGAAGATAATAACGCCCCTTCCCTCCCTCATGTATCAACGACTCTCACCCAAGGTGAAATGAACTTCAACGAAAAAGTCATCTTTATGATCAAGCAATATGTCAACGAAAACTATAAGGATGTAACCCTTGAGGATCTTACAAAGCTGGTCCATATGAATCCCGATTACATAAGCCGTTTCTTTAAGCAAAAAACGGACCAAAATTTCTCTGACTATTTAATTGAGGTCAGAATGAAAAAAGCAGCCGAGCTATTGGAGGATATTCGCTATAAGACCTATGAGATTAGCGATATGGTGGGTTACAGCAACTCCTTTAATTTTACGCGCTCATTTAAAAGCTATTTTGGCATGAGTCCCAGAGAGTATCGCAATAAAAAACCTATGGGCAAGAACGAAAATCAGGATGTGTAATACATATGAAGAAAAAATTCTTTTTAAAAAATCTCATGCTCTTTATCGTTCCGCTTCTGATACCCGTCATTATCCTGGGAACCTTCTCCTTCTCCCTTACACAAGACTATATAAGGGATGATATTGATAAGAACAATATCAAAATGCTCAACCAAACCAAAGAAACGGTCGAGCTCATATTCAATGAGTTGGATTCCTTGAGCATTAATTTTGAATTAAATCCTTCTGTTGTCATCAAGGTAAAGGAGCAATTGGAGCGGAAGCAAAACGATTACGAAAGCATCAGCATCATGGATTTTATTATGGACCTGATGAATCCGCCCGTTAATTCAAAACCGTACATTCAATCCATCTATATTTATTACAAAAATAGTAATCAAGGCTTTTTTGTCTCCAATCTGGGTATTGAAAGGCTCAATAGCTTTTTGGATAATTCGTGGCACAGCAGCTTTATTTTAAATACAGAAATGGCCAATACCTGGATTGAAACAAGGGAAACAAAGCTTTATAACTTTGAAACTAAAAAAACTAAACTCATAACACTGTATAAAAAGCTATACTCTCCCGGTGCAATTAGAGCTGATGGTGTGATTGTCATGAACATAAAAAGAGAGTATGTTGAGAATATGCTCAAAGACCTTATCTCATATAAGGAGCAAACCATTCTCATTGTTGATGCTGAAAATAAGGTGATCTCTTCTACTGGAAGCAATGTGGATATAACGGATACAGATATCCGGACTATCAATGCCAATTCCAAAAGCTTTTTCGGGTACCAATCCATAAAGGGCAATTATATGGTTTCTCAAATCCAATCCGACCGCTATCCTTTAAAATATGTGTCCATAATCCCACGTGATTCCTTATACGAAGTGCCTACAAAACTGGTTTTTATGACCGCAGGTCTTTTAATAATATCCTTCCTTTTAGGCTTGGCCATCACCTATTCCATTACCCGGAAAAACTATAACCACCTCAAAATCATTATTTCAACCTTGGAATCGGCCGAACAGGGCGATCCGCTTCCAAAACTTCCCTCTCGTATGAAGGACGAGTATGGCTATATCTTGCAGAACATCATTAAAACCTTTATCGAGCAAAGCTTTTTAAAGGTTCAGCTTTCTGAGAAAAAGTATCGCTTAAAGGCTACTGAAATGATGGCTCTCCAGTCTCAAATGAATCCTCACTTCCTTTTTAATACTTTAAAAACCCTATACTGGAAAACCATTGGATTGACCGGAGACCAAAATGAGGCAAGTCGTATGATCGAGCACCTATCCAGCATTCTGCATTATTCTCTTGGAAGCTCAGATAAAACCGTGTCTCTTGAAGAAGAAATTCAGAATACCCAGAGCTATATTGAGATTCAAAAAGTGCGCTATAGAGATAAATTCGGTTTCATTTGGCAGTATAACGACAGTATTGTGAAGCATAAGGTTCTAAAGCTGCTCTTCCAGCCCTTTATTGAAAACGCCATTTACCATGGTATCAAAGAAAAGGAAGGCTTCAGCTACATAAAAATCAAGATACATCGCATTGATTCTCATTTAAAAATAGCCATTATTGATAATGGCTTAGGTATTGAGCAGTCTGCTCTGGAACAAATTAAAACACGCCTTTTAGAAGACGGCGAGCATTCGGAGCATATCGGTCTATTCAACACCAATAAACGCTTGCAGCTCATGTATGGTGATCAATATGGCATTAAAATACTCAGCAAGAGAGGTCTCGGTACCGTGGTTTATATTGTGATACCCTCTATGTAAGGTGACGGCACACTCCCTTTAGCGGAGCTTGTTCATTACTATATATCCACAACGGCTTTAATTATCCTTAGCCAGTCCTTCATATATTTTTATTTGTTCTACTAATTGCTGTTCTCGTGTTTTTGCTGATTCCTTTTCATTTGATGACCCGGGGTTCCCTTTTTGTTCGAGTACTACAAGTTTTAATTTTTTAATACAAAACCAAATTTTACGGATAAAATATCATTAACTCAACCAAACATTATACTTACCTTGCGACACTGTTAAAAACACTCATCACAGTTTTTGAATTGTAGTAGCAGCCAACAAAAAAGTACTAATCAAAAAGACCCAAAACCAAACCGAGCGGAATACACTTTTGTAGCAACCTTTTTCTGGCCTGTTGCCTTGCACATAGTCTTTTATTGTATCTTTGTCTTTTGCGCAGACGATTATGGCAAGTATCAGAAAAATAACAGGTATTCCGTATTCAATAATCCAACTTAAGCCGACGGGAATAGCGTATTTTGCCATATTAAGCCCACCTGCAAGAAAATTGTTGATACAATGCAAAAGCAGCGCCCACTTAAGCGAATACTCTATTGCTACAAATGCAAATATGATACCTACGAACACTGCAAACATTCCCTGCATAAAAGCACAATGGTAAAATCCAAACAGTATTGCCGAAATCAGAATTGCAAGCACTTTTCCTTTGCTTTCGAGTGTCCTCATTACGGCACCTCTGAATATGATTTCTTCAATCAACGGACCAATCAAAACTCCTACAATAATAGTCATGGCAGGGATGCTCGCAACATTCGTGTCAAAGATACCTCCATACATTGTAATGCCTGCGCCGTTCAATACACTCTCCGTCAAATTAATGCACCATGCCATTACAGATTGTACCGCTAATACGCAGATAAAAAACTTCAGAAAGCTTTTTCCGTTCATTCTCTTTGCTGTAACTTTCATGTCATAAGTAAACAACTTTTTACCTCTGAAAATCAGAAAAATAAACAGCCCTATGAAACCTGCGACGATAGAATTAACCGAGCTGTTTATTACTTGTTTCGTAGACATCTGATAAAATGACGGCAAGGTTTTCCTTATAGCTACAAAGCATGCCAAAGCAAAAAATATTTTGCCTATATTTTTATAAACGATTTTTGTATCTGAAATTTCCTGCATTCCATGTTCCCCCTCAGTATAAATGATAATGAAAAACATTAGTATAATTTTATATTACTATTCCTTAAATTACCATATATGACGATAAAAATAATATAGGTTGGACTGTAAGAGCGAGGACGATTGGTAGAATTCGTTTCTATGGGCGAATAAGCCCGTGCCTAACTCTGCGATGGCTGTTCTTGTGAATAAATGATTGTGCCTTTGAGCACGGAAACTACATTACTTTTTTCAGAGCAGCCCAGTTCAACCTATATATTTTTATAAAGGAGG
>JAEYPI010000137.1 GCA_023410885.1 Bacillota bacterium
TGGGGCTTGAAAAGCAGGAGAAAACCATGTATAATTTAATCCGTTGCACTTCGAGGTGTAGCGCAGTTGGTAGCGCGCTTGGTTTGGGACCAAGATGCCGGGGGTTCAAGTCCTCTCACCTCGACCACAGGCTGGACTGTCAGATTTGACTGTCCAGCTCTTTTATTTCAGGGCTTTTAGTGGGTAAAGCCCTATACGACCACTTGCACATACGCTCTATTCCATTGCCGCCAACACGTGAACCAATGAATTTTGCAGTGTCTCTCTAACCGCTACCTCAGGGTAATCTCTGTTATTCAAGACAAGTTATTTATGCTGGAATTGGTGTTTCAAATTCAAATTTATTGGGTAAAAGTTCAGATAATCTCTAGAAATAGCAGTTCATTAGCGGGGTTCAACTATGAATGTGTTTTCGGCAGCTTCCTTGATGGCGTGCATTGCCTATTTTTTTATTGGGATATTTGCTTTTTTTCGCGAGCCCAAAGCCATTCTGAGCAGATTGTTTTTGATGTTTTGCTTCAGTATGTCCATTTGGTCATTCGCATATGCTTTTGTCTATGTTTCGGTGGAAAACCAGCATATCTGGATGAAAATTTCGGCTATCGGCTGGTGCACCTTCAGCTCCTTCATTCTACATATGACATTGCAGTTTACTGAGAATAAAATCATTAGGAACTGGTTAACAAAGGTTTTGTTGTATGTACCAAGCCTTCTGTTTTTTTATATCAGCGTTTTTCTTTTCAGGAAAGATTCTCAGCCATCAAAATGGATATCGAATTTTTTTTATATAGGAGATTTTATCTATAATTTCAGCTTCCTTTTGTTAAGTATTGTTCTGATAGTGCTCTGGGGCAAAAGATCAAGCAGCGGCAGAAAACGAAAGCAGGCGGTGATCTTAGTTGCAACCAGCCTGACCCCGTTTTTGCTCAATTTGGTGATGGGAGTGGTTTTGCCGGTATTAGGACTTGAGTTGCTCCCGGCTTTGGGTCACGTTTACAGCTTGATCATGGTGGTGGGGGTATATTATGCCATGATCAAGTACAGGCTGTTTGAAATCGCTCCAAAGCTGCTTGTAGAAGAATTACTGCAAGAAATGATGGATCTGGTGATTCTGATCTCCCCGGAAGGGAGGATCCTCCGTATCAACAAATATACCGAACAGCTCCTGGGATATACCACCAGGGATCTGACCTGCCAGCCCCTTTCAAGGATTCTTCCCCAGGAACTGGTCGATAAGATTTTGGATACGAATTGCAATAATGAAATAAACCGCCTTTCAGATGTCTTCTGTATTAGGAATGACGGCTCTCTGATTCCGGTAGGCTTGACCTCTTCTCCAATCATCGATCCCGGCATGAAGGATTTATTGGGCATCATCATTGTCGGTCAGGACATCCGCCTTTATAAAGACCTGGAAAGAGAGGCAGCCGAGAACAGAAGGGCAAGAGAGCAGATTATGTTTCTGGCGCATCACGATAGCTTGACAGGGCTGCCTAACAGAAAATATTTCTATGAACACCTCAGTTACACCCTGCTGAAGTCGGATCCCGGTCGGGATAGGTTTGCGGTGCTCTTTCTCGATATGGACGACCTTAAACAGATCAATGACTGCTATGGGCATGAGGCAGGAGATATGGCTCTTTGCGAAATCGGAAGAAGAGCACGGGCCTGCATTGGCGAGACCGACATCCTGGCCCGTATTGGAGGGGACGAGTTCACCTTCCTGGTATATGGGGTGACTGATCATGAATCAGCTATGGAGTTGGTTGAGCGGATACTAAATTCGGTCAATCAGTCGTTGACCATCCAAGGCAGCTCTGTTGATCTTAATGTCAGCATTGGGTTGAGCCTTTATCCGGAGGATGGCAGTGACCCTGATGTTTTGGTTAAAAAGGCTGACAATAAAATGTACGCTATAAAAAGAGAAAAAAAGAAAAAAGACAACCATTACGTACAGATGCTTCTTATCGAGCAGTAACGATAGGGCCGACAGTCAAGTTGGCTGATATTGGAGGGAACGTATGAAGATATTCCCGGATTTTGTAGCCTTCAAGTATAAGCTCAGTATGCTGCTGTTCAGTGTCGTGCTTTTGGTTTCAAGCTTTATGGGGATTTTTCAGTATGTAATTATGAGAAAGAGCCTTGTTCAAAGCTTTGAGCTTAGCAAAAGCCTTATCAGGGACAGAGTCCTTAATATCGTACGGGACGCAGACTACATCAATCTTCTGAATGAGCGTCCCTTGGAGACTGAAGCCCGAGAAATTCTTGAAGCTGTTGTAAAGCAATATGAAGCCCAAGGAAACATCGCGTTTGAGCTTGAGCCTTTTTTGATAAGCAAAACTAATGTCAACCTTTACATAATAGATGAAAATAACACGGTTATCGCGACCAATGATGAAAAGGATATTGGGCTGAATTTTTCTCCTTGGCCTGATTTTGTTCAATATTTGGATGAACTGCGAGCGGACAGGACTTTTTCAGCGGCCAGAATGAGCCTGTCCCTTAATGGCTCTGATATGACGAAATTCTGCTATATTTCTTCTCCTGACGGAAAGTATATCTTTGAGACAGGAGCACCTATTAATAAACAGGATAATCTAGCCGGAATAGGGTTTGACAACTTCGAAGAGAAGCTTGTTCAAGACAGTGATTTAGTCAACAGCATCATTCTGTTCGACTATGAAGGGGTTTCCTATAAAAAAATGAAAACAGTGAGAGCATGACTGTTAAGCCGGAACATGCCGAATACTTTAAAAGGGCTATTGAAACCATGGAGACTGTTGAGGCAGTAGGGGAATATAACGGAACCAAGGCTTATTATCAATATATTCCCTATGCCATCATCGGAGCTCGGGGGACCAATGAAAGAAACGTTGTGGAAGTGGTTTACAACGACTCGATGCTTTCTGAAAATCTCAGGCAGAATGTCGGCATCATCATTGCAGTAGTCAGTGTCGGTGCTGTTTTGGCAGCTGCCTTCGGCCTGTATAGGGCAAGATATATCAGCAAACCCGTAGACAAAATTACCGAAGGAATACGGCAGGTATCCAGCGGGAATATGGAGTATTCCTTCAGTATCGAGTCAAATGATGAGTTTTCTCTGTTGGGCCGGCAATTCAACCATATGATCCGGGACATAAAGAAGCTGCTGGATGAAAGATACCGGATACAACAGGCACTTGAGAGCAAAAGCAGTGAAATATTGTCCCAGAAGGATGAGATCACAGCCCTCTATGAAGAGACCACTGCTCTGAACGAAGAATTGGAGAACCTTTTGCAGC
Organism: Bacillota bacterium; assembly: GCA_023410885.1. Taxonomy (GTDB): domain Bacteria; phylum Bacillota; class Clostridia; order DSM-8532; family DSM-8532; genus DTU059. The sequence continues at coordinate 3,282 of JAEYPI010000137.1, forward strand.
AAAATCACGATAGTTATTTTGAAACAGTCCGAGCACTGGCAAATGCTATTGAAGAAAAGGATCCTTATACAAGAGGGCATTGCCAGAGGGTAATGGAGTATTCAATTATGATTGCCGAGGCACTGGGCTTGAGCAAGCAGCAGAAGGAGGATCTGAAATTCAGCAGTATATTGCATGACATCGGCAAGATTGGGGTACCGGAGCATATTCTGGACAAGGAAGGACCATTGACAGACGAAGAGTTTTTTCTGGTGAAGCTGCATCCGGAAAAGGGTAATAATATTCTAAAAAACTTGAAGTTTTTAGATTCGTGCAGAAGAATTGTTTATGAGCATCACGAAAGAATCGATGGGAAAGGCTATCCCAATGGGTTAAAAGGGTCCGAGATCGATTTGTTGTCCCGAATAGTTTGTGTTGCCGATGCTTATGATGCCATGACCAGCGTCAGGCCGTACAGAAAAAATGCCCTGTCGGTTGAAAACGCCATTCATGAGCTTGTGGTGCATCGTGGGAAGCAATTTGACGAGATAATTGTAGATGTTTTCATTGAGAGCCTTAAAAGTAAAAATTAACATCACCTTCACACAAGTGGCCATGTTTAATGCTGTTTGCAGCGGCGTACAGCCGCATCTCAAATTAGATTAAAACTAATAATTAGTCCCTGTCAGCACTTACCCATGAGGCGAATATAGAATTCCACAGCTCGTTTTACCACCTCGACCCGGACGTGCTCGTCGTTACCATGAATGCTGCTGCGCTCTTCGGCAGTCAAGTCAGCGGCTGAAAAGCGATATACATGATTGGAGATACGGCCGTAATGGCGGCTGTCAGAGCACTGGACCATCAGATAAGGGCTGACGATACAACTCTTCCAGGTCTCCGCCACAGTTTCAGCAAGCTTATCCCAGGCGGGGCAGTGGGTCTCTGAAATGGCACTGGGGTTAACCGCCCCCTTCCCCACGGTGAGATGCACATTCTCATCGGATACAATGCTATTGATATATTCCACGGCGCTATCCATGCTATCGTGAGGGTTGAGCCTTAGGTTAGCCACGAAAGAAGCTGAAGGTGGGATGACATTGGGGGCTTGGCTTCCTGAGGCTTGCGTAAAGGCCACAGTGGTGCGCAGCAAGGCATTCATCTCGCCCCCTGACTTTTTGCTCAACATGTCCAGAATACCGCCAAAGCACCAGAGATTAGCAAAAATCAAGCGGTAGATAAAGGTGGAGTGGCGACCGAGAGTATCAAACATTTCAGCCGCAGGGCCGGTGATATGCATCTTAAAGGGATGGTCTTCCACCCTGCGGCAGGCTCTGGAAAGTATGCCGATGGGGGTGTGGGGCTTAGGGGACGATGCGTGTCCGCCGGCTGAGGAGACGCGAAACTCCAAATTCATCATGCCTTTTTCAGCAATGCCAATCAAGCCGCAGGGGCGATTGACTCCGGGGAAGACTTTTTCAACCACGGCCCCGCCTTCATCCAACACAAGAGCGGGGGAGATGCCCTGCTGGTCAAACCAATCTACGATGTTTGGGGCCCCGGGCCCATTGACCTCTTCACCGCCGGAGAAGGCAAAATAAATATCATGCTTGGGCTTAAAGCCAAGGGAAATAAGGTGGTTTGCGGCGTACATAATACCGTTGAAGGTAAGCTTGGTATCCAGACAGCCCCGGCCCCACAGCACACCGTTTTCATCGATGAGGGCGTCAAAGGGAGGTTTTGTCCAGCTTTCCTCATTCACAGGTACCACGTCGTAATGGGCCATCAGGACCGAGGGCTCGCTGTGCTCCATGCCCTCCCATTTAAATAAAAGGGCTCTATCGGGAAGGCGGGTTAGGGTACATATACGAGCTACCTCCGGATAAAGCTTTGAAAGCAGCCTAATGAGTTTTTCAAACTCGTCATCATCTTCCAGGGAGGGGTCGTAGAAGGAGACGGTGCGGCAGCGTACTAGCTCCTGCAACGCGGATATGGCTGCGTCATGCTCAAAGTTCACTTCCTCAGGCTTTTCGGTTTTTTCCACCGGGGGCTTGAACATGGCAGCCCTAACCAGGATTATCGCAACAAAAGTGACGATAAGGGCAAGAATAATGTAGAACTCAACCATTTTACTACCTCTCTCCCTAACCCAGCATGCCTTTTTTATACATGAAGCGGCTGACCGCCAAAGTGAAAAGTACGCTTACCGGAACCATAATTCCTACTGTCCCGGCATTCAGGGCGGGTACAAAGATGAATAGCACAAGCAT
>JAEYPI010000180.1 GCA_023410885.1 Bacillota bacterium
ACAAAAGGCACATATCCATGGTTTCATACATCTGATAAACAAAAAAGGCAAAAGAAAACCGCTTCTTTTCCTGTATTTTTACATTGTAATGCACAAGTCCACCCAGTGTTCGTCCTGCGAACCCCGCCACCGAAAAGGCAGAGTACATGGCAATGGTAAAGCCCGGCATGGTTCGAAAAAAAGCCACGAGAATCGGCGAATAGCCCGTTGCCATGCTATTGGACACTGAAATATAGGTGTAGATATTCAAAATACCCTTTTCCTGTTTCAGATATCGTACTGAATCCTGAATGTCCTTCCACCAAAGTTGAATGGAAAACCTTTCTCCTCCCCGTCGGTCGGGCTCCTGGACTTGGATTCGGCTCTCGGTCATGGCAGCTAGGATGGAAAGCACACCTTGAATGAGCAAAATCATCCCAACACCAACGACCTCATATAATACTGCCGCAATCGGAGTCATAATGACGATCAGCGTGGGATAAATCATTCCAGACACCGTATATCCCTTTTGCTCAAAACCCTCAGGAATCAATTGGGGATAGATGCTATTATAAGCCAGATGATCGAAGGCTCCAAGACTGGCCAGCACCAGCGAAAAGGCCATATAGGCCGTGTAGGAAAAGTCACAGTTGATCAGGTACAGCCCCGCAAGGAAGTACAGCACACCATTCACCCCATCGCCACCCACTAAAAAGGGCTTGCGCGGCATACGATCCATCAGTGGAGCAGCTATCATGGGGACAACAAAATTAGGGATGAATTGCACGGCAACAAGAAGTGCTGCCGCCAGAGTACTGCCTGTTTCATCAAACACCAGAAAGGACAGGGCAAAGGAGGAGGCAATGCCCCCTGTAGCACCTAGCACAGTGGCGACAGTCAGTAGCGTAAAGTTTTTAGTCCACAGGGTTTTCTTCATGGAAAAGATTCCTTTCTCTCCAGTCCAATCACCTCAGTAAACCGGAATTGGACCCTTTAGGTCTTTTGTGTAACTTCTGTCAATTCCAAGCTGAAACCATATGTAGGTGCCTCTATTGTCATTTTTTCTCCATCCTCCTGCATCGGGACAGAAGGCCTGAGGGATTTTGGTACGTGGTACTCCCTTACCTAATAAATTATTGTATCTTATTGGGGGTTGTTTCTGCAATCCCAAGGGGGCCATTCATCCAAACTAGCATAATCGACAGGGATTTGTGTTTTAGCCGGCAAGGATTTTATTTACTCACACAAATATGACACACTAATGTCAAATATCCTATGGTATGATTTAATATATGTGGACGGGCTTATAATTTTAGGCGGTTTATGGAAGTAGCGGTAATGAGACGGGAAAGTTTTATGAATTGGAGGTTGAGCATGAATTACTATGTTCAAGGAATCGCAACCAACTATCTAAAAAACGTAATAGACGATCCTCAATCAATGAAAATTAATTCGAGTTTTTTGTACGGTATCGAAAAAGGTCAGTTTCAGGAGGGCTTCATTGCCCTGCTGAGGCTTGTCAGATGTTTGTATGCTGACATCGCAAAGGACCCTTCAGGCTTTGGCATGCTGTTGAAGGAAAATGTGATATATGACGCAAAAAATGTCGAGTACACTCACTCAAATGCCAGCTTTATCAGGGTGCCCCACTTATTGCTCATATTGGGTATTAAAGGCACGCTACAAGCAGATTTGTCCCTGATACTTGACGGTAGTAGTTTGCTTACCACCGCCAAGGAATTGAAAATCACCGGCCTGCAGCTTTTACTCATAAAGCTTTGTGAATACGGCTTCAAGATGGACGGGTTTGGTAAGGTGGTCAAAGACAGTGACCGTGTTTATATCTCATACCCCAGCAACCCCTATCTTCTTGTGGCACTTAAAGCTATGGCTGAAGCAACCCTGCTATTGAACAAGGGGGATTTTACAAAATCTAAAAATTATTTTTATATGCTTCACAATGGGCTTCTTGAAAACGAGACCGTTAAAGCACCCAAGCTGACCGAGGAATCGATCTACCATGCACTTGACAGTGAGGGCCGCAAGATTGCGGCTGAACTACATAAAACCTTGGCCATGCTGAGCAAACCTACAGTTAGGATGGGTGGCTTCATGCGCAACGACTGGTCATGCGTCTATACTGGTAACAAGAGCAAAAAGGTCATTATGAGCTTGCAAATCTGTCAGGACAAGCTTTCAGCCAAGCTAAACCTTCAGCATATTGGCGAGTACATAGGTAAAGTCATGCATTATCCTGAAAATATTCGCGAAACAATCCGGTCAAGCGGATGGGAATGCTTGCACTGCCGTGATAGCTGTGCCGGTGGCTTTGCCTTCGAGATGGAGAACAAACGCTACATCAAATGCCGCTGTGGGGCATTTGTGTTTGAGAACCTTTCGGCCCATGAGCTTCCCTACTGCAAAGAACTGCTTAATAATGAACTGGCTTATGAAAATATCATTTGACTTCGCACCTATGTTAAAGCACCTTATGCGCTTTTAGTATAAGAATCCCCACCCGTTTACGCACTTCACAATAAACAAAAGCCTGTAACCGAATTATTGTAACGGTTATCAGGCTTTTTCTATGTATACTTTCCTCTTATTCCAGTTCAAAGGCACCTGTATAGAGCTGATAATACTTGCCTCGCTCTGCAATGAGCTTTTCGTGATTTCCCCGCTCAACAATATGTCCCTGGTCAAGGACCATAATCACGTCAGAGTTTTTGACAGTGGAAAGCCGATGGGCGATGACAAATACCGTTCGCCCCTTCATCAGCGCATCCATACCGCGCTGAACAATGGCCTCGGTTCGCGTGTCAATAGATGAAGTGGCTTCATCTAAAATCATTACAGGCGGGTTTGCAACAGCAGCTCGAGCAATGGCCAGAAGCTGACGCTGTCCTTGTGAAAGATTAGAGCCGTTCCCGGACAGCGGCGTATTATAGCCTTCGGGAAGCCTTGTGATAAAATCATGAGCCCCGGCCAGTTTTGAGGCTTCAATACACTCTTCATCGGTTGCATCAAGCTTTCCATAGCGGATGTTATCCATAACGGTACCGGTAAATAGATTCGTATCCTGCAGCACTATGCCGAGAGAACGGCGCAAGTCTGCTTTTTTGATTTTGTTGATATTAATACCGTCATAACGAATCTTACCGTCGGCAATATCATAAAAACGATTAATTAAATTGGTAATGGTAGTCTTACCTGCACCCGTCGCACCGACAAATGCCACTTTTTGGCCTGGCTCTGCGTAAAGGGTTATGTTGTGTAATACCGTCTTGTTTTCCTCATAGCCGAAGTCAACATCAAACATCCGTATATCACCTGTAAGCTTTGTATAAGTGACTGTGCCGTCTCCATGGGGGTGCTTCCAGGCCCAGAGACCGGTGCACTCCTCGCATTCCACCAAATCCCCGTTATACTCCTTTACATTAACCAGCGTGACATACCCGTCGTCTACCTCGGGCTTTTCGTCAATCAAGTCAAATACCCTCTGGGCACCAGCCAAGCCCATGACCACGGCGTTAACCTGATTGGAAACCTGGCTCACATTACCCGAAAATTGCTTGGTCATATTCAAGAAAGGCACGACAATACTGATGCTGAAAGCCAGCCCCGATATACTGAAATTCGGCATATTAGTGAGCAGGAGCAGCCCCCCAGACAATGCGACAAAGACATATAGGACATTCCCGATGTTATTAAGGATGGGCATCAGCATATTGGCATATTTATTCGCCTTTTCAGCCTCGGCAAACAGGGTGTCATTAATTTTATCGAAGTCCGCTTTGGCCTCTTCCTCATGACAAAAGACCTTGATAACCTTTTGACCATTTATCATTTCTTCAACAAAGCCCTCCGCTTTGCCCAATGCCATTTGCTGCCGCACAAAGTACTTGGCTGAGCCGCCACCGACTTTTTTGGTGATCAGCACCATACAAACAACGCCGAGCACCACAATAAGAGCAAGCCAAATACTGTAATAGAGCATAATGAAGAATACGGTGAGCACTGTAACTCCAGATATCAGCAGCTGTGGAATACTCTGGGACACCATCTGTCTGAGCGTATCAATATCGTTGGTATAGTAACTCATGATATCGCCGTGATTATGGGTATCAAAATATTTGACAGGCAGATTTTGCATACCGGAAAACATTTTGATGCGCAGTTTCTTAAGAAATCCTTGCGTAATAACTGCCATCATACGGTTATAGGTAAAACCAGAAGCAAGGGAAAAGATATAGAAGATGAGTAATAGACCCACCAAATAGAAAATCCTACCCGATACAGCTTTCCAATCGCCGCTTTGCCAGCTTTCCTCCACAACAGCAATAACATTTTGCATGAAAACCGCAGGAACCGAGCTGACTACCGCATTAAAAATGATGCAAAAAATCACAACAGGCATCATAACTGGATAAAACCCAAACAAGGTCTTAATAAGACGAAGAATCATTCCTTTATTGAGTGGTTTCTTATTTTTCATCATTGTCACCCGCCTTATTTTGAGAAATGTAGACCTCTTTATAAATTTCATTGCTTTGGAGCAGTTCTCTATGCGTTCCAATGGCATTGATGGTGCCATTATCCATCACTATGATTCTGTCGGCATCCTCCACCGAGGAGGTACGCTGTGCGATGATAATCTTCGTTGTTTGGGGAAGATAATGGCGCAATGACTTTCGAATTAAAGCATCCGTTTTGGTGTCAACAGCACTTGTAGAATCATCCAAAATCAGTATTTTGGGCTTTTTCAGCAAGGCTCTGGCAATAGAAAGCCTCTGCTTCTGGCCACCCGATACATTTGCACCACCTTGCTCAATATAGGTATCATATTTATCCGGGAATTGCATAATAAATTCATCAGCCTGAGCAAGCTTACAAGCTTCAACAAGCTCCTCATCGGTGGCTTCTTTATTACCCCAACGAAGATTTTCCTTGATGGTGCCTGAGAACAATATGTTCTTTTGTAGGACAACGGCTACCTGATTGCGTAATGCAGTCAGATCATATTTTTTTACGTCCACCCCACCCACCAGGACAGTTCCTTCGGTGGTGTCATAAAGTCGTGAGATAAGCTGTATCAATGTGGATTTTGATGCACCGGTTCCACCAATAATGCCTATGGTTTCACCCGATTTGATGTGCAAATCAATATTCGCCAGAGCCATCTTCTCCGCTTTTTCAGAGTATTTGAAGCTGACACCATTAAAATCAACAGAACCGTCACGAATTTCGATGACCGGGTTATCGGGATTCGAAAGCGTGATATTAGCCCTGAGCACCTCCACAATACGTTGTGCTGACTCGGTGGCCATCGTAATCATGACAAACACCATCGATAACATCATTAAACTCATGAGAATTTGGAAGCTGTAAGTCAGCATGGAAGAAAACTGTCCTACATCCAGATTTAAGCCTCTTGAGGTGATAATGGTATAAGAGCCAAAAGATAAGACAAAAATCATAACCGTATACATGCAAAACTGCATCAATGGGTTGTTAAGGGCTAGAATTTTCTCGGCTTTAGTAAAATCCATGCACACATCGCTTGCCGCTTGTCCAAATTTTTCATTTTCATACTCTTCGCGAACATAGGATTTCACAACGCGCATGCCTTTTATATTCTCTTGTATCGAACTGTTTAGCGCATCATATTTTTTGAAAACCCTTCTGAACATTGGAAGTGCTTTTTTTGCAACCATAAATAGGCCTATGCCGAGGATGGGGACCACAAGCACGAAAATCAAAGCCATTTTACCACCCATAACAAAAGCCATAATAAAGGAAAATATAAACATTAACGGGGCGCGAATCGCTGTTCGAATAATCATCATATAGGCTTGTTGTACATTGGTGACATCAGTAGTCATACGCGTTACAAGGGACGAAGCCGAAAATGAGTCTATATTTTCAAAGGAGTAGGTTTGGATTTTATAAAACATATCCTTACGGATGTTTTTAGCAAAACCACAGGATGCGTTAGCGCAAGCAGCACCTGCCAGCGCGCCAAAGGTCAGCGAAAGACCGGCCATAAGCACCAGTATCAATCCGTAGAATGCTATAACCCGAAGTTCGCTCCCCGCTTTGATCTGATTGACTAGCCGTGCAATCATAAACGGTATGATACATTCCAGAACAACCTCTAATGAAACCAGTACAGGTGATAGAATGGAGGTTTTCTTGTATTCTCTGATACACTTTGCAAGTTCCTTGAACAT
>JAEYPI010000287.1 GCA_023410885.1 Bacillota bacterium
CGCCGTTCTCGGACATTTATACTGCTTCCTTTCATTTCCATGCGTTAGATATTGTACCCTTTTTATAAAGGGATACCTCTTATATTTTAATCAACATTTCTTCCAATGTCCACTTAAATCGGGGAAGAAGGGCCAGTAGGCGGATAAGGCGAGTTTTTAGTTGTCATTTATCAGGTACACTCTCTACCCAGTACCATATAACTGTGATAGAGTTTGTCCGGCTGAAAACCCCAAAGAACATTGGCGCCCACGGCATTTTCAGAATCCCATTCTACTATAAGATCAAATGGGTTTATCAACTCTGTTTTAATACCAACGGCCTTTCCAGGTAAATCCCCCTCTCCGATTCCAAAAACTCTAAGGTAAGATAAGCATGGCTTTTGATTATAGGGCAGCTCTTTGATTGAGCAATTTATATATCTTGCTTTATAGCCCGTTTCATTAACCACCAGGTCATGGGGTAGATCGGTCTTTGCATCGGTCTTATCTTCAATAACAAAATAAGTATTCCCATCTTCAGACCCTTCCAATAACCATCGGGTATAATACTGTCTCTCATCAATATACCCGTTGATGTAAGGCCTCGTATAGGGAGGTCCCTTCAGGAAAGGGCAAAGTCTGTGTACCAAGGTACACACCACAAGCCTCGACCTGCATAAAAAAAGTAGCCTGCCCCTTATGGGCAGGCCAAAGATGGAGATCGCATATGTGATCCAAAAGGTCTCAATATTCATGGGTTCAGTCTTTGAAATATTCCTTTGGAATATTCCTTCATTGAGCCTTTTGCAGATCCTCACGTTTAGGAATACGAACAATGAATTCCAAATATTCGCCCCGATCTATTTGAGCAGCCCGGGCATTGACTCCCGACTTTTTCATGGTATCAATGGCCTGGCGAATCGTATTGACAAAAATGCGGATATCTTTTATCGATTTGGTGACACGTCCCTTGTACTCATCCGATCTTACAGTGTTACAGTATTTATCCAATGCCCTTTGTACAAGTTCTTCCGTTTTTCTGACATTTAGGCCTCTATCGCATACCTTTTGCAGCACCTTCAGCTGAATCTGTTCATCTTCTATTTTTAAAAGGGCACGAGCATGTCTTTCGGTAAGACCATTGTCGGCCAGTAGCTTTTTTACCATGGGGGATAGTCTTAGAAGTCTGATCTTATTGGCAATAGTAGATTGGCTTTTACCTATTTTCTGAGCCAATTCCTCTTGAGTAAGGCCATGCTCTTTAATGAGATTGCGATAGCCCTCCGCTTCCTCCATATAACCAAGGTCTTCTCTTTGAAGATTCTCTATAAGAGCCATTATAGCAGAATCATCTTCTCCGATATCCACAACTATGGCGGGAATTTCTTTATGACCGGCCATGGCTGTCGCCCTTAGGCGCCTTTCTCCTGCAACCAGCTCATAATGTGTATTGGTAATTTTCCTCACATTAATGGGTTGGATGACACCATACTGTTGGATTGATTGGCAAAGCTCATCCATTGAAGACTGGTCAAATTTTCTCCTAGGCTGATAGGGATTGGGTCTTATCAAATCAATCGGAATCATTGTTATTTTCTTATCTTCCGCGCCTCGATTCTCATTTTTTTTCTCTAGCCCAGGAAATCTGAATTTTGTAGCAATCATACGGCACCTTTCCTTTCATCCTCTTTTGTGTATCAGCACATTTTTCTATGGATTAAAGAATTCGCCTTAATCTTGCTCCAATCCTTCTTTTTAAACAGTTTTTATATCGCACAAACCCTTATAATAAGCGTATTTGGGCGTTATTTGATTGGAAGTTTTGTCGGCTTACCGCTTTTTCTGGGATAAGCTGACGGTGTGTGTCGACATTTTCTTACCACGACCACACATCTTTCGTAATTGCCGTAGGGAAGACTAAAGCTCTTAGTTTCTATGAGCTCCCCGCCAAGAACCTCTAATGCTTTTTGGGATTCTTGCAGCTCCTCTTTAACATCGGGTCCCTTCATGGCCATGAAGAGTCCACCCACCTTAACAAAGGGTAAGCAATATTCCAAAAGGACGGGCAAAGCCGCGACCGCTCGAGCTACTGCTATATCAAAGCGCTCCCTGTATTGCTTATCAATTCCAAAGTCTTCAGCCCGCCCGTGTACGGCTGTAATACCGTTAAGCTGCAAAGTCGTATAAACCTCGCTCAGAAACTTTACTCTTTTTTCCAGCGAATCTAATAAGGTGACCTGAAGGTTTTCCCCAGCAATTTTTAAAGGAATACCCGGAAAACCTGCTCCGGTTCCGATGTCAATTAAGGCTCCTGACATTTTAGGAATCATGGGGAAGAGAGAAAGAGAATCTAAGAAATGCTTAATGACAATGCCTTCATCATCAGAAATAGCGGTCAGATTTATTTTTTCATTCCACTCAACAAGCAGCTTGGCGTATAAAGAGAACTTGTGGACCTGCTCTTGGGATAAGTTAAGCCCAAACGAGGCCGAGCCATCTTGGAGAAGCTTTTCATAATGCTCACTTAACATTCTTTTACCTTTCCTTTTCAGGAATCCTTTCTTTTTAGGGATTCCAAATATACCAGAAGCACTGAGATATCTGCAGGGGATACCCCTGATATCCTTGATGCCTGTCCTAAAAACTGAGGCCTATGGGTACTGAGCTTTTGTCGGGCTTCAAGCCTCAACCCATGAATATTGGCATAGTCGATGTCCTCGGGCAGGCGTCTCTCTTCAAAGCGTTTAAATTGTTGAATTTGAGCCATTTGCCTCTCAAGATAGCCCTCATACTTAATACTTATGGATACCTGCTCCACAACCTCTTTATTCAGTCCCGGGTCCTGCCCAATCTCTTTTAGAAAAGCATACTCAATTTCAGGTCGCCTCAATAAATCATAGAGCCTGATGCCCGACGCCACTTTTGAGCTTTTATGCCTCACTAAAAAGCCGTTGGTTTCCTCGTTGGGAGGAAGAATAATTTCCTTTAACCTATTGAGCTCCTGATCGATCTGCTGTTTTTTTTCTGTAAACCGATTATAGCGCTCATCGGTAACCAGGCCCACGCTTCGGCCCAATGGGGTCAGGCGAATATCCGCATTATCCTGCCTTAGCCAGAGGCGATACTCAGCACGGGATGTCATCATGCGATAGGGCTCATTTGTCCCTTTAGTCACCAAATCATCAATTAGAACCCCAATATAAGCCTGGGAACGATCTAAAATAAGAGGCTCCTTATTTTTAAGCTTCATGGCGGCATTAATACCTGCCATCAGCCCTTGTGCTGCGGCTTCTTCATAACCGGAGCTTCCATTGATTTGACCGGCTGCAAACAAGCCCTCGATATGCTTAAACTCCAGTGATAGCTTAAGCTGAGTAGGATTAATGCAATCATATTCAATAGCATAGGCCGGCCGCATAATGGAGGCTTTCTCAAGACCCGGCAACGACTGAACCATCTTTATTTGAACATCCTCAGGCATACTTGTTGACATCCCCTGAATGTACATTTCCTGAGTATTGAGTCCCATAGGCTCAACAAAAACCTGGTGGCTCTCTTTATCTGCAAACCTAACAATTTTATCTTCAATCGAGGGACAATAACGTGGGCCTATTCCCACAATATTCCCCCCGTAAAGGGGTGATCGGTGGAGGTTTTCGCGGATAATACGGTGTGTCTCCTCAGTGGTGTGGACAAGATAACAAGAGGACTGCTCTTTTTGTATTTCTCCGGTCATGAAGGAGAAAGGTGTAATTTCCTCATCGCCTTTTTCTTCAACGAGCTTAGAAAAGTCTACACTTCGCCGATTGATACGGGCCGGAGTACCTGTTTTAAAACGCAACAATTCAATATTCAAGTCCTTAAGGCTTTCAGAAAGGCGGTTTGCTGGGAACAAACCGTCCGGACCACCACTAAAACTTGTATTACCTATAATAATGCGCCCTTTGAGATAGGTCCCCGTTGTCAGTACAATGGCGCTGCATAAATAAACCGTATCGGTATGGACTCGTATGCCTGTTACTTTATTATCCTGATATAGAAGCTCAACGACTTCAGCCTGCTTTATATCCAAATTTTCCTGATTCTCCAAAACCCATTTCATATGGGTATGATAGGCCTTGCGATCGATCTGTGCCCTAAGGGAATATACGGCAGGGCCCTTGGCTTTATTGAGAATCTTGGATTGGATGAATGTTTCATCCGCAGACAATCCCATCTGCCCACCCAGGGCATCAATCTCCCTAACCAATTGGCCTTTTGCTGTACCTCCAATATTGGGATTACAAGGCATATTGGCGATACTGTCTAAATTAAGACTGAAAACGGCTGTTTTGAGACCCAGGCGTGCAGACGCCAATGCCGCCTCACAACCTGCATGGCCTGCTCCAACAACAATAATATCATACTCCCCACCAATAAAATCACTCATGCTTTTATCACCTTTTTAATCTTTTTAAAGCTCTAAATATGGCTTTACCATTAATGATCAGCTTATTCAGAATAAATAAAGTCCGGGCTACTTGCCAAGACAGAATCTTGAGAATATGGCATTGACCACATCTTCATCTGCATGATGTCCTGTTATTCTTCCCAGTTCTTCAAGGGCGGACTTTAAATCCAGGGCTACCATATCCAGCGTCATATCGTGATGAATTGCCCTTATAACAGCTTCAAGGAAACTTTTAGCCTTTTTAAGCTGATGTTCATGCCGGGTATTCGTTATAAGTATTTGATTATCCAAATCCTGATTGTTTTCTGTTGCAAATTTGAAAATCCGCTCTTCCAAGTCCTCAACACCCTTATCCTCCAAAACGGAAAGGAATAGGGCATTAGGATTTTCTTCTTTTAAAGCTTTTTTATCTTCCTCATCCTTGACCAAATCCATTTTATTAAAGACCTGAATAAAGGGTTTATCCCCAGCTGAAACCTGGGCAAGTACCTTTTTATCCTCATCTTGCAGGGGATTGGAGGCATCGACCAGAACCACCACATAGTCCGCATCTGTTAGGGCCTTTAGACTTCTTTCCACACCTAATTGCTCCACCCGGTCTTCAGTTTCACGGACACCTGCCGTATCGACAAGCTTAACCGGCACGCCTCTTATATTGATATACTCTTCAATAATATCACGGGTCGTTCCTGGAATATCAGTGACAATGGACCTGTTTTTACGTACAAGACGATTCATTAGCGCAGATTTTCCCACATTCGGCCTTCCGGCGATCACAACTTCCATGCCTTCACGAAGAATTTTACCGAAATGGAAGCTGGAAAGGAGTGCCTCCAGATTGTTAATGATCTCATTTGTTTCTTCTTCTGCTCTTGCCAGGGTTATTTCTTCAGCATCGTATTCCGGGTAATCCAGATTTACCTCAATTTGAGCCAGGAGCGTGATCAGTTTTTCCCTGATTTCATCCAGCCGATGAGATAAAGAACCTTCAAGCTGCTTAACTGCAACTTTTGATCCTTTGTCGGTTCGGGCCTGGATGATATCCATAACTGCCTCAGCTTGTGCCAGATCTATCCTACCGTTTAAAAAAGCGCGTTTGGTAAATTCACCAGGCTCTGCCGGCCTGGCACCTTGCTTATAGAGGAGGCTAAGAATGGTACTGGTTATGGTATAGCCGCCATGGCAGTTTAATTCCACCACATCTTCACGGGTGTAGGTTTTTGGTGCAGCCATTTTTGAAAGCAACACTTCATCCAGAATTTCACCAGTCTCAGGAGACAGGATTTTACCATACTGAAGGGTATGTGATTTTTGTTCTTGAACCGTTTTCTTTCCTTTAAAAAGGCTATCGGTTATTTCAAATGCTGACGGACCGCTTAACCGAATAATCGAAATGCCAGAATTTCCTACAGCTGTAGAAACACCCGCAATGGTATCATTTATCATAGACCTACCTCAATTACTGCTCTATATAGAGGTGCATCCTATGGATGCACCACAAGCCTAGACCCAGAGTAGAGGTGCGTCTTTGGACGCACCACAAGCCTAGACCCAGAGTAGAGGTGCATTATTGGACGCATCACAAGCCTAGACCAAAAAACAAAAAGGACAACGGAAAAATCCGTTGTCCGCTTCATACTTATCCTTGCCTAAAATTACTCTGCTTATAACGGATGACCACCTTTCGGTTTGGTTCTTCTCCGATACTTTGTGTATCAACATATTTATGATTTTGCAGAGTTGAATGAATTATTCTTCGCTCATAAGGATTCATAGGTTCAAGGGTTAAATTTTTTCGTGATCTCATGACTTTATCGGCAACCCGATTAGCCAAACGCACCAGTGTTTCTTCCCGTTTTTGCCTGTAATCGGCCACATCTAAGATAACACGGGTGTAGCCTTCATGGTTTCGATTGATCACAAGGCTTAAGAGATACTGAAGAGCATCCAAGGTTTCTCCTCTGCGTCCAATGACGATACCTATATCATCACCAGTGAGGCGAACGGTCATTTGCCCTTCTTCCTGCAGAATTTCGATATTGGCTTCAATCTCCATCTTTTCAAAGATAGGCGTTAAGAATGCCGTAACTAAATCCTCGGTACCGGCTTTCTTTGTTACCTTTACCACTGCATTCTTATTGCCAATGAAACCTAATATTCCTTTATTTCCTTCATTTATGATTTCAATTTCTGCGTCTTCCCGGCTAATCTCAAGCTCTTCACAAGCAAGCCTGATGGCCTCATCAATGCTTTTTGCTTCTTTTGTCGTTGACTTTAACAACGTTAATCTCCTCCTTGCTCTCCTTGCTATCTTTTTTGTAGATTTTGTTCAAGGATTTTTGTTGGATGAAAGATAAAATATTATTGATGGTCCAGTAAAAAGACAAGCCACTAGGTGTCGTTGAGCCAATCCAAAGTGTCATAAGAGGGCTCAACCATAGCATGCTTTTACCTGCGCAACCATTATTGGCGTTTTTATCCTTTCCGTTTGACGGCTGTGTTTGCGGCATTAAAAGCATAGATGAAAAATACGTCGTTGCAACAGCAATGAGCAGCATCAAAAGAGGTGGAATATAAGTGCCTGGATTATCTTTTATGAGTTTAAAGTCAAATGTTGGCTGAACACCTAGATTAAAGAAATTAAACAGCTTTAGATTAAAATTCTTCAATACAGTCTTACTGTCGTCAGCCAGATAGGGATTATTATCTACCAGCTCTACAGGCTTATTTTTAATAACATCCATGAGCTTAATTTCAAAATAATAATCTTTTTTTGAGAAGCTTTGGAATACCTCGAGGGGATTATCCTTTATCTGATCAAAAGTTTCCTTTCCTATGACATCAGGGGAAAGATCCCCATTATGAACTGCTACAATGGCCATTTCTCCAACAGCTCTGGCCGGAATTTCTAACATATAGGACATTGGCATTCTGATAACATAGAAAAGTGCGATAAGAATGGGCATTTGAATAAGGAGGGGCAAGCAGCCGGCTGTTGGGTTATAGCCTTTCTCCTTATAAAATTTCATGGTTTCTTCGTTTAATTTTTCTTTGTCGTTTTTATAGCGTTCCTGAATACGGGATAACTCAGGTTGTATTTCCTGCATCATTTGTGTGGATTTCATCTGCTTAACAGATAAGGGTAGCAATATAACCTTGTACACGATAGTAAAAAGAACTAATGAAAGAGCATAATTTTGAAAGCCAATCGTATTATAGATAAAATACATTAACTTTCCAAATATCAAGCCGATTGCGCTCAGTATTCCCTGCATTTTTTTCCCTCCGGTCTTCTACTTTACTGGGTCATAGCCCCCGGGATGAAAGGGGTGACATTTTAATATGCGGCGTACTGCAAGATAGCTACCCTTTAAGGCCCCATACCGCATTACTGCATCTAAGGCATATTGAGAGCATGTGGGATAAAATCTACATGAAGGTGAACCTTTGAGAGGGGAGATGAATTTTCTATAGAATTTGATGATGACTATCAAAAGCTTTTTTAGCATTCTTTATCCCCACTCTGAGGTCGAGCCTTGTTGTACGTTACCAAAGGCTTCGTACACTAGTCCATAAGATCCAGCTTGTATAGAAGATACCTTAATTCTTTCCCAATAATGTCTAGAGTAGCAGTATGCTCTGATTTTCTCGCAACTATAACCAAATCTACGCCCTTGGTCAACCGATCACTGAGAATTCTTAGATTCTCCCTAATTAATCTTCTCATTCTGTTTCGCTTTACCGCATTACCAACTTTTTTACTTGTGGTAATACCAATGCGGGTTTCATTAAAGCGATTGGGGAGAACATAAATGACCAGAAAGGCGGAAGCAGCATATCTTCCTTTACTATAAACCCTTTGAAATTCGTTGTTTTTTGTTAAAACAGGCAGTTTACTCATCCTTTTTTCTACAAAAACTGCAGTGCTTGTGGTTAAGTACCACAAGCCTCAACCCTGAATAGAAGAAAAGACCAATGAATTGGTCTTTATGCAGTTAATGTCTTTCTGCCCTTCAGTCTTCTTCTTCTTAATACTTTTCTGCCGTTTGCAGTCTTCATTCTTTTTCTAAAGCCATGCTCTTTTTTGCGCTGTCTTTTTTTAGGCTGATAGGTACGGATCATGGATTAAGCACCTCCGTTCAATTACATGCTTATAAAAATAATTTAAATCTTCCTATAAGGACACCAGCACATATTATATAACGGAGTCCTTTTAGAAGTCAAGAAAAAGTGCATAATGAATGTGTTGAAACACGATTTGAAGTTTGATATATTTAAATATACGGCAGGAAAACAAATGGAGGAATTTCTAATGGCATCTGGTTTAAGGGATATTTGGGTTGAGGTAAAAAAGCTTTTGGAAGAGGAAATGACCAGTGTCAGCTTTAGCACCTGGATAGAACCCATTATTCCCGTTACAATCGAAAAAAATAGTATCGTATTGGAAGTTCCGTCGGAATTCAATCTCGGTATTATCAAATCACGTTACAAGGATCTTTTGCAAAACGCAGTAAAAATTATCAGTCATCGCGACCTAGAAGTTGAACTTTGTGTAAAATCCTCAGAGACAAAAATTCAAAAGGAAGCCGTAATAGAGGAACAAACACCCAATCTTTCGATATTAAACCCGAAATACACTTTTAATACTTTTGTAAAAGGAAATGGCAACCAATTGGCCCATGCAGCAGCCCTAGCTGTTGCCGAAGCCCCTGCATCCGCGTATAATCCCCTTTTTATTTATGGTGGTGTTGGTCTTGGAAAAACGCATCTTATGCATGCTATCGGACATTTTGTTATTGAACAGAATCCAAACGCCAAAGTACTTTATACTTCATCGGAAAAATTTACAAATGAGCTCATTAATGCAATCAGAGATGATCGTAATGAAGAATTTCGCAACAAATATCGAAACATAGATGTACTTTTAATTGACGATATTCAGTTTATTGGTGGTAAAGACAGGACCCAGGAAGAGTTCTTTCATACTTTTAATGCCCTGTATGAAGCAAATAAGCAGATTGTTCTTTCAAGTGATAAACCACCCAAGGAGATTCTCACCTTGGAGGATAGACTACGTTCAAGATTTGAATGGGGATTAATTGCTGATATTCAGGCCCCAGATACCGAAACTCGTATTGCTATTCTCCGGAAGAAGTCTCAAATGGAACGTTATGACATCCCAAATGAGGTTTTGGTGTATATCGCGGATAATATTGAATCCAATATCCGTGAGCTTGAAGGTGCCCTCAATCGTGTCATCGCCTATGCTTCGTTAACAGGGAGTCCCATAACGCTTGAACTTGCACAGGATTGTTTAAAGCAAATCCTCGCGGGTATTTCTGTCACAAACATTAATCATAATACGATTATGAAAGTTGTCTCAAGGTATTACGACATCAGACCCGAACAATTGACGACTCAAAAAAGATCCCGGGATATCGCATTTCCAAGACAAGTGGCCATGTATCTTTGCAGGGATTTAACAGGTATGTCATTACCAAGAATTGGACAAGTTTTTGGAGGGAGAGATCACACAACTGTTATGCATGCTTGTGTAAAAATCCAGGAAGAAATGGATGTAAATGCAGATTTACGACGTGCACTTACTGAAATGAAACGCAACATTACTGGCAAACAATAATAGTTATGTAAATTTTTACTTAATTCATCTTTAGATTTCCCCAGATACCTGTGGATATGTGGACGGAAAAAAAGTGTAGAAAATTGTCAAAATTTTTAACCACAGTTTGATCTTAAATTTGCATGAGTTTTCAACAGAGTTATTAGAACGTGAAATAATGACAATTAAATTGTTTGACATAGTTTTCAACAGAATCCACAGCACTTACTACTATTACGGCTAAAAAACTATAAGAAAGAAAGAAAAAACAGGAGGCGCAAGAGATGAAGGTTATTATACTCAAGCAAAATCTTATGGAAGCGATAAGTGTGGTACAAAGAGCCGTTATGGCGAAAGCAACCGTACCGGTACTTGAGGGCATTTATATTGAAGCAGATGAAAATCTAAAGCTCATTGGCAACTGCTATGATCTTGGAATTGAATACACAGTTGAAGCCGATATAAAAGAAAAGGGTGCAATCGTCATCCAATCAAAAATGTTTGGTGAAATTATAAGACGTCTCCCTGATGCACCTGTATCCATAGAAGTTTTTGATGGTAGTAAGGTTAGAATTGAATGCCTTAACTCCTATTTTGAAATAAAGGGAATGAATGCCGACAGCTATCCATTGCCACCTTCTTACCAAAATGACATATCTTTTACAATAGCACAGTCAACATTGAAGGATCTCATTAAGCAAACGGTTTTTGCAGTTGGAACAGATGAAAACAGGAAAATAATGACAGGGGCTCTCCTTGAGGCAGATAATGGTGAAATAAGAATTGTTGCACTTGATGGATTCAGATTGGCAATTGCTCACGCTATAATAAAAGAGAATATCAAGTTTAAAGTGGTTATACCAGGAAAAAATATGAATGAAATCCTGAGAATATTAGAAACAAATGATGAACCCATCAGTATTTCATTATCCGGTAACCTTGCTTCATTTGTCTTTAAAAATTGTAGGATTCTTTCAAATGTTCTTGATGGTGAGTTCATGAATTATAAGAGCTACATTCCATCTCAATTTGAAACTGTTGTTCAGGTAAACACAAAAGAGCTTATAGAGAGCTTGGAAAGAGCATCTCTTATTACTAGCGATGACAAGCGTTTTCCTGTAAGGTTTAATATTGGTGATGATAATATGGTGGTATCTTCAACAGCAGAAATAGGACTTTTGAAAGAGCAGATTAAAATAGAGAACAATGGTGCAGCACTTCATATAGGCTTCAATCCTCGCTATTTTATAGATGCACTCAAAGTCATTGCTGATGAAACAATTAAGATATCCTTTACCTCATCCATTGGACCTTGCATTATAACAGCCATTGACCATGACCGCTACCTCTATCTTGTTTTGCCTGTTAGAATTAAGAATAGCTGATGAGGGAAAGTATGAAAACGATTGTCATAAACAGTGATTACATTAAGCTTGATCAATTTTTAAAGTTTGCGGATATTGTGAGCTCAGGTGGAGAATCTAAAGTCTTCATCGCTGAGCATGATATACTGGTAAATGGTGAGTTAGAAAGTAGGAGAGGACGAAAACTCAGACATAAAGACAGGGTTGAGGTTTTAGGAAAGACCTTCCAAATAAATAAAGATGGTGAAAAAGAGTGACCATTACAACACTTGAGTTATATCATTTCAGAAACTATGAAAAGCAGGTCATTGGTTTAAATGACAGCATTAATATACTTTATGGTGAGAATGCTCAAGGGAAGACCAATATTTTAGAAGCTCTTTATATTACAGCCACAGGTAAATCCCATAGAACAAATAGTTACCATGATCTTATCCAATATGGTCAAACCGGTTTTGAATTGAAATTAACAGCCTGTATTCAGGGCCGGGAAAATAATATCGTCATCCGTTATTCAAAGGAAAAAGGACGGATTGCAGAAATAAATGGTATAAAAAGGGATAGGATTTCGGATATTCTGGGAACATTGAACATGATACTTTTTTCTCCTGAAACCTTGGAAGTTGTAAAAGGGTCACCTAACATAAGAAGAAAATTTATTGATATTTTGCTTTGCCAGACCAATCGTCATTACCTTTATTTGCTTCAGCAATATAATGTACTTATTAAAAATAAATCGCATGCATTAAAAAGAGGAAAGTACGACAATAAGTATGAAGGTGTTCTTCCTGTTTGGAATGAGCAGTTAGCTGAGCTTGGTGGGAAGATCTCATTTCTGAGAATGAAAACGATTGAGTCATTAAATCAATATATGAAAAATGAAATCATCCAAATTACTGAAGATAAAGAAACATCAGAATTGGTATATAAAACCTTTAGTCCCTTTAAAGCTGATTCTGATGAAAAATATTTTGAGAAAGAATTAAGTAAAAAGCTTAAGCAGGGTCTTCAGAAGGAATTGCAAATAGCGCAATGTCTTTATGGTCCACATCGGGATGATTTTGAAATTCTATTAAACGGAATGAATTCTCGTCAATATTGTTCGCAAGGACAGCAAAGAACATTAGCTTTATCTCTCATTATTGCAGAATTATTATTTGTTGAAGAAATAAGAGGAGAAAAGCCCGTTCTACTACTTGATGATGTCATGTCTGAGTTAGATCTGAAAAGACAAGAGCATTTGATAAAAGGATTGTATGATGTACAAACCATTATAACAACAACGGATGACTTACCATTCGAAAGTATAAAAAACAGACAAGTAATGAGATATTTTATAAAAAATGGATCTATTTCTCCGAAAAGTTGACCGATTCTTTAAACTAGAATAGAATTGATAGGTGATATTGTGTTTTTGCATATTGGTGCAGATGAAATTGTTTATATAAAGAATATCGTAGCAATAATGGATATAGAAAGAACTACAACGTCAAATACAACACGTCATTATTTAAAGATGTGTGAAGAAAAGGGATTGGTTGAATCCATTGGTACAGATATACCTAAATCCTTTATTGTCACGATGAATGATGGAAAGCAAAAAGTTTATTTGTCGCCCATATCATCATCTACACTTTATAAGAGAGCACAAAAGCAAAACACAGCCAACAGGAATGATAGCCTTAAGTATCGGACCAAAAAGCCTTGACCTATGAACAGGAGGAAAAAACCAAATGTCTGAAAACCATAATCATAAAGACTATAATGAGGAACAAATCCAGGTATTAGAAGGATTGGAAGCTGTTAGAAAAAGACCTGGTATGTATATAGGTAGCACTTCTTCCCGAGGATTACACCACCTTGTTTATGAAATCGTCGATAACAGTGTTGATGAATCATTGGCAGGCTATTGCGACCATATACAGGTTTTTATCAATAAAGATAATAGCATCACCAATATAGACAATGGGCGTGGTATACCCACTGGTATTCACCCGAAATTAAAAATTCCCACTATGGAAGTTGTTCATACCGTGCTCCATGCTGGCGGAAAATTTGGTGGCGAGGGCTATAAGGTGTCGGGCGGACTTCATGGCGTTGGTGCTTCAGTTGTTAATGCGCTTTCAGAATGGATGGAAGTTGAAGTAACCCGGGATGGTAAGCTGTATAAACAGCGCTATGAAAGAGGAGTACCTGTCACAGGTGTTGAAGTTGTTGGCGAATGTGATGAAAATCTTTCAGGGACAAAGACGACCTTTAAACCCGATGAGCAGATTTTTGAAGAGACTGTTTTTGATTTTGATATCCTGCTTAAAAGATTTAGAGAAATGGCTTTTTTAAATAAAGAGGTCACCATTTCACTTATCGATTTAAGAGGTGAGGAAGAAAATCGAGTTGAACTTCACTATGAGGGTGGTATCAGCTCCTTTGTTGAGTATATCAATAAAAACAAAGAAATTATTCACCCTGAAATCATTTACTTTAATGCAAAGAAGGATAAGGTTGAATTGGAAATAGCCATGCAATATACGGACTCCTTTATGGAGAATGTTTATAGCTATGCTAATAATATTTCCACAACTGAAGGTGGTACTCACATAACAGGATTTAAATCAGCTATAACAAAAGTGGTGAATGATTATGCGAGAAAGATTAACTTGTTAAAAGAAAATGATAAAAATCTCTCTGGAGAAGATGTAAGAGAAGGCTTAACAGCAATAATTTGTGTAAAGCTTCCTGATCCGCAATTTGAAGGCCAGACAAAGACAAAGCTTGGAAATGCAGATATTCGATCCTTTACAGAAAGTGTTGTAACAGAAAAGCTTTCCTATATTCTTGAAGAGAACCCCAAGGTTGCTAAAATCATTATTGATAAAACGTTACTATCTTTTCGTGCAAGAGAAGCGGCCAGAAAAGCACGGGAGATGACAAAGAGAAAGTCCGTCCTTGAATCAACTACTCTTCCAGGAAAACTTGCTGATTGTTCAGAGAGAGACCCTGAAAAATGTGAAATTTTTATTGTTGAGGGAGACTCTGCCGGAGGCAGTGCAAAACAGGGGAGAGATAGAAAGTATCAGGCTATTCTGCCACTTTGGGGAAAGATGCTGAATGTTGAGAAGTCACGCGAAGACAAGGTGTATGGCAATGAAAAACTGAGTCCTGTTATAACGGCCCTGGGAACCGGCTTAGGAGAAGATATGGACTTATCAAAGCTGAGATACCATAAAGTCATAATTATGGCTGATGCTGATGTTGATGGTTCCCATATCAGAACACTACTTTTAACTTTCTTTTTCAGATATATGAAGCCCCTTGTTGAGAAAGGACATATTTATATTGCTCAGCCTCCACTTTATAAAGTCAAAAGAGGCAAAGAGGAACATTATGTTTATAATGACAGGGAACTGCAAAAACTCATGAAGGAAAAGAACTGGAGTAAAGAAGATAATAATTTTTCTATGCAACGGTACAAGGGTCTTGGTGAAATGAACTCTGAGCAGCTTTGGGATACTACCATGAATCCAGAAACAAGAGTCATTTTACAAGTCGAGGTTGATGATATTGTAAATTCTGATGAAACCTTTACCATTCTAATGGGTGAGAAGGTTGAGCCAAGAAAAGAATTCATTCAGAAATATGCTAAAACTGTTAACAACTTAGATATTTAAGAAAAGAGCGGATTGAATTACACCTCCAAATGTTAGAAATCTAATATTTGGAGGTGTAATTTTATATGGAAAAATATTATTATGAACAACGGTTAATAGTGTATTCGAAGTATATTAAAAAGAATGTCATGTGAAAATAAACTTAGGATTTTTTCGCAAAATCAGATTTTGTGGCTGGTAATTAAGCGATGGTTATTTTTAACGGTTAATCCCACGCTTTATTTTCCACATGATGTGCGCGATACGTTAAACACACGTTTGTTTCACGTGAAACAATTTTTATATTATCTAGAATTCATCAATCCATTAAAGATAAATGGTTCTTACCAAGAATGGCTTGGTATGCAATAAAGTAAGCTTAATTCATTTATGGTAATCTAAAGGGAAAAAATATATACTTTTTCCGTGACTATAAGTAAAGGATTCTCTACTATCTAATTTTTTGGCATTATAACGTTCTTCTAAATAAATTTAGTACCAACAATTGAATACTAATTTTCAGCCCTGTTTATTATAGCAACTGAGAAAATTTGGGGTTCTATGGAACAGCATTGATGATGAAAATGCTTATATATATAAAATGTCAAAACAAATTAATACAGACTACCAAAAATAGCTGATGATAAAACATATATGTGTTAAAGGTGATTTTACTTTGTTTTGTTATTAAATTAATATATCAAAGCAATAGGTAGATAATGATTCATAAAGCTATATTAATTAAGAATTGACATTAAAATGTATCTAAGGGATATTGCTATATAAAATAGAAACTAAATATCGCATTGAAACAGTACACCTATATAGTTTTAAAATGAATCAAACACGAACTGGATAACTTATAAATTGTTTCACGTGAAACAATTTATAAACAAAGAAGACTTAATTCTAACGATTAAGGTAGTGATGACAAATAAAAATAATTAAATACTACAATAAAATGCACATAAGTAAATTGTGATATTGACTCATATTATCTATTAGTAAAGTGAAAATTCATAAAAATATAGCTTAAAGTCTGACCTAATGATACTGTTCTCGTAAATAGTATGCAATGGAAACTAAATACTTTTATTATTTTTATATGGTTATTATGATGATTCTTCTTTAAAAACTTTTTGATATATTTGTTTCACGTGAAACAAAAACTTCACAGGTAATTAATTTATGTTATAATAGGATTACCCTAAACATATCACTTACTTTGTATGAATGAGGTGCTCTATGGCTAAGATTATTGCTATTGCAAATCAAAAAGGCGGTGTTGGCAAAACCACAACTTCTGTGAATCTAAGCGCATGTCTTGCCGTGAAAAATAGAAAAGTGCTTGTAATTGATATTGATCCGCAAGGCAATACTACAAGCGGTCTTGGCGTAGATAAAAACACAGTTAAAAGTTCCATTTATGATGTTATCATCAATGATATGCCCATACAGGAAACACTTGTAGAAACAAAGGTTAAAAATCTTTCTCTTTCACCTTCAAACATTAATTTAGCAGGAGCAGAGGTTGAATTAGTCTCTGTATTTTCTAGAGAGACGAGACTAAAAAACGCTCTTGACGAAGTGAGCGACAAGTTTGATTTTATTATCATTGATTGTCCGCCCTCACTTAATCTTTTAACGGTTAATTCACTGACAGCTGCAAATACTATTCTGGTTCCAATACAATGTGAATACTATGCGCTAGAAGGCTTAAGTCAGTTAATGAATACAGTAAAAATAGTTCAAAAGCACCTCAATAAATCTCTACGTGTGGAGGGTGTTGTATTAACAATGTTTGACGCCAGAACAAATCTCTCCATTCAGGTAGTAGAGGAAGTTAAAAAGTATTTTGGAAATAAGGTTTATAGGACGATTATTCCTCGTAATGTTCGCCTCAGCGAGGCTCCAAGCTTTGGGCTTCCCATCATTTTATATGATGAAAAATCAAAGGGGGCGGAATGCTATATGGATTTAGCAGAGGAAGTAATTATGAGCTCGGAGGAAATATAAATGAGAAAAGGTTTAGGTAAAGGGCTAGATGCACTGATAAGTTCTACCAATGCTTTAGAAGAAGCCAAAAATAGTATATTGGAAGTTAAAATTAACGAGGTTGAACCCAATAGTGAACAACCAAGGAAAGTTTTTGACCAAGAAAGATTGGAGGCTTTATCGGAATCCATAAAAGAGCATGGGGTGGTTCAACCCATTATTGTCCGTAGTGAAGGATCACGCTATATTATCATTGCAGGTGAAAGAAGATGGCGTGCGTCCAAGCTCGCAGGCCTAAAAACTATTCCTGTTATCGTGAAAGATATTACTTCGCGAGAGGTCATGGAAATAGCACTTATTGAGAATCTTCAAAGAGAGGATTTAAATCCTATTGAAGAAGCAGAAGCCTATCATAAATTAATTGAGGAATATGGACTTACTCAGGAAGAAGTTTCTAAAGTTGTGGGGAAGAGCCGTGCAGCCATTGCTAACTCTGTTAGATTGTTAAACTTGGCAACTGAAATTAAAGAAATGCTCTCAGATGGACGACTCACCAGTGGACATGCCCGTACATTAATAACAGTTTCAGATGCCATGAGACAAAAAGAAATAGCAAGACAGATAATAGAAAAAAATCTAAATGTCAGAGAAACAGAAAAGCTTGCAGCAATGGAAGAGAAAAAAAAGAGTGTAAAGCAGAAGCATACACCGAAGGCTCAGGCAGAGTTCTCCGATATTGAAGAAAAACTTAGGGTTATGTATGGAACAAAAATTGATCTTATCCGTGGTAAGCAAAAAGGCAAAATAGTCTTTGAATATTATTCTAATGATGAGTTTGACAGAATAGTAGAAATGTTGATAAATTATGGCAAATAATAAAGCGTTCTAATAGGCCTTTATATTCGTTTTTATAATAAGGGTAATATAAAATCCTATTGGAATTAAAATATGTCTTAAAACTGAAAACAATAGCTTTTCCATGTGAAGGCTTCATAAAACCTTATTTGCTGGACGTAATAAGAAGTTGCTGATTTGATCATTTAGGAAAAACTTATGTTTACCTTAAAAGAACAAGTTACATTAGGTTTTGAACGTAGTTTGATATAAATAAAAATAAATAATATTATCCTTGGAGGAACCATGGAAGACTATTTAATTGTTATTGCTGCAGCTTTATCCGGTTTATGCCTGTTATTAATTATCATTGAACATGTTCGCTTAAATGGTATGATAAAAAAGTACCGGCTTTTAATTAAGGGTCTCAGTGAAAAAAATGTAGAAGATCTGATGATCTCTTACTCTGAAGAGATGGATGAGGTAAAAAAAATTATTGACGGTAAAATTGAAAACCGGATCGCTGATTTAGAAGGAAGAATGCCTACCTGTCTTAGAAATATTGGTCTTGTTACTTATAACGCATTAGAAAATATAGGGAACAATATGAGCTTTTCAATAGCTGCAGTGGATGATAAAAAGAATGGTTTCGTGCTTACGGGTATCTATACGCGGGAAAACTCCTATATGTACTTAAAAGAACTGTTGGACGGAATTTCTAAAAAGGAATTATCAAGAGAAGAAAAGGAAGCTTTATCGAAGGCAATGTCCTTCATTAAATAACAGGCTTAAAATGAGAGGAGCATCTCTATGCTAGACATTCAAAAAATACGTAACAACCCAGAAGAGGTCAGAGCAGCCCTTCAAAAAAGACTATACGAGGTTGATTTTACTGAGCTCTTATCCTGGGATCAAAAAAGAAGAAGCCTTATTGTGGAGTCAGAAGAGTTAAAGGCTAAGAAGAATAAGGTTTCATCAGAAATTCCAATGCTTAAGAAGCAAGGAAAAGATGTAACAGCTCTTATGGCAGAAATGAAGGAAATATCAGATCGGGTTAAAGGAATGGAGGAGGAATTAAAAGCTGTTGATGAGAAAATAACCAATTTCCTTATCCGTCTTCCTAATATTCCAGCAGATGATGTGATTGCCGGAGGAAAAGAAAATAATCAGGTAGTCAGAACCTTTGGAAAGAAGCCAGAATTTAATTTTGAGCCAAAGAATCATGTCGATCTTGTTACTTCACTTGGTCTTATCGATTATGAAAGAGGAGTAAAACTCGGTGGAAATGGCTTTTGGGTTTATACAGGAGATGGAGCACTTTTGGAATGGGCTCTTCTGAACTACTTTATTGAAGAGCACACAAAAGATGGTTATCAGTTTATGCTGCCTCCTCATATCTTGACCTACCAATGCGGCTTTACAGCAGGTCAATTTCCCAAATTCGCAGAAGATATTTTTAAGGTTGAAACCGGTGAGGTGAATGATAAAATGCAGTTTATCTTACCGACAGCTGAAACAGCGCTTATCAATTACCACAGAGATGAGATTTTAAGTGAGGAGGATTTGCCCAGAAAATACTTTGCATATACTCCCTGCTACAGAAAAGAGGCAGGTAGCTATCGTGCTGAGGAAAGAGGCATGATCAGGGGTCATCAGTTTAATAAGGTGGAAATGTTCCAATATACCCTTCCTGAGCTCTCAGAGGCAGCGCTGGAAGAACTTGTCAATAAAGCAGAGCGACTTGTTCAGGGACTCGGCCTTCATCATCAGGTGAGCAAGCTTGCAGCACAGGATTGCAGCGATGGTATGGGAAAAACGTACGATATTGAAATTTGGATTCCAAGCATGAATATTTATAAGGAAGTCAGTTCCTGCTCAAATGCTTATGATTACCAGGCAAGGAGAGGAAATATACGGTTCAAGCGCAAGGAAGGAAAGAAAACTGAGCTGGTTCACACATTAAATGCTTCCGGCCTTGCTACCAGCCGTCTTCTTCCTGCAATTGTCGAGCAGTTCCAGCAGGCTGATGGAAGTGTCATCGTTCCGGAGGTTCTTCGCAAGTGGGTTGGTAAGGATAGACTTTATCCCAAGACAAAATAAGCATTTACTTCGTTATGAGAATCTTTATGAGATTGTTTGAGAATCATCACTGGAACAATAAATTATGTAAAAAGATAGACACTATAGAACCTCTAGTTTTATAGTGTCTACTTTTATATTCAGTTGGAATCACTCTTAAAATACACCAGTTGATGTTTTTTTAGCGGAGCGTTATGCGGTACCGTCAAGAGTTTTGCGCAAATTGGTTT
This sequence comes from Bacillota bacterium, assembly GCA_023410885.1. GTDB lineage: Bacteria > Bacillota > Clostridia > DSM-8532 > DSM-8532 > DTU059. The sequence goes on from JAEYPI010000287.1 coordinate 20,199, forward strand.
GCAGCCTTGTGATAAAAAATCAACCAACCATAAAATCCGACGCAAGGTCGGTATTTTCTAAGTGTTTCATGTTTAAATACTTTTTGTTGCCCCA
>JAEYPI010000298.1 GCA_023410885.1 Bacillota bacterium
GCTTGGGCATGCACAGTATCGAGAGAACGGTAAAAAAGTATGCCGGTAATATGGTTGTTAAATGTGACCAGGGATTTTTTAAACTGGAAATTGTTATGCCAACAGCTTAGTATGCCATAAATCCTCATAGGATGCATCTATACCGGGAATTATCATTTTAAGTGGATAGAGTGTCGACATAGGATAAAATACGTTCCAGTAAATCGTCTCTGAATTGGGTAAGACTATCAAAATTCATATTTCTGATATAGTGCTTCTCAAGCTCATCATGTAAGACTTTGGCATCAGCGATACTTTCTATAGCCCTCTGCAGCAGAGCCTCAGTATAAAGCCGGTTGAACCCAAGCTGTTTACTGTGGCTTTCAATGCTGTCCTTATTATAGAACTCATTCATAAAATAGGTTGTACAATTTTCATTATTTATATCACTGATATCATGGTATTCATTTGCAGTTACGACTGAGACCTTAAGCTCTGGAATGACCATATGCTCAATACTCTGAGGAGACATGGGGCAGAAATAAGTCTCGCAATCAAAGCCTCTTTTCAGGGTCTCATTTTTTAGCGCTTCTAAAATGCGACGGGTACTGCTTCCGTTCGGAGCACTCAATCGTATAATTTTCTTGGTGGAACAGATACTGTCAAGGTAGTCAGAGAAACCCCGTGGTGTAATAGCACTGGCAAACAGGCAACGTTGTTTGCCCCTTGTTCTGGAAGGAAGCCCCTGACCTAGCAGCATGGTGTTAAGCTCATAGGAAAAAAGCGCTTCTTGGCCCTCATTCAAGGCCTCATTATAAATGTTTTGGGTATCTTCTTTAAGAGATGCAGTAGCCCTTAAATAGCGGTAAGCCGTAGCGTAGCACCCTTTAATTTTCTTGTTAAGTATCAGGATTGCTTCCCTTGACTCAGCGAACCCCTCTTCTCTCCAGAATTGCCCCAGATTAATAATCTCATCAACTGTACCCGGGTATACGGGATCAACCATATGGGGTGAGGTTCCGTCAAGCATAGCAATTTTGAGCTCAGGTATGACGATACCATCCAAACTGTTGTTATCACTGGAGCAATGCATAAACTCTATATTGAAGTCTCGCTTGGCAAGCTCCAGGCCGAGCTTTCTCATCAGAGTACTCTTACCGGTGCCAGGACCTCCCTTGAGCACAAAGATTCTTCTGGCTGTTGTGTTGTCGATAATATATTGATAATGACTGAAAAATCCATTGGGGGTATTTCCTCCCGGATACATGTGCCTAATATTCCCTTCGGGCATGACATCAACCTCGTAACCAAAAATACACGCCATATAGTTTACGCCCTATTGACATCATTTATTACTCATGTGGAGCAGTTGATAAATGAAGGATTCCTGAATTTTAAAGTGGGGTTGGGTATTGGCAATTGCTACAAGCACTGCTTTTTGCATGCCCTGTCTCTTGGAAGTTTGAAGCTTTTTTTTGGTTTTATAATCCTTTATAATAAAGAAAGATTACTTTTTTCAACAAATTTTAAGGATGGAGCTCGACGATGGCTGTAAGAAGAGTTTATGTGGAGAAAAAGCCAGGATTTGATGTGGAGGCGAACAGACTTTACTCAGAGATAAAAGAAAATCTTCTGATTCAGGGATTAACGAAAATAAGAGTCCTTCAGCGCTACGATGTTGAGGGGGTGACCGGCAGCGATTATGAAAAAGCCAAGATCATGGTGTTTTCCGAGCCACCGGTGGATGTTGTCTACGATGAAGAGCTTGTTATCGATGAAAATGAACATCTTATTGCCATTGAATATCTACCGGGTCAATATGACCAGCGTGCCGATTCCGCTGCCCAATGCATTCAATTGATAACTCATGGAGAGAGGCCCGATGTCAGGGTTGCAAGGGTCCTGGTCCTTTCCGGCAATCTTTCAGATTCGGATTTTGAGAAGATCCTCAATTATGTTATCAATCCGGTTGAAACACGCCAGGCCTCGCTTAGTAAGCCTTTAACCCTCAGTGAAGCTTATCCTGTCCCGCAGGATATTGAAAGAGTTGAAGACTTTACGCTTATGCCCCTTGAAAATTTGAAAAGCCTCATGGAAGAAAAGGGCTTTGCTATGTCCCTAGAGGATTTGGCTTTTTGCCAGGACTATTTCAAGGATTTGGAGAGCCGTGAGCCCACCATCACAGAGCTACGAATGATTGATACCTATTGGTCGGATCATTGCCGACATACCACCTTCTTAACGCTGATCAATGAAGCGGATTTTGACTGTAACCCTGTAGCACAAAAGGTCAAGGATGTTTACCAAACCTACCTTGATACGAGGAAAAAAGTCTATGGGGAAAGGGATAAGGATATATCCCTTATGGACATTGCCACTCTTGCCATGAAATATCTTAAATCCACCGGCGATCTTGATAATTTGGATGAATCCGAAGAGATCAATGCCTGTAGTATTGTGGTCAATGCCATGGTGGAGGGGAGATGTGAAGAGTGGCTTGTCATGTTCAAAAATGAGACCCATAATCATCCGACTGAAATAGAGCCTTTTGGCGGTGCCGCTACCTGCTTGGGGGGAGCCATCCGGGACCCCTTGTCAGGCCGTTCCTTTGTTTATCAGGCCATGCGTGTAACAGGCTCAGCTGATCCCCGTGTCCCGCTTACCGATACCCTGCCCGGAAAGCTTCCTCAAAGGGTCATCACCACCACTGCAGCACATGGCTATAGCTCTTATGGTAACCAAATCGGCCTATCGACCGGTATGGTCGCTGAGATCTATCATCCGGATTATGTAGCTAAACGTATGGAGATTGGAGCCGTTGTGGGGGCAGCCCCTCGCAGTAATGTGGTGAGAAAAATCCCCGAAGCGGGCGATATCATTATCCTTCTAGGAGGACGAACCGGGCGTGACGGGTGCGGAGGGGCCACGGGCTCATCCAAGGAGCATACCGAAGAATCCCTTGCCCAGTGCGGCGCAGAGGTCCAGAAAGGTAATGCACCCACTGAGCGGAAGATTCAGCGCCTTTTCAGAAAATCAACCGTTACCCGCATGATTAAGCGGTGTAATGATTTTGGAGCCGGCGGTGTTGCCGTAGCGATTGGTGAGCTGGCCGACGGGTTGGATATCAACCTTGATGCTGTTCCTAAGAAATATGAAGGCCTGGATGGAACAGAGCTTGCTATTTCAGAATCCCAGGAGCGGATGGCGGTCGTTGTCGCTCCCGAAAATGTTGAGCGGTTTATTAATGAAGCCAGACAAGAGAACCTTGAGGCTACAAAGGTCGCTGTTGTCACGGATACCGGACGCTTGCGCATGACTTGGCGTGGGAAAAACATTGTGGATTTAAGCCGTGATTTTTTAAATACCAACGGTATTAAGCAAAGTATTTCGGTAGAGGTTAAAGGCGCAGAGCTCTCTGAAAATACATTGACAAGGATTTCACCGGAATTGGAAGAATGCCGGAACGAGCCCCAAAAGGCGTGGGTCAAGAACCTTGAGCGCCTGAATGTATGCAGCCAGAAGGGGTTAGTGGAACGCTTTGACAGCACCATCGGGGGCGGTACGGTTCAGATGCCCTTTGGAGGAATGCATCAGCTTACCCCCACAGAAGGCATGGCTGCAAAACTCCCTGTTGAAAGTGGACGAACCACTTCTGGAACCCTTATGACCTTTGGCTATAACCCGGATATCACCAAGTGGAGTCCTTTTCATGGTGCCGTTTATGCCATTGTGGAGTCCCTTGCCCGACTTGTGGCTATGGGAGGAGATTATCAGAATGCCCGCTTAACCCTTCAAGAGTACTTTGAAAAGCTTGGTAAGGATGCTGAGAAATGGGGGAAGCCTTTTTCTGCGCTTTTGGGTGCCTTCTTTACCCAGTATCAGTTAAAGGTGGCTGCCATTGGAGGAAAGGACAGCATGTCGGGTACTTTTAAGAATATTCATGTTCCGCCCACCTTGGTCTCCTTTGCTTTAGCTCCAGTTGATGTCACACAGCTTGTTTCGCCTGAATTTAAAAAAGTAGGGAGTAAGTTGGTGCTCGTCACGATCGAAAAAGATGATTTACTCCTTCCTGATTTTGATCGTTTGAAGGCGTCCTTCACCGCCATTACAAGCTGTATCAAGCAGAATAGGATTTTGTCAGCTTCATCCCTCAAAGTGGGTGGGTTAGCCGAGGCTGTTTGTAAGATGGCCTTTGGAAACGGTATTGGCGTTAAGCTCTTAGATATGAGCTTCGACCGCCTTTTTGGCCTTGACTATGGTGCCATCCTTGTGGAAATTGCAAAAGATAGCAATGAGGCTGATTTATTTACCGGCCTTGATTATAGGCTCGTGGGAGAAACCATCCATGAGCCGGTGATTCAAACTAATGGCTTGAGCCTCTCCCTTGAAATACTGTCCTCTGCATGGCAGGGAACCTTGGAAAAGATTTTCCCTACAAAGACCGACGGCAATAGGGATAAAGTTAAATCGGTAAGCTATAGGGCGGGGAGTGTTCTAAAAAGAAGGGATCAGGTTGCACGGCCCAGGGTTTTCATACCGGTTTTTCCCGGTACAAACTGTGAATATGATGTTAAGCGTAAATTTGATGAAGCGGGTGGCTTAACCGAGGTTTTGGTCCTTAAAAATCTGACCGCCCATGAAATTGAGGCGTCTATTCAGGAAATGAAAAAACGCATCGACGAGAGCCAAATCATCATGCTCCCGGGTGGATTTAGCGCAGGTGATGAGCCCGAGGGCTCTGGTAAATTCATAGCCACTGTTTTTAGAAATCCCTATTTGACAGAAGCGGTTATGACTTTACTCAATAAGCGGGATGGGCTCATTCTGGGTATTTGCAATGGTTTTCAAGCCCTTGTTAAGCTAGGGCTTCTTCCCTATGGTGAGATAAAGCCACTAGATGCTTCGTGCCCAACCCTTACCTTTAATACAATAGGTAGGCATGCCTCGGCTTTATTTCAAACACGTGTCGCTTCCAACCTTTCTCCGTGGTTGGCCAAAACCCAAGTGGGTGCACTTAAAACTATCGCCATTTCCCATGGGGAAGGCCGATTTGTGGCCGATGCTGCCATGCTCGAGGAATTGGAGAAGCACGGCCAGATTGCAACCCAATACGTGGACCTTGAGGGTAATCCCACCATGGATATTCGGTATAATCCAAACGGTTCGGTTATGGCTATTGAGGGGATTACCAGCAAGGATGGAAGAATCTTTGGGAAAATGGGTCATGATGAGCGTTTTACAGCCCATACTTTCATGAATGTTCCGGGAGACAAGGATCAGAAAATCTTTGAGGCAGGCGTGGAATACTTCCTCTAAAGCGTTCTATGGGATCATAGGGTCGGCATATAGTGATGTTGAGAAAATGAGAAGTTTACACCGGGGGAGTTGCTTCACGCTTGGCTGTTTCATTTTTTGTCACGCTTACAGCAAGTCAACGGCCGTTCTGTAACCGTTCTGTAAAGGAAACCAAGGTACCAACCGGGGTTGTTAATCCCTATAAGCCCTATACCTATGAGCAGATGATGGCTGAAGGTAAAAGGCTTGCGCTGCAATATCCGGATAGCGTTGCCTTAGAAACTATCGGAAGCTCGGTAGAGGGGCGCGATATTCTTTTAGTGAAGCTTGGAAAAGGTGATAAAAAGATAATACTCTGCGGCTCTCATCATGCCCGTGAGTATATTACTAGCGCCTACCTCATGAAATTGTGCGAAGCCTATGCCTGCGCCTATAGGGGGACCGGAAAATTCGGAAGATATCAAGTGAGATATCTCTTGGATCACATAACCCTCTATATCGTACCCATGGTTAATCCGGACGGGGTCAATCTGGTGAATAGGGGTCTTGAAGCGGTAGCAGACCCAAAGGCTGTTGAAGCCATGCCCCTGATAAAACCCACCTATCGCGAGTGGAAGGCCAATATCAATGGTGTTGATTTAAATCGTCAATATCCTGCTTGTTGGGATGAAAAATACGATAACGTAGGGAGGCCGGCCTCCGAAAATTTCAAGGGAACAGGCCCGGCCACTGAGCCCGAGGTTCAGGCCATGATGAGGCTGTCAAATGCCCATACCTTTCTATTGGCAGCATCCTTCCATACCAAGGGTGATGCCATCTATTGGGCTGATAGGGGCACTGTCAAGGAGATTCCCGGTGCAGAAGCCCTAACCAAACGGCTTTGCGCCCTTACACATTATCAGCGGATGTCCATTTCTGAAAAGCCCTCCGTTTATGGGGCGGGATATGAAAACTGGTTTCGATTGGCTTTCAAGCGGCCTGCTCTTTGTATCGAGCTCACACCCTACAACAAAACCGACGTCCCCCACGATGACACCCAATTTAATACCTTGGTCTGGAAAAGAGCCAAATACATCGGCCTGTTTCTCGCCAAAGAAGGAGTCAAGGGGACGGTTCTCTGACTCCTCCAAATGAAAGGAGTCAGAGAACCGTCCCCCTGACTTATTTAATTCTCACACCGAAGATTTTCTTTGCGTAGGAGCCGACGACGGCGATATCATCGTAGACCGAAGGGGAGCTTTCGATGTTACCCTCCAGGGAGACCTTGTCATAGTCCTCACCCGTCATGGGGTCAAATAGATGCATGTACCCGCCGTAATCACAGAAGAGGCCATAGGTTTTTCCATCCTCGCTCTTGATGTCAACCGGTGAGCTCCAGCTGTAATGCTCCAGGTCACGAGCCCATAGCTCTTCACCTGTTTTTTTATCAAGAGCTACCAGTTTACCATCAAGGGAGCTGCCCGTGAAGCAAATGGGAACGATGATTCTGTCAGCAATATCATCTTTACCGATTAGGGGAGTTCCCATAACCCCACCGTTAATGTAAGAGCGGTAGAAAGCGGTATAGTCCTTCTGCCATACCAGTTCACCGGTTAGGGCGTTGAATTTGCGTATATTGGAAGGAGCCTTGGCAGCCTTGCCATTGGCACAGCGCTTGTCAACCTCATTGGCTGTATAGAGGAAGACCCCATCCTCTGTTTCCTCCACCACAATGGTGCTGTCGGTGTCATCATGAACGTTATAGATCCAGACGGGCTCCAATTTATCAATATCCAGACATTGGAGGGTGCCGCCGTTATCGACAAAGAACATGAGATTCCGATAGAAGGCAGGGGAGTTTTCAATACCCTGATCACTGCCGTAAGAAGACTTATAGCGGTATTTGGTGATTTTCGGTGAAAGGGAAACAGTTGCACTTCCTTCATCGAATTTTGTATTGAGCTTTATTTTATAGATCAATCCGTTCTCACCGGCTTGGATCAACGTGTCCGTCTCCTTATTTATAACACCGGAGGAATCAAAGGCTCCCCATGTCCTGTGGGCTTTTGGGTCGCTTCCCGGAAAACTGAAAATTTCCTTTTGGTCAAGGAGATTATAAGCCCGGTACTTAAAGGAAGTGGAAGTGCCCGCCGTGTCGTTTGTTTTAAGTCCCATACCCGTATAGAATAACGGATACCCGCGAGGATCAATCGTTCCGGTTCCTTTAATGGTAAAGCCCAGCTTAATTTTTGGCCGTGTCGGTTTTCCGGATTGGAGGTCTAAAAAGTAAATATTACCGTCCAGAATGGGATAGATGACCTCTGTAAAGTCCGTATCCTTAAATTCTGGTACGATGTTCATCATTTTTCTTGTGGCTTCGGGCCAATGTACCAAAAGGGGCTGCCCGGTCCAACCAGATCCCGGCCAAAAGCTATCCTGGGCTGCAATAGCGCCTGTTTCTTGTTCCCAGATAATCTCAAGCTTCTTTTCCTTTACCTCACGGGTACCATACGAGGCGGTGTTTCTATAGTGATTGCCTCTAAAGGTCGTTACGCCTTCAACATCCGTATAGGCCTTATCAGAGGGAAAGGCCAGGGTATAGGGGGGGCTGTATTCCACGATTTTATCATTTTCAATGACAGAATAGGTAATAGTGCCCCCGTCCTGATATTTTTTTCTGTAAGTGCCGGCGGACACAGTGGTTTTACTGAAAAAAGATGGTGCATCTTTAATATCAAGGACCAACTGCTTAGGGTCTGTCACCTCAGGAGGTGGCGTGGGTTCCGGAGTGGGTGTAGGGGTGAGCGTTGGTGTTGGCTCGATAGTAGGAGTGGGCTCTGGGGCGCCGGTACTAATACCTCCCGGAGTTGGAGATTGAGTAAGCCAGCCCAGTCCTTCATCCATCCAGGGCAGCTTTCCCTGTATGGCTAAAAGGGTGACCAGGGCTAATAGTGATATAACAAAAACGAAAGCCATCACCATGACCTTGTTAACGCTTCTACGTCTTCTGCGAACCATACTTTTTCCTCCTCACAACCTGAGACAAGGAGATGCAGTGTCTCTGGCTTTTACAACCTTACTTTCTATCTCCATTACTTGATTTTGATGCCGAAAATCTTTTGTGAGTAAGAGCCCACAACAATCATGTCATTATATACAGCTGGTGAAGATTCAACATTTCCGCCAAGCTTGATGGTATCCAGGTCTTTACCAGTCTTTGGATCGAAAAGATGCATGAGGCCAGCGTAGTCACAAAAGATCCCATAGGTTTTACCTTCAGAGCTCTTGACTGAAACAGGAGAGCACCAGCTATAGGCTGATAATTTACGCGTCCAGACTTCCTCGCCAGTCTCTTTGTTCAAGGCGACCATGGTGCCATCGGAAGTAGAACCCGTGAAACAGATAGGGAAGATAATCAGGTCACTGATATCGTCCTTTCCTAAAAGGGGTGTGCCAAGTGAACCGCCATTAATATAGAAATTATATTGGCAACTGTAATCACGCTGCCAGATAAGCTCTCCTGTTAAGGCGTTGAACTTGCGGATATTGGCGTTTTCTGCTTTCTTGCTGATTTGACTGCGCTTGTCAACCTGATTGGCCGTGTATAAAAAGACGCCTTTGTCGGTTTCTTCAATAACCGTCGTTGAATCGGTGTCATCCCCCACATCATAGGTCCAGACGGGCTTCATGGTATTAACGTCCAAGCATTGGAAGATGCCGCCGTTATCACAGAAATACATGTAATTCTTATAAAAAGCCGGTGAGTTTTCAATGCCCAATTCCACATTGGTTGAATCCTTATAGCGATAACGGGTAATTTGAGGGGATAGGGCAATGGTCCCCGCATCTCTGTCAAAGTTAGTGTTGAGCTTTACTCTATAGATCAACCCGTTCTCAGCAGCCTCAAAGAAAGTATCGGTATTTTTGTCCATTATGGCTGAGGAATCAAAGGCTCCCCATTTCCTGAAGGCCACTGGATCGCGGCCTAAAATATTATATAAGGGGGTCTGGTCAATGAGATTAATCATCATATACTTAAATTCAGTAAACTTACCGCCATTTTCATTAAGACCCATACCGGTGTAAAAGATCGGGTAGCCCCTGGGGTCAACCATTCCGGTACCCTTCATGGTGAAACCCACATTATACTTATCTCTTGTGGGCTTTCCGGTTTCAAGGTCCAAGAAATAAATGTTGCCGTCAAAAGCAGGATAGAGGACCTCTACCAGATCCTTGCTCTTTAACTCATCCTTTATGTTCATCATCTGGCGAATATCCTGGGGCCAGTTAACCAAGAGGGGTTGCCCCGTCCAGCCGGTGCCAGGCCAATAGCTGCCCTCAGCACTTACGGCACCCACATTATGGGTCCAGACAATTTCAAGTTTTTTTTCGGTTATTGTACGCTCTCCATAGGAGGCAGAATCACGGTAATTATTACCACGAAAAGCTGTTACACCTTTTAAATCGGAATATTCGTCAGGTGAGCCGAAGCTGACTTCATCCTTTGGCTTATAATCAACCGGTGTTCCATTTTCAAAAACCCAATAATCCAGGGTTGTGCCGTCGCTTTTTGTAAAGACCTTTTTAGCATTGTTGAAAGCCATGGCTCCTGTAAAAATGGCAGGGTCCTGCCAGGAGACATCCAGCACGGCTTCGTCGGTGCTTTCCTCAGGCATGGGCTCGGGAGTGGGCCAGGGTGTGGGCTCTGCTGAAGGAGTTGGGCTGGGTGTCTGTGTGCCTGTTGGGGTGGGATTATTTTTAGCAGCTAATTCATCAGGCATAAAGGGCAGTTTTCCCTTTACAGCCAGCGTGACAACAACAACAAACACAACGACACAGAGAAGGAAGGTAAAGAACTTTCCTGGGTTGAATCTGCGTCGTCTGCGGTAGGATGATGGATACATGGATAAAACACCTCTTTTTTAGGATTGATAGGTGGGTATGCCTTTACATCAAGCATAAAAGAGAATGGCTTACTCTACTGTTTTGCCGGCATAGGCTTCCACTTCGTCATAGATTATTTTTGAGAGCTCCCCAATCTTCTTACATGCTGTGCCGAAATCCACATTATCGGTCATGACAGCTAGAGCATAGGGATGGGAGGCAAACACGATGCCCACATCGTTAGCTGTACGGGTCTGATTACCAATCTTATGGGCCACCTTAACCTCCTTGGGCAGGAGCGCGTTAATACGATCATTCCACAGGGTATTTTCAAGATTAGTGACCAACTCGCCATAAAGCTCGGGGTTATTGACGTAAAGCCTATAGAACTCCTGTATTACAAGACCCAGATCATGGGGTGAGGTACGGTGACGATCGTCATAGTAAATATCGCCGCCGAGATCCAGGATATACTGGCAGATTTCCTCAATACCAAGAATGCGAATAATCATGTTAATGCCACAGTTGTCACTATGGGTGATGGATAGCTTGGAGGTTTCTCTTACTGTATATTCAGTGCCATACGAAGAATTCTGGATGATACCGGTTCCGGGCTCAAAGTCTTCCTTCTGATATTTAAGGACCATTTCCGGATCAATCTCACCGGATTCTATCTTTGTATAGAGCATGACATTCATGGGCAGCTTGGTGGAAGAGGCGGCGATATACTCATCCCGATCATTAATGCCAAAATGCTCCCCGGTGGCAAGATCAATAAAATAAACGCCATATTTACCTGATTGCTGGGCAATAAAGGCTTCAACCTTGGCCTTAAGGGCATCCATCTTCTCGCTTTTTTCAACAGAACCCAATGCCGGCAAGAAGCCATGATCTTCAGTATTTACTCCTTGCGGAGCGGGCTCGCTGGGTGTAGGCGTCGGTGTCTCGCTGGGGGTGGACTCAGGGCTGGACGTGTCCTCGGGGGTTGCGGTAGCCGTTTGAGAGGGTGCAGGTGTCGGATTGTTTACCGTAAACAGACCATTTTTGGCTAGTAGTATATAAGCCCCCACAAGCACCAAAAGGGTTACAAGCGCTAAAATGAGTGTAGCGCGACGTCTTCTATATCTTCTTTCATTTTTAAAACGATAGCGTCTCATTATTGATCTCCTGTAATGAATTTTATATGGGAAAAATTAGTGTTATTTTATCCCAAAACACCAGATTAATTATAATGAATATGGAGAGTATTGTCCATATTCTGATGATTTATGATATCATAACTTAATAGTGCGTTGTTACCGCCATTTAGGCGATGTTCAGGCAGTTTCTGTTCGATCATAAGGGATTTGATAAGACATGTTTAAACCAAGCAGAGCACGTCAAAGCACGTCAAAGAAGCACGCCAACGCCAATAAAGTCTGACAAGGTTTCGTTTGACACGAAAAATCCATTGTGCTACAATATAACGGCAACCGCACGAAGAAGGGTTTTAAATCAGGAAATGCTGATAACAGCACCTGTTCCTTTTATAGGCGAGATTGGTAGGAGGAGGTGCAGAATATGTACGCAGTCATTGAGACAGGCGGCAAGCAGTACAGAGTTCAGGAAGGTGATGTCATCTTCATTGAGAAGCTCACAGCTTTAGAAGGAGAACAATACGTTTTCGATAAAGTGCTTGCGGTTTCTAAGGAAGGTGAGCTCACAACAGGTAATCCTGTTTCCGGAGCTTCCGTTTCCGCTAAGGTTCTCGGACAGGGCAAAGCAAAGAAGATTATCGTCTTCAAGTACAAGTCCAAGAAAGCCGAGCGCAAAAAGCAAGGTCACAGACAGCCATACACCAAGGTTCAGATCGAAAAGATCAACGCTTAAGGTTATGACTAAGGCAGTGATCCACCGATTAAAAAGCGGTGAAATAAAAGGATTTTCTATCAAGGGGCATGCGGGTGCCGAAAAAAATGGAGAGTATGATATGGTTTGCGCAGCGATTTCGGCTGTCGCCTACACGGCTCTCGGGGGACTGGATGAACTATGCGGGGTGAATACCTACAGCGAGTCCAGTGGAAACCTCAAGATGGCATTACCCGACAACATGACCAGTGAGGCTTGGACAAAGGCCCAGATTATCCTTGAGACCATGGAAATTGGTCTAAAGCAGATTGAAAATCAGCATTCCCGGCATATACAAGTAAGGTTTAAGGAGGTGTAGCCATGATCAAGATTAATCTGCAGCTATTCGCTCATAAAAAGGGTATGGGTAGCACAAAGAATGGTCGCGACAGCGAATCCAAAAGACTCGGTGTCAAGAGAGGCGACGGTCAAGCTGTACTTGCAGGCAATATCCTGGTAAGGCAGAGAGGCACCAAAATTCATCCCGGTACTAACGTGGGAATTGGCAGCGATGATACGCTGTTTGCTCTCGTTGATGGCAAGGTGAAGTTTGAAAGACTCGATAAGACCAGAAAAAAGGTAAGCGTGTATTCCGCTTAACAACAGGGTATACTAAATTGTAAGGGACGAGGCTATCGTCCCTTTTTTATCTTTACTTTCCTAAGTGCTTCTATAGTTTTACTCCCATGCAGGCCTTAGCCGGCTAGCATCCGTAAAGAGAAGCGTTAAGGAAAGTATAAGAATGACAGGGCTAATATTGTCATCAGGGGGAAAATCGATGTTTATAGATTTTGCAGAAGTTGCTATAAGGGCTGGAGATGGCGGAAATGGTGCCGTTTCCTTTCGCCGGGAGAAATATGTTCCCAACGGGGGACCCGATGGGGGCGATGGGGGCGATGGGGGACATGTTGTCTTCGAAGTTGATTTAGGACTTCGTACCCTGGTGGATTTTAGATATAAGCGCAAATATATCGCTGAAAACGGAGAAAAAGGCGGCAACCGGAACATGAGCGGGAAACGCGGAGCCGATCTTGTTGTTAGAGTTCCCATGGGTACTCTCGTGAAGGATAAGGCAACGGGACGGATTATTGCCGATCTATCCCATGAGGGTCAAAGAGAAATCATTGCCCGTGGCGGGAAAGGCGGTGCGGGTAATCAGCATTTTGCAACACCGACGCGCCAGGTTCCCAACTTCGCTAAAAATGGCGACCCGGGACAAGAATATACAGCCGTGCTTGAACTCAAGCTAATCGCTGATGTTGGGCTCCTGGGTTTTCCAAATGTCGGGAAATCCACCCTTTTGTCAGTGGTCTCAGCGGCAAAGCCCAAAATAGCCAATTATCCTTTTACCACCCTTACGCCCAATTTAGGTGTTGTTTCTTTAGGTCAGGGGGAAAGCTTTGTTATGGCCGATATTCCTGGCTTGATTGAGGGTGCCCATGAAGGGGTCGGACTCGGTCATAATTTTTTAAGACATGTGGAGCGCACCAAGCTCTTGATCCACCTTGTGGATATTGCGCAAACTGATGGCCGGGATGCTCTGGAAGATTTCGATGTCATTAACCGCGAATTGGAGCTTTATAATCCTGAGCTGGCAAAGCGGCCGCAGATTGTTGCAGCAAACAAAACAGATGCGCTCCAGGACCCCGAAATCCTAAGGGCTTTCAAAGCAGAAATGGAAAAGCGGGGTTATAAGGTTTTTGAAATTTCTGCAGCGACTAACCAAGGTGTAGAGCCACTGATGCGATATACCTTTGATATGCTGAAGGAGCTTCCGGAAATCGTCCTCTTTGATACTTCTAACCGTGAAGTAGAATGGGAGCCTGCCACTGATGAGCCTCCCTTTGTTATAAGGCGGGAAAATGAGATTTATGTAGTGGAAGGCCCCTGGGTATCCAAAACCCTGGGTACCGTCAATCTTGATGATCGTGAATCCCTCCAGTACTTCCAGCGTGTTATGAAAAATATGGGAGTTATTGAGGCCCTTGAAAAGAAAGGCATTCATGAAGGGGATACCGTCAGAATCGGAGAAGTGGAGTTTGATTATATCCCATAGGAGAAGAATATGTTGACAGGTAAGCAAAGAAGTTATTTGAGAAGCTTGGCTAACACAATTCCAGCGATTTTTCAGGTAGGAAAGAATGGAATAGACGAAAATGTTATCCGGCAATTTGATGAAGCCCTGGAGGCCAGGGAGCTCGTTAAGGCAAGTGTCTTAAAAAATTCTGTCTATACGGCAAGAGAAGCAGGTGAGGAGCTGGCTCAAGCGATTGAGGCGGATGTTGTTTCAGTTATAGGAAACAAGTTTGTGCTGTATAAGGCATCCAAGAACAATAAGGTGCTAGAGCTACCCCATTAATCAGGGGCGGGGCGGGATACTCGTTACAGAGCATCACGTCTTTTTCTTCATATAAGGCAATACAATAAAACAATGCATTGGCATGCGTCATAAAACCGTCCTATTTGCTCCGGGGATTTGCCGGGTTGTGGGAAGGGCTTAATAGAATAAGAATAGATGTAACTTATGGTGAGGTGAATGATGAGGTATAGTGAATTTGGTAATTCAGGTGTCAAGATTTCATCCATAGGCTTTGGGTGCATGCGGCTTCCTATGGTCGAAGCAAACGGGAAAAAAGTCATTGAGCAGGACAAGGTCGATGGGATGTTCAAACGGGCTTATGAACTGGGCGTCAATTATTTCGACACGGCTTATTTCTATAATGACGGACAGAGCGAGATCGCCGTCGGAAAAGCATTAAAAGGCATCCGTGATAAGGTCTATATCTCTACCAAAAGTCCGGGGAATCGTGTTAAGCAGCCTGGGGATTACACCAGGATTTTAGAGGAGCAGCTCAAAAAGCTTGATACAGATTATATTGACTTCTATCATTTTCATGGCATCGGCTATGAGAAATTCTTTGAAGTTGAAAAGCGCGCCAATTGGATCAATGAGGCCTTGAGGGCTAAGGAACAAGGCTTAATTCACCATATTTCTTTCTCCTTCCACGACGAGCCTGAAGCAATGAAAAGGTTAATTGACCTCGGCTTTTTTGAAAGTGTCCTATGCCAGTATAGTGTCATCGACCGTGGTAACGAGGAAGCTCTTGCCTATGCCCGTGAGAAGGGCCTTGGCGTGGCGGTCATGGGGCCTTTGGGCGGGGGCCGTGTTTCCGGCTTGCCCAGGGAGGTTGCAGAAAGGAACGGCATCAAGGTTAAAAATGGTGTTGAGCTGGCCCTTCGTTTTGTCTTTGCCAATCCGCATATTAATTGTGCGCTTTCAGGTATGGAGACCCTGGAAATGGTTGAGGAGAACTGTGCGATTGCATCGAACGCAGAGCCCTTATCGCAAAGTGAGGTCATGGCCATTAATGAACTAATGGGTGAAAATCATCGCCTTTCTGAGCTTTATTGCACGGGCTGCAACTATTGTATGCCCTGCCCCCAGCAGGTGAATATTCCCCACATCTTCCAGATGCGTAATTATCACAAGATTTATAAAATTGAACAGTATGCCAGGAAAGGCTATGCTGAAATCGGAACCAATCAATGGGTGCCGGGTAAACGCGCGGATGCCTGTACAGAGTGTGGCCTTTGCGAAACCAAATGCCCCCAGAAAATTAAAATTCGAGAACAGCTTAAAGAAAGTCACAGCGTGTTAGCTTGATATGAGGATGCAATTATGATATGGTTTGGGCCCGCAGGTAATTCCAACAGCTTTTATGATCAGGGCTTTTCTCACTCGTGGCAAATGCCCCAGTGGCTACATGAAAAGGGGCTTAATGCCTATGAATACCAGTGTAATAAAGGAATCCATCTTAAGGATGAGACGGCTAAAGAGATTGGCGAGAAGTGCAGAGCCTTTGATATACGCTTGAGTATCCATGCGCCCTACTATATCAATCTTTCCAGCACGGAAGCTGAAAAAAGGGACAAATCCATTCGCTATATCCTTGATAGCCTCAGACTGGGCAAGGTTATGGGCGCCGGGCGTGTAGTGGCACATCCTGGCTATGTATCCGGGGTATCCCGCCAAACCGCTCTTGAGTTAGCCATTGACACCCTGTTGCGAACCATGCAGCAAGCGGATGAAATGGGCCTTACTGATGTCACCCTCTGTCCGGAGGTGTTGGGAAAGACCAATCAACTGGGTACTCTGGAGGAGATCATTGTGTTATGCAGCTTGGATGAAAGACTGATACCCTGCGTTGATTTTGGTCATATGCACGCTTTGACCCATGGGGGTATGAACACAGTGGAGGACTTTATCCATGTGCTTAAGCTGATTGAAAAGCATCTGGGCAAGGAGAGAATGCGACAGCTGCAAATCCATTTCAGCCGCCTTGAATTTGGACGGGGTGGCGAAAAAAAGCATTGGTCCTATAAGGATACCCAATATGGTCCCAACTTTGATCCTCTGGCCAGAGCGATAATTGCGCTTGATATTGAGCCGGTGATTATTTGTGAATCCCGGGATACCATGGCAGAGGATGCCCTCACCTTAAAAGGGCTTTATGAAGCTGAAAAAGTTAAGGCATGACCTTTTATAAGAGCCGATTCATAGCAAATCCGACTAAAAGGCTTAAAATGAGTGGAACCATAATGAGGATTAAGTTGAGGACTGCAAGAGCGAAGGTATCCTTTTTGGTTTGAAGCTTATGGAAGGCCTTTAAGTTTTTAAATACTTTTATGGCTGTCAATAGGGTTAATAGCGAGACCAGGGGCAAGTAGCCTAAAAGGACACATAATAGGATGTCTAGATAGGAAAACAGATAGAGTGCGTCATACAGGATGAGCGCTTTCTTTTTACCAATGTGAATGGGTAGGGTGTATCTCTTGTTAGGCAGATCATCTTCCATATCACAGATATTATTGGCTAGCATGATATTGGCAATGCAAAACATAGCCGGAAGTGTAGTTAATATAATGGGTAGCAGGAGCTCCCAGCTTAGAGCGATGATAAGGTTGGGTCCCTGGAGGACAAGGTGAATGGGGTTTTGATCGAAGATAGAGAGATAAATGAGTATAAATGGCAGTACAAAACCCATGAAGAATCCGGAGAAAAACTCACCAAATGCGGTACGCGATATGGGGATGGGGCCTGCAGAATAAAGAATGCCCACACAGAAGCACATTACGCCCAGGATCAATACCACATAATCAGAGGATAAAAAGGTGATGAGTCCAAAAACAACCGCCGTTATAAATAGAATGGCGAGGACGGTTAGCACAGTCTTTTCCTTGAGCTTATACTGCACAATGGCATTATGGGTTTCATAATTGAAGCCCTCTTTTTTAACAGCACGCTTATAGTCCATGTAATTATTAAGCGCTGTGGTAAACATATCAAAGCAGAGCATGGAAATAAAGAAATACAGAACATGAAGGGGTTTTAGCGTGTCAAACCGGTATAAGGTGTAGAGAACACCAAATACAAAGGGGGTAAAGCTTGCGATTTTTGTTTGCAGTTCCACCAGCTTCAGAAAGCTTGTCAAGTGCACTTGTCACCACTCCTTTAAATGCGTTGAGGCTTGTGGTACATTCCTTAGCGTACCTTAATCATGGTCTATTGTAGCATAAACCCCATAAATAATTACAGAACTTTTATTGATGGGTTTTGAAAAATCCTATACAATATTGTAGTGCGCTTCTTAGCAGCAGTTTATACCAATCAAATTAAAAGGATGTAAAAACTATCTGTAAATGAAGCTAAAAGGGGTATGATAAGTTTATGATTAAAATAAGCGTTCTTAATGGTCCCAATCTTAACCTTCTGGGAATAAGGGAACCGGGCGTATACGGTGATCAGACCCTTAAGGATATTGAGGGAAAGCTTCATACGGAAGCAGCGGCATACGGGATAGCCCTTGACTTTTTTCAGTCAAATCATGAAGGTGAGCTTATAGATCATATCCATAGGGCTTATACAGAAGGCTTTCATGGCCTGATTATTAATCCTGGTGCTCTGACTCATTACAGCTACGCTGTACGGGATGCCATAGCAGCAGTTAAATTGCCGACGGTAGAGGTACATCTGAGTAATATACACGCCCGAGAGGAATTTCGAGCGAAATCGGTTGTAGCGGCGTCTTGCTTGGGGCAGATCAGTGGACTGGGAGCGGATTCCTATTCGGCTGCGCTTTTTGTGCTCAATAGACGACTTAAAGGCTAATAATTAGAGAAGGGGTATATTATGAACAATAGATTAAAAAAATTAAGAGAGCAATTAAGTGAAAGAGGCCTGGATGGCGCGATTATCACAGGAAGGCCCAATACCTTATATCTGTCTGGTTTTTCGGGATCAACCTCGTTTTTTTTGGTAGGGTTGGATAAGGCCTGGCTAGTAGTGGATTTTCGTTACACCATTCAAGCAAAAGAGCAAGCTTTTGACGGCGTTGAGGTCATTGAGCATGGGGAGAGCTTCTATTCGACCCTTAATGAGCTTATAGCAAGTCACAAGCTTGAGCGCATGGGGTTTGAGGGCCATCAACTGACCTTTTCCGAATATGAGCGTTTAAAGGCTAAGCTCCCTGCCGTTAAGTCCTTTGTCAGCTTGGAAGATGCGGTTGATCGACTTCGTATCATTAAGGATGCCCAAGAGATTGAAAAAATCCAACAGGCCGTGCTGCTTGGTGATCAAGTTTTTAGCCACCTTTTAAAGTTTATTAAGCCCGGAATGAAAGAAAACGAAATTGCGACTGAAATGGAATATATCATGAAGAAGCTCGGTGCTCAGGGCCCCTCCTTTGATACCATAGTGGCCGGAGGAACTCGGTCGGCCATGTGCCACGCTTCACCTACAGATTATGTGATTCAGAACGGGGATGCCATTGTTTTAGATTTTGGTGTTATTTACCAGCATTATCACTCCGATATGACGAGAACAATATTTGTAGGGGAACCCTCAAACGAGCTTAAAAAAATCTATGGCATTGTTAGAAAAGCGCAGGAAGCGGCTTTGGAGTGTTTAGCTTCAGGAGTGCGCGGCTTTGATGCAGACAAGGTCGCTCGGGATATTATTACCGAAGCAGGCTATGGCCAGCATTTTGGTCACGGTCTGGGCCATGGCGTGGGACTTCTCATCCATGAAGACCCAAGACTTTCGTTTAAAAGCGAGGATACGCTTCTGGACGGTATGGTATTCACAGTGGAGCCCGGTATATATGTAGAAGGTCTGGGCGGTGTCAGAATTGAGGACATGGGTGCTCTTGTGGATGGCAAGTTCAAAAACTTTACCACCAGCACCAAGGACATGATTGTGCTTTAATTTTCCCTTGCATTAGAAACCATAATAGCTTAATATAAAATGGTAAGATTTTGACGATTTTGAGAGAGAGGTTCACTTAAATGGTAGTTGCAGGTGATTTTAGAAATGGTATTACCTTTGAAATGGATGGACAAGTTTTTCAGATAATTGAATTTCAACATGTTAAGCCCGGAAAAGGTGCGGCTTTTGTAAGAACAAAAATTAGAAATGTCATAACCGGTTCTACAATTGAGCGTACATTTAATCCTTCTGATAAATTTGAAAGAGCCCAAATCAGCAGAAGAGATATGGAATATCTCTATAACGATGGGGACCTCGCGTACTTTATGGATACAGAAACCTACGAACAAATGCCCATCAATTTATCCAAGGTCGGCGATACACTGAAGTTCGTCAAGGAAAATACCGTTTGCAAGATCCTTTCCTATAAGGATAATGTTTTTGGTATCGAGCCCCCTATGTTCGTGGAGTTGGACATTATTGAAACAGAACCCGGCTTTAAAGGAGACACGGCAACAGGCGCATCAAAGCCTGCCACAGTGGAGACCGGCGCTCAGGTTAAGGTTCCTCTTTTTGTGAATCAGGGAGATAAAATCCGTATTGATACAAGAACAGGTGAGTATCTGGAAAGAGCATAAAAAGACAATTGATATCAGAGAAATAGACTTTACGGAGAGAGCTTTCATGGGAAGCTCTCTTTTTTGCATAAATCAAGGAATTTATCCAATACTATGTACGATACAATTTTGAGACAACGGGCTTGAAAGGAGGCACATATTTTGAAAGCGACCGGTATTGTAAGAAGGATCGATGATCTTGGAAGAGTGGTCATTCCCAAAGAAATAAGAAGAACCTTGAGGATTCGGGAAGGTGACCCTTTGGAGATCTACACCGATCGAGAAGGGGAAGTCATTTTAAAGAAATACTCGCCAATAGGTGAACTGGGAGATTTTGCAGAAGCTTACGCAGAATCACTTCACAATACAAGCGGACACATTATTGCAGTAGCCGATAGAGATTCAATCATCGCCGTGTCTGGCGGCTCCAAAAAGGAACTGCTGGAAAAATCCCTGAGCCAGGATATTGAGAAGGTTATTGAAAATCGGGATATGTTTATCGCCCCATCATCAGAAGCGCAAAGAATTCCGGTAATCAGCGATGAAAAGGGAGGTACGAAATACACCTGCCAGGTTATTTCGCCTATTATTTCAGAAGGCGATGCCATAGGGGCCGTACTCATGCTGTCCACTGATCCGAAAGCCAAAATGGGGGATGTGGAAACAAAGCTCGTTCAATCTGCAGCAGGTTTCCTGGGCCGCCATATGGAGCAATAAGCTTTGAGGGACGTGCTTTAGGGGCAAACGTAAAAAGCCCATTGTCCAGCCTCATCATTATTCATTAATGAGTCCCAATGGGCCCAAATCAACAGCATTTGTAATATTGTGAAACGGCATGGTAGAAGCCATGCCGTTTCTGCTCGATTAAGATCATTAAATTTTAACATCCTTCAGGGTGCTACATACTTATTGGTTTGCAGACGCTTTAGCGGAAATAGCGCGTGCCACATGAACACCACTGGCCGCAGCCTGGGACAGTCCACGGGTAATTCCAGCGCCGTCGCCTATTGCGAAGAAGTTGGGAAGCTCTGTTTCAAACTGGCTATTGAGCATTAACCTTGAGCTGTAGAATTTAACCTCTACACCATAGAGAAGGGTATCGGCATTGGCGGTTCCCGGTGCAATTTTATCCAACGCGGTGATCATCTCGATGATATTATCCAGGTGGCGCTTGGTAAGCACCAGACTCAGGTCACCGGGCGTTGCTTTCATTGTCGGCTTTGTAAAGCTTTGAGCTAAACGGTGCTCGTTGGTTCTCTTACCCTTAATCAGGTCGCCAAAACGCTGCACAAGGACGCCTCCGCCCAGCATATTGGAAAGTGAGGCAATACGCTTACCGTATTGATAAGGCTCGTTAAAAGGCTTTGTAAAGCGGTTACTGACCAACAACGCAAAGTTGGTATTTTCACTTCTCAAAGAAGGGTCCGTATAGCTGTGCCCGTTAACCGTAATAATACCGTCCACATTTTCACTTACCACATGCCCATAGGGGTTCATGCAGAATGTCCGTACCAGATCCCCATATTGTTTGGTTCTGTACAGAAATTTAGACTCGTATACAATATCTGTAATGCTCTCAAAAATTCTGGCCGGCAGCTCAACGCGCACACCGATATCCACCTGGTTATTGATAAGCTGAAGATTTAAATCGCGGCATTGCTTGGCAAACCATTCAGCACCGGAGCGGCCGGGGGCAACTATGATATATCGGCAGTAAGCTTCTTCGCCATTGGCCAAAATGATCTTATAGCCATCACCTTGTTTCTCAATGGTCTCCACGCTTGCATTGCAGCAAATTTCAACCCGCTCATTCAGATAATCAAAGATTCTGGATAGAATTTGCCTGTTATTCTCGGTACCCAGATGCTTCACCTCAGCATCTAAAAGATGGAGGTCATGGGAAAGCGCTTTCCTGGAGATCTCACGGGCCTCGGGAGTGCTGGTGGAAAAGCGCTGCAGTGTTGCACCAAATTCCACATTGATGCTGTCTACATATTCAATAAGGCTCATGATATCCCGGACATCGAGGTAATCACTTAGCCATCCGCCAAATTCCGTAGTAAAGTTGTATTTTCCATCTGAAAATGCACCTGCTCCACCAAATCCGTTCATAATGCCGCAAGAATTACAGCTAATGCAGGATTCCACCTTCTTGTCCACGATGGGGCATTTTCTTTTATAGATGTCATACCCCTGCTCCAGCATGAGAATATCCAAACCCGGCATTAGCTTTTGAAGCTCATAACCGGCAAAAATACCCGCAGTTCCGCATCCGACAATAATCGCATCATATTGTGTTTTCTTCATACTATATACCTCCTGGAAAAAACAAATGCCGATCTATTATACCATTAACAGAAGCATAATGCATTATGTAAAACACAATAGACGAAAATCCTAAAATTAGCCAAAACGCTTAAGGATTGAAAAACCGCCCCCGTCTGAGTGGGGGGCGGCTATAATTACTAGGCTTGTGGTGCATTCCAAAGGAACGCACCTCTAATTACGGGTCTAGGCTTGTGGTGCATTCCAAAGGAACGCACCTCTATTTCAGTTGAGGGTTCTTATTGCTTCTGTTCTTTCTCCTTCTTTCGCCTGACGGTAACAATCACGCCGATGGTTGTCAGAGAGAGGCTCATGACCAGCATATCCAAGAGCCGTGATGATTTCATGGGATCGGCCATGGTACCGGTCTGAGGCAGGTTACCCAGCGGCACGACGTCATCCACGATCTCTATTTCTTCAGATGTCTCAGGTTCTGGCGTTACAGGAGCTGGTGTTACAGGATCTGTTGTCCCGGGGGTAGGGAGCCCGCCAAGAGGTATCTCTGGATCTTCGATTTCAACAACCACCGGATCTTCGGGTTCATTGTGCTCCTCTGGAGGATCATAGGTGTCATCATCATCATCCGGAACGTAAGTGTAGGTGTAGGTCACGGTAATTACATTGCTTTCTGCTACTTCAGAGATGATGAGGTGGCTCATGATGCCTGAGTTGTATCCGCCGGGCCTGCGTGCGTTGAGCCAGCCGTCGCCCAGAGTTTTTGCTACAAGGGCTTCGGTCATCTCAGTGCCGTACGGAGCGGTTCCCGACAGCGGAGTGCCAATCTCTGTGCCAGTGTAGCCATTGATATATTTAACGGTATAGGAATAGCTGGTGCCCACGCGGGTGTCAATACGGTTGGTGTAGTAGAAGTTGATGGTATTATCTTCCCCCTCCAATAAAGTGATGGAATAGATACCGCTGTCAAAAGTATTGACGGTATTGCTAGTCTCGGCACGGGTCAGCGTATAATTGTTATGCCCCTCTGAGTCTGGCTTCAGATTCGGAGTCCCGGTGACGGTTAAGGTAGCAAAGCTGCTGCCGGTTTCAGTCTCGGGTTCGCCATAGGCCTTGCTGTCGTTCTCGTTCCAGTCGATGGAGCGGTAAAAGTGATTGATGGTATAGGTTACTGGTACGCTGATGTCGGTTTGACCCACGTAATAGAAGTCAATTGTAACATTGGTTTCAGGAACGGTGAAGG
>JAEYPI010000022.1 GCA_023410885.1 Bacillota bacterium
AATATTTCAATGCACTGGGAACATTTAAGCAGGAACATGCAGATGAAGTTGTCAAGTATTATGGCAGCGTGGATGAATACGATAAGAACCTTGCAAACATGAAATCCAAAGAGCTTGAGATTGCGAAAATGGCAATCAGGGAGTTTGGTAGTATCGAAAAATACACCGAAGCTATGAAAAATAACCTCAATCATTTGCCGTCAATTATGGAAGGTTATCAGACAGTTAAAGAAAACGCAGATTTTTATTTGGCTCAAATAAATCAATTAACCGAACGCTTAACATCTGATATAAGTAAAGAGCCTTCTTCAGCAGATATTCAGGAGATCGTAAAAGAAATGGATGATAGGGTCAAGGGATACCATACAATTCTCAAGATGGATATGGGAGATAACTATTGGGGCCTTATGGCAGACCTTTATTTGACAAAACCTGCGTACACACAAATCAATGATAAAAAATACGGTAAAGGCGCTACAAAATTCATAGGGGAAGCCCTCAAATTCTATAGTGAGAACAGCAAATCAAACGGACTTTAGTCACGACTTACTTTTCACCTGATTGCTAATACCAAAGAATAGCTAGAGAGATTTGATGTCCTCAATCAGGATAGTGTTATAATTTCCACCTTGGCATTAAGAATGCATTAAGATATGAAAATTAAACTTTTTTCTCATCTTATCCCGCACTTTTTTAAGTATTTATAGGCTAAATTCGGCCATTGTACAACCTTTATTGGCAGGGGTGATAAACTCTTTTTTTGAATGGGACAGGAAATTGACCTATTATAGACAGGAATACCGGCGTCAGGTGCTTTGATGCCGGTATTCCTTAGATCTGGTCATTCCAAACTATAGAACAAACTGAATAGATTGAATTATTGCAAAGTATAGGTCGGCAAAGTCCCGGTGGCAGGGAGTCTGCATGCAAGTGCCCACCCGCTAGTAATATCCTTGAAACCAATCTTTATCGTGCTGTTCAGACCAGTCAACGCAGATCTAGCTATTCTGAGTTCACACACTGAAGCGTTTTTCGAAGTAAATACATTTGATGTGCCAAGGGAACTCCATGCCCAGGAACGGCCGGTGCTTTTGTACAGGGTTCCGTTTTCAATCATGTAGTCTATGCCTGTGGAGTTCCATGTGCCTTCAACATAACCGGTTGACGAGTTATTATCCGTATCAAGAAATAATTCGTAGTAAGCACCCAAATTCTCGCCTTGTACACAGAAATACAGATAGTTAGCATCGTTGGTTACCTTGATTGTGGCAGCTGTTTGACCCGATGCGGTGGCAATAGGGGTGATACCGTTCCAGTCTGATGCATTGCCGTCTATTGTGATTTCAACGGGGGAGGGTGTTGGCGATGGTGTTGAACCTTCAGAACTTACCACGACATTTCCAAGAGTGTATCTTCCGTCACTTCTCTTTCCGTCTATTGCTAGTTTTATTGCAGGATTATCTGTAGCAGGGTCAAGTATGGCGACACATAATTTGTAGGTGCCGCTCGCGAGGTCTGAAGGAACCTTAACCGATGCGGTGGCACTATTGGTTCCAGGTAGCCAGTTTCTGATGTCAATGCCGGCGGCTTGTGTTTTGGAACCTGACACAATATTGCCGCTACTGTCGGCTAACGACAGTTCTACAGGCCAGTTGAAATAGAATGGCGCAACGCCCTT
Organism: Bacillota bacterium; assembly: GCA_023410885.1. GTDB lineage: Bacteria > Bacillota > Clostridia > DSM-8532 > DSM-8532 > DTU059. Next base: position 1,679 of record JAEYPI010000022.1, read on the forward strand.
GTTATTCCAGTTCATGGTTACTGAAAGCGAACTTCCCTTTGTTGCTGTGTCATTGTGGGAGACGGAGGTAAGAACAAATCGGTATCCCATGGTCTTCATCAGTCTGTCCAGGTTTGCCTGTTCAGGGCAGCCTGAAGCCATGGATGCGGGAGTGCAAGGGCCAAGCCAGCTTGTATGGCTTATCTGGGCCTGTCTAATTGTTTCATTAATAGTACTGCTAGCTAAGTATTGCGCGGCATTGCCATTTGCAAACTCTCCGCCTGCAGGACCTGACTTCCAGAAGTCCGGCATTGACGGTTGTGACTGTCCGATGTCATCAGTATAACCATTATTAATCTGCCAAAGCCAGCCCCAGCCCGATGAGTCAAGGGAAGCTGTGTCGCCGAACATATCGTTAAATAAACCAAAACCGTTGTCTTTGGCCATCTGATAGCCTCTTCTCATGGTCAGCTTGTCGGTGGGGAAGACGTCAATATAGTGTTGAACATACTGATTTGAAACATTCAGGGATGGGAAGGTTCCCGTTGAAGGACTGTAAGGCCAGCAATGCCATTCGCCCCAGTGGCCAAGGCTGCCCAATTGTATGAATGCGATACTGCTGTCATTTTTATAACGTTCTCCCAAAGCTTGGATAACCCGCTTATGCTCACTGATTAGGTAGGAGTCATTGTAATTGGGGCTGAATCCCTGCCCAATCGAAGCGTTATAGACGGTTCCCTTGTTAGAGCCCATGCTATTGTACAACCAGTCGGGGATATCTCTGTGGGCAACGGATGTAGGTGTATCCATAATAAAACGGATATTGATTTTAACTCCCTTACTTCGCCAATAACTAAAATTATTTTTGCTTTCAAAGTCCGCCCAGTTGTAGGTGCCTCTTGCATTGGGCTCAAGTTCCTTCCAGGAAAGCGCTGCGTAAACCATGGTATGGTTTTGTGAGTAGGAGGTGGTGGTAGCCCAGGGCACCCATCCCATATAAGGATTGTACAAAACATCATTTATTTCGGTCGGATAGAACGCTGTTGTTGCTGCCGATACCGGAGGTGCCAGAGAAAAAGAAACAGCAGAGGAAATGACTAACGAAAACATAATTATCATACAAAGCGTGGTTTTGATATTTTTTTCTAACATAATAAAACCTCCTGTTTTATTGAGTATTTAAAGGGATTATCATCTTAAAGCCCACCTATTAAATCAAATAAAACGAGGAATTACATGCCTCCTTTCAGTTCTGGTTTGGTGATCTGAGAAGGATTAAAAAAATTCCCGATAGGTGCTATCCCTAAAGCTCAGTAAAGCTCCACCTCGGCTATCCAAATTAGGAGGGGTCTGGGTTCTGGACCATTGCCTTTCGAATGTATTCATTTTCTTAGACATCATGCCTCCTCTTCCAAATTTGCGTATAACAAAATAAGGTCAATGTCTGTAAGGCGGACGAGAAAAACAAATTTTCGCGTCAACCTGACTGGCATAGACGATAAGGGGCATTTATAGATGATTGCAATGTTTTGCAAAAATGAGAAGGAGTCTTGTTCTATTTTTCAGAGCCTATCCGTATTTCTTGTGGATTCACGCGCAATCAGCTCTGTGGGAAGTATGATGGTTCTGGGTGAGGATTTGTTGCCTTTTAACCGGTATAAGAGCATTTCGGCAGCTACCATGCCCATCTCCTTTTTGGGTACATCAATGGTGCTTAAAGGAGGATTGGTGTAATTGGACATTTCAATATTGCTGACACCGATAACCGAGATATCATCCGGAACCCGGAGGCCTCTTTCATATATGGCGTTGAGGGCCACCATACCCATTAAATCGCTTGCGGCAAATAGGGCAGTGGGTGGATTCGGCGAGTCAAGTATTTCAAGTGTCGCTTTGTGGCATTCTCTCCTGCTCCATCTTGTATCCTTTACAATGCTGGGTTCTTCCTTGATGCCGGCCTCAGCCAGCGCATTCAGATAACCCTTATAGCGTTTCTCCTTATGTTTGCCTGAAGAGAGGGCACCGAGAAAACCGATTCTTTTATGACCTTTTTCAATCAGATGGGATACAGCCTTCTCACCGGCTTCCAGTCGGTCATAGCGAATATTGTCGATGTCGTCATGGTTGGTATCGATGCCGACAATGCAACCCACATTGGCTTTAATCTGATTGTACATTTCATCATTAAGACTTTCCATCAGGATTAGCCCGGACAGGTTTTCACTGAGTAGATTCAGAAGTATGGTTTTATCTTCAAGCTCTCTATGAGACCTTAGCAGGTTTATAGACAGACCTTCTTCTGAAAGCTTGGCTTCGATGCCGGACAGAATAGCCATATAGTAGGGGTCGGAGTACTTTTCTGTCGTAATGCAAAGGATGCATCCTATTGTATAGTTGGACTGGCGGGTTTTGTTTTTGTCTTTTTGATAGGAAAGATTCTTAGCAAGCTGATTTGGAATGTAGTTCAATTCCTTGACTGCTTCCCAGACCCTTTTGCGGGTTTCATCGGTTGTTTTATAGGTTTTATCACCGTTTATGATTCTTGATACGGTAGCAGTCGATACTCCCGCTCTATTGGCTACATCTTTTATGGTTATCATAAGTGCCTCCAGAATTTCGTAGTAAATCGGTTACGTTACATCTACACCTCTATCATATTACAATGTCCGTAAAAAAGCAAATAGGATTTCATTATTGTATTAGTGATTTTACTAAAATATACATTATCTGATAAAAATGCGTTTTTAAATATAGCTTACAATTTGGAGAAAATCAACAAAAAGATATATAAATTACATGGTATACTATTTACATTGCATAAATATGATGCTATACTGAATGGGTAAAACGGTTTACGAAAACTTGGCCATTATTGTTTAAAGCGTTTATCGGGCTTTAGGAGGCAAAATGAAAAAGACTGGAATTGCTATCATTGGTTTAGGAGATATGGGAACCGGCCATCTGAGAGGATTTGATGCACTTGAAGGTGCGCGTGTTGTTGCCATGTGTGATCTTAATCCGACGGCAGCAGAAAGAGCACGTAAACAGTTACATAACAACGATCCGCACTATTACAATCATTATCAGGATGTCCTTTCAGATCCCTCTGTTGAGGCTGTTGTCATAGCAGTTCCGGGGCATCTGCACGAGGAACTTCTGGTGCAATCCATCAGATCCGGTAAGCATGTATTGTTGGAAAAACCAGTCACCATCAGTCCGGAGGGCTACAAGCGCGTGAAGGCTGAGGCTGATATAAGTGATCGCGTCGTACAAATAGGACTTGTTTACCGATATTCAAATCTCTATAGAACTATTGCCAGGAAGCTGCAAGAAGAAAATGAACTGGGACATGTGATGCTTGGCTGGTGCAAGGAATACAGACAGTGTTTCCCCCAGGAGCCCTGGTTTTATGACAGAAACAAATCGGGGGGAGCCATTATTGAAAAAGATTGCCATCATTTTGATATCTTTAATTGGATGATTGGTTCAAGGCCTAAACGGGTATTTGCCTTTGGCGGGCAGCATGTTTACAAAAACGGAGAGGAATGTCTGATCGATTGCAGCTATTCCGTGAGTCCGCCCAGGGTCATCAATGATATCAGCATCGTCGATCATGCTATTGTAGCTATCGAATATGAAAACGGCGCAAAAGCGAACCTTAATCTTTGCATGTATCTCAAACCTGAAAATGCTTCCGGTGATGGGCTGGAAATTGGCTTTATCGGTACTAATGGCAAACAACTGATCATCAGAAGGGACGAGGAATTTGGAATATATGGCGGTGAGCGCGCCGAAGGCTTCAAGTATAGCCTTAATCGACATGAAGATGGCGGAGATTTTGGCCATATTGGGTGCCAGAGACAGAGGATAGAGTTCATGGCGTGCATTGAACAAGGCTTAAAGCCATATGCCGATATCCAACGTTCGGAGGATGCACTGCTGACGGCCTTCGCAGCTGAGCGGTCCATTGAAGAGGGGAGAGTCGTTGACTTGTCCGAATTTTACTGAGCTGGCAACAGGATTGTTTTAATAAATAATTGAAGGTGATTAAATGGACAAGAAGAACACCAAATACCTGTATATGTTCATATGGCCGGGAATTCTGGGTTTTTTAGTATTCCAGTTTATCCCCATTATCTATGCGTTTGTGTTGAGTCTGTTCAAGTTTAATGGGTTCACCCAGGCAACCTTTATTGGAATAGAAAATTATGCACGAATGTTTACTGACAAAAGCTTCTGGCAGGCCTTAGGTAATACTTTGTACATGCTGGTGTTCCAGCTGCCGCTGAACCTTATTGTCGCGCTGATGCTGGCGGTGCTGCTCAATCGTAATTTAAAGGGGATAGGGCTTTTCAGAACCATCTATTATATCCCAACGCTTTTACCCCAGGTTGCGGCTGCCATTATCATCTCATCTCTGCTTAGTAATAAGTATGGTCTTTTGAACAGAGTATTGATCTTAATTGGATTACAGCCTGTCAACTGGCTGTTCGATCCATCGGTTGTCAAAATGTCCATTGTTCTTGTCGGACTGTGGTCGGTGGGCAGAGGAATGGTCATCTACCTGGCCAATCTCCAGGGTATTTCACCGTCTTACTACGAATCGGCCGATATAGACGGTGCAAACGCTGTTCAGAAATTCTTCGGCATAACCCTTCCCCTATTGACACCGTCCATTCTTTACAATCTGATTATCGAAGCCACGTTCATTTTCCAATTGTTTACGCCTTCCGCCATCATTACACAGGGAGGACCCCAGGGGGCGTCCACATTCTATGTATATAAGCTGTACCTTGACGGGTTCAGACATTCTCAATTAGGGTATGCCTCCGCGCAGGCTGTCATGCTTTTCTTTATCATGATACTCTTTACCGTATTATCCATGAAGAGTTCCCAGTCCTGGGTGCATTACGAAGGGGGAGAAAAGTAATGAAAAGTGTCAGCCTGAAAACAAAGTTCAACCATACGTTGCTCTATCTGCTTCTTATTTTGCTTGCGGCTGTTTATTTACTTCCGCTTTTGCAGATCATTGGGAATTCCTTGAAAACCTATTGGGAAACACAGGCGCTTCCTCCGAAGTTTGTTCCTGATAACCCGCAATGGGTTAATTATGTGGATATATGGGACAAATTAGATCTTCCGCTGGTCAGGTGGCTGTTCAATTCTATGTTTACGACTTCCATGATTGTTCTGGGTATTGTTGTTTCCTGCAGCTTTATTGCATACGGCTTTTCCAGATTTAATGGAAAGGGAAAGAACTTCTGGTTTGCAGCTATCATGTGCACCATGTTCATACCCATTTACGCGAAAATCATTCCTGTGTATGTCATCTATGGCAAATTGGGGTTTGTGGACAACTTTCTGGCACTGATTGTGGAGCCGTTCTTTGGAAGCGCTATGTATATGTTCCTTTTCAGGCAGTTTATACTCTCAATCCCCAGGGACTTGGATGAAGCGGCATTAATTGACGGGGCCGGGTTCCTCAGGATATTTATCAAAATCATTGTTCCCATGCTGAAACCGGCAATAGCAGCTGTCGCCATATTGGCCTTTGTGGCAGCCTGGGGAGATTATTTCACGCCTATGATTTTCTTAAGAACACCCGAGAAATTTACTATTTCCATTGGTCTGGCCTTCATAAACAGCACGGTTGTGTCGGGAAGATCAAATGCACATTGGCTGGCGGCGGTAACAGTGATTACATCTATTCCGTCACTACTCATCTTCTTCAGCGCACAAAAGTATTTTATAGGCGGATTGACGGTGGGGGCCATTAAGGGATAGAACTGAACTCGAATCTATTTAACTTAAAATAGATTGAAGTAATGGAATTTGAGGAGGAGAAACTATGAAGAGCTCAAGTTTTAAGAAGATGATTGCAGCTGTGTTATGTCTGGTTATGGTCATTTCTATGGTAACAGGTTGCGGGAGCAACAAACCGGTATCGGACCCCGCATCTCAGAGCCCAAGTGATTCTGCAAAGCCTGTAGAAACATCCCAAACTCCGACAGTTGTTTCCGGAAAAATTAAGTACAATTTCTGGGGAGATGCTTCCCAGCTTGAGGCCATCAACAAGCAGATTGCCCAATTCAAGGAGCAATATCCCAATGTAGATGTTGTAGCCAACGCATCCGACTGGGGTACATATTGGGAAAAGCTTAGAACCGAATCGGCCGGTGGTCAGGCTCCTGACACCTTTGCAATGTCTACCACGGCATTTCTGTCCTATTTCGCTTCCCTGGGGTTTTTAAAGAATGTAGGCGAACTGGATAAGAGCGATGACAGCTTTGATATCGGCATGTTCAATCCCGCTGCTATAGAACTCTGCTCATATGACAGCGAGGTTGTTGCGCTGCCTCAGGATATGAATGTTATCGTCATGGCGTACAATGTCGATATGTTTAAAGCTGCTGGTGTGAATCCGCCTTCTGATGACTGGACCTGGAATGACTTGCTTGAAGCAGCCAAGCTGCTCACGCTGGATGCTAACGGCAACAATTCAACATCCCAGAAATTTGATAAGAACAATGTTTCACAGTGGGGTATTGCCAATGTGTCGGATT
>JAEYPI010000134.1 GCA_023410885.1 Bacillota bacterium
GGTTTACGGTTTATAACCAAAGGACCAATGAATTTGAGTATCGCCATGGCAATATTATGAGTAATGTCATTCTTGCTGATGAGATTAATCGAACCTCCCCAAAAACCCAGGCGAGTATGCTGGAGGTCATGGAAGAAAAACAGGTTACTGTTGATGGAAAAACCTACAAGGTTCCTGAGCCCTTTATGGTTATTGCCACTCAGAACCCGGTCGAGTATATGGGCACTTATCCCTTGCCCGAAGCACAACTGGATCGCTTCCTTATGAAGATTACAATGGGTTATCCGTCAAAGTCGGAGGAAGTCAGTATCCTTTATCGCTTCCAGAAAAGCAATCCCTTAAATGCACTTGAATCAGTAGTTTCCCTGGAAGAGCTGATTGCCCTGCAGAGAATGGTGCGAGATATTAAAGTGGAGGAAAGCCTTGCCGGTTATATTATTGATCTCATATCAGCTACACGGCGCCATGAGCACACCATGTTGGGATGTAGCCCCCGTGCCGCTATCAGCCTGTTTCGTGCAGCGCAGGCCTCAGCACTTTTTGATGGCCGTGATTTTGTCATTCCGGAAGACATTCGCGATTTGGCGGTACCCGTTTTGAGTCATCGCCTCATGCTGAAGCAGGAGGCTAAAATAAAGCGTGTCACCAATGAAAGCATTATCACAGATATCATTAAAACACAGAAAATACCGCTTTTAAGTACGACCAAAGCGTAATTGTTTTGAGCCATATCGAGAAGGGAGCACTCCTTATGCCAAGGCTTGAACCTGATGATGACCAATCTATGGCCAGTATCGAGAAGCATAACCATCGGCAGAATATCATCCGTTATTTGTTTATACTTCTTCTTAGCCTTATTTATGTGTACTTTTTTGGTGGGTATTTCCCTTATATGCTTTTCTATTTGGTATTGGCTCTTCCTGTTATGTCGTTAGTACATCTTGTTGTCATATGTGTTTTCTTTCGCGTGAGTGAGCGCCTCAATGAGCGAACCTTCATTAAAGGGGAGTATGCGCATTATCAACTCATCCTGCAAAATAGCTCTTTCTTATATATGCCCTATATTACAGTGAGGATGAAAATGGAGGGGAAAATACTCTGTAAAAATTTGAAGAGCATGCGACTTCATTTAGCTCCTTTCTCAACCCGTGAATTTGAGTACAGGATGCCGCTCCTTTATAGGGGCCGGTATGATATTGGTGTCAAGAGTATTCATATCAGTGATCTGCTGGGGCTATTCTCATTTACGATTTATCCAATGGAGAAAAAAAATATTTTGGTAAAGCCCAGAATTGTTGACCTCCATTATAAGGTCTTGCCTGTAACGCGCATAACGGATGGGGAACTGACTGCCGATCATTGGGAGATAGGTAATGAAGAGCTGGTTGATATACGCGAATATGCTTATGGTGACAGTTTTAGAAAAATTCACTGGAAGCTTTCCTCCAAGCTAAGTAAAACCATGGTTAAGGAAATGCGCAATGCGTTAGATAGCGATGCCATGGTCATCCTTAATCTTCAAAATCCCGAAAAGATGGATGAGGCCACCCTCCTTAAAGAGGACTGCATTATTGAAGAAATGCTATCCTTGATAAGCTTTTTGATTAAAGCCAATGTCAATGTCAGGCTTTGCTTTTATAAGGATGAACCCAACATTCTCAGAGCTAACAATGCACTAGCATTTCAAGAGCTTTATAACTTTTTGTCGGAGGTCAAATTTAATCAGAATGATAATTTTAACCAGGGTCTCAAATATTTCACCGATGCTGCTCCGGGCAGTACACTGGTATATCTCTTTACCCTAAACCTCGATGGGGAATTAATTAACACCGCCATGCAGGTCAAGAGTAGAGGTTTTGAGATGGAGCTTTACTATATCCAGCTTCTAGATGTGAATGATAATGAGTCGGAAGCTTGCCAGGCCCTTGAAGACCTACTGATAAAAAATCATATTCGTGCTTTTAAGCTGGAGCCTTCTCTGCTTAAGATGGAATACTGCCATTATGAAGCGAAAGAGGATGCAGTAAAGGTGGAGGAAAAGGCCTATGAAGTCTAAGCTTGAGAGCTTTTCAAACTTGATTGTCGCGTTCGCCTATCATGCGCTTTTGGTTGTCTATATGGCAGTTATTTTATACCCGCAGATTCCGCTTCTAGAAATTCTGGTTATCTCGATGGTTGCTTTTGCCCTAATGAACCTCATCTTTTTAACGCGGATCACCAGAATATTATTTGTTACCTTAACCGGATTGGCAACGGCTATAATAACCTTTCTCTGCTGGGTGGACACTCCGCTTTCAAAACCGGTTCTTTATATTGTAGAGGGGATTATTGAGCTTTGGTATAACATCTTCTATAACAGTCCTCGTCAGGGGCCGGATATGCTGCTGTTTACCCATTGCTTTATGGCGTTATCTATTTTAATAGCTGCGTATATTGTGACACTCCTTTTTAAAAATCGCTCCAGTTTTTTTATCATAACAGGTATCACAATTGCTATGGCGCTCTTTACTTATTACATGACAGCCAAAGAAAACCAGGTACTGTTTTCCTTGTTCAGCATCTTGACGATTCTCACCTATCTCAAGCAGGTCTTCGTAAAGAAAAAGAAACTGGGGCTGGTAGCTGAAAATCTAAAGCTTGGGTATTACATGCTTTTTACAATTCCTCTTATCATGGTGCTTGTTTTGGCAATATCCCTTATCCCTAAAAGTGAACTGCCCATTGAATGGCCCTGGCTTGATAAGAAGGTTGTCGATGCGATTGATAGCCTTGACACCCGCTTTGGGTCAACCAATATTGAGTATTTTTCGTTGTCTTCAACAGGCTTTAGTGAAGGACCCCATCGATTGGGAGGTCCTATAAGGCCCAATAATAAAATCATTATGGATGTTAAAGCCGAAATGCGCACCTACCTTCGAGGGGCTGCCTATACGCTCTATGAAAACAATACCTGGGGGCAGGATGACATCAACCGATTTAATATTAACATCAAAGAAAATGAAAATGATTATGAAGAAATTATGATAGGATGGGAGGCTATTCCAGTCGAGGATTTATTTACTGATGCCTCTGAGGAAGATGAAAAGCTCTTGGGCAATCTTCATGAGGGAAATCTTATCCATGTGCTTTTTCCAACCGCTCGTATTGAAGTGAATTACCGGAAAATTTCAACACGCACTGTTTTCACGCCTTTAAAAACAGTCATGCCTGTAATGAATGGGGATGGTAGCATACTCATGGTATCACAAGACACCCATGGTATTGGCATTACTCATCCCAAGCTTCCCGCAGGTGCCCGCTACAATTTGAGTTATGCTCAGCCCATGTATGGGGAGCCTGTCCTTCAAAAGGCCTTGAGCCTTTCACGACGGGGGCT
>JAEYPI010000141.1 GCA_023410885.1 Bacillota bacterium
ACGGTTAATGAATTTCAGATTTTCAGTTGATGATAATATTATTTTTTTAAAGGATATTACAAACAGCAGCTATCATTCGATATTTGAAAATCCGTATTTGTCAATGTATAAGCGCTTGCATGAAAAATACAGGGTGAAGGTTCAGCTTAATTTATTTTATCAAACCGATGATTTCACCTTGTCAGATATGCCTGACAGGTATAAAAGCGAATGGATTGAAAACTCAAGCTGGCTCCAGCTTTCCTTTCATTCCCGAAGTGAAATCCCCATGCCTCCATATAAGCATTCAGGCTATGATGAGGTGCATCATGATTGCAGGCTGGTTCACAATGAAATAATCCGATTTGCAGGCGAACAAACCTTAAACTTATATACGACAATACATTGTTGTGACACGACAAACGATGGTGTATTGGCATTGCGTGATGCAGGCATATGCGGATTGGTTGGGATATTTGGCACAAAAGAAAATCCAAGAGACTGCTATGGTCTAAAATATGAAGTTTACAAAGCTTTATATAACAAGCCATACTTTTTTGATGATAACAATAAAATGTATTTTTTCAATATCGATATGATCGTAAATAAGGTAGCTGCTGAAGATGTGGAAAAGGATTTATCGGCTCATATTGGTAAAGAGCATATTGAACTGATGATACATGAGCAATACTATTACAGGGATTATCCATGGTATCAGCCTGATTTTGAAAACAAGCTGGAGCTTGCTTTTTCTTATTTGCTGAACCATGGCTATCAATCTGTCTTTATTGATGAAATCATAACAGGGTAAAAAGTGGTTTGAATCCACTTTTTACCCGCTTCCATTTGAATCGATTAGTAAATTCTGACCTCAAAGATTTCCGCATAAGGATTTCCCCATGTATCAATAACCTCAATTCTTAATTTATCGATTTTTTTGCTCCCTGTTTCATGACGCACATACCTGCGGTAATTATTTTTTTCATGTGCCAGCACCTCGATATTATCCTTGCTGTATCCAATTAACCTGTATTCCTTGACGAGCTCACCCGGCATAATGGAATCTACGGGCAGAGTCCAAGTGGGGCGGAGATTATTTCTCAGAGCATTGAAATCGGGATTAAAAAAGAGTATAACCTCGTTCACAGTTTGTTGATTTTCAAACGCCAGCTCAACAAACTGTGAAGTGTTTTTATCCAGCTTATCTGAAATCCATAAATTGGGGAGTAAATAAGGCCGGTTATATCCGTTTATGATATTATCAACAGTGTTTATGGCCTCGGAAGGGGTCATTCTAAAGCAAGGATTAACATAGGGATGGCATGTTGCTTTTTCATAACCAAAAACGCCTGTAAAGCTTTCCTTTGAGGTGTGGAGCCTTACAAAGGGGGTGCTATGTAATTGAACGGCCAGAAAGCCTGTGAACGTATGCTCTAAAGGAATGTCAAGCCAGAAATCCCGGGCTTTGCAGACGTTTAATTCAACATCCTTTATTAGCTTTTCAGGCTTGAAATTCTGAGGGATCACAGATTCATAGAGGGATAGGGCTATTTTTGTGTCGTTTAATACATCCAGCTTTAATGATAAGGTATCTACCCTTTCACGGCAAGGGAATAGAATAACCATACCGTTGTTCAGACCTACTGTTTCGCTTGAAATAAAGTTTTCAAGCTTTCTGACAGAAGAAGCTGTTATTGATGCATTTCTTGCCAGATCAAAGGCATCGGTATTTTTCCTTCCAATAATATAGCAGTCCTCTTTAGAGAGCTTTGACTGGTATTCGGCCAGGTATTGATTATTGCTGTATATTTCTCTGGGGGAGGCATTATGCTTTGTACAGAAATAGGCAGCTGTACCAATGGCATGGCCCATCAAGGAGGTTGTATTCATAACCCGGGTGGAAGCATAAGCAATATGGCTTGTGCTAATATTTCTTCCTGCAAATAAAAGATTATCGATGTTTTTAGAATATAAGGATCTAAAGGGGATTGTATAAGCACCAACACGTATTTGCTTGCAGGGTGCTTCTTTAGAATAAATGCCTTCAGAGGGATGGGTATCGATGCTCCAACCGCCGTAACATACCGCATCCTCAAAAATCCTCTGCATTTCCAGGTCCTGCTGCTTTAAAATGTAATCTCCAACAAACCTCCGGGATTCTCTTTTTCCGGGAATATAGGATATCCACTCCAGTGTATAATAGTCTGCATCAAACTCACCGCTGTTTTTGATATAGTCCCAAATACCGTAAACAAGCCTTTGAAGCTCCTCTTTGATTTTTTCATTGTCATGGATGGTATCAAAAATACCGCCATACTCAAACCACCAATAGTCACATCCTGAGTAATGTTCACTGACCTGGCGGTCTCCAATTTGAAGAATTTCTTTTACCTTTTCCCAATTATAGGCAAAGTCTGGTTTGACATACCTGACCTTTTTGTCTGTTTTCTTGGTGTAGAAGAAAATACTATTTCCTAAAGTGTGGCTGTCTTCCTTATCGGGAGCCATGGTCTCACTCAACTCACCGCTGCCTTCCCGGCCAACTCTGTATTCAGCACCTGCCATAAAGCCGACAGTACCATCACCGGTGCAGTCGGCGAAAAAAGGTGCATTGAAAACTAGCTCACGTTCCGATGCCATTTGCCATCCGGTGCAGCTTTTTATAATAGAAGTCGTTTGCATGGCGACCTTATTAACAGTGGTATTCAAAAACAGTTCAATATTCTTCTCTCGTCTGACAAAATCAAGCAGTATGGAATCCCAGAATAACGGGTTTCCTTCAGGGTTTTTATAAAGGTTTTCCAGCTTCATTTCGCCGATGATTCCGGTTTCCTCTGCAAACTGATTTCCTCCGCCGGTGGCCCCACAGCACCATACTCTGATTTCACTGGAGGCATTTCCGCCAAGAACTGCCCTCTCGTGTACAAGAGCAACCTTCAAGCCATTACGGGCAGCAGCTATGGCAGCGCATATACCTGCCATGCCACCCCCGATTACAACAAAGTCCTTTACTATATTTTCCATACGTACTCGCTCCTTCTTATTTTAAAAGATACGCTTCCAATGCCTTAGCTAAGTCTTGTCCAAATTCTCTTGAATTTCGCTGGGTGATGATCATATCCTCTGTGCCAAAATAAGGGTACTCCAAGGTAGCACAAATCCTTGAACCCAATTTTTCGAAAAACTCACAGGAAGTAGGCTCTCCGGGTTTAAACCAATCTTCCCCAATAGAAATATCATATTCAGGTCGGAAAATGACTTTGGAGCCTTTGGGGTTATTGAGACTGATTCTGGATAGGATTCCTTCAAGCTTCTCTAATTCTTCCTTAATAGGGGGCATTCTTTTTGTAAAAAACGGACGATTGTTCCTCTGCTCAGGGATATTATCAGCAACTCCCCATTTCCAGGGACAATGGAGGTCTATGTATATTGCCGGCACTCTTTCTCGGGCATATTCCATCCAGGCTGCTGTTGACCTGTAAACGGGTTGCTCAATATAATCCCTGTTATGGTCATGGGGGACTCTGGCCTTGCCCTGGTCGCCTTCTTCAACACCATCAATATCAATAAAGGGGACTATATGAAGCTGATAGTTTTCCAGAAGCATACCTTTGTCATGATGTATAACATATTCAAGGAAGCCCTCAAGGACATAGGATGCAACAGACTCACAGGCGTGATGACGGCAGCTGAGAAAAATATGTTTTTTCACCTCTGGATTGCCCATTACTAATATTGGAACCTCACGGCTTTTTTCTGATTTTGTAAGGATATCTCTTTTTAAAAAGCTTACATTTGTGTTCCGGGCAAAAAATCGTTCAAAGTCTTGAACCTGATAGGGAAGGGAGAAGCAAAAAAAGACCGCCTTCTCAGTTCCATCAAAAGCGTAGCTGAAGGATGAGGGACTAATCCTTGAATTTTTGCCTGCCCAATTCCAGTTCGTTCGGTCAAAGCTTATAGCGGGCCCCCAGGGACCGATTACATCTCCGTTGCAGAATTCAAAAACATAGTCACCCGCTGTTGGTGCTTCAACACAAAAGCCCCAATAAAACCACCACTGGGGTGTGTCCCGCAGCTCCTGCTCCAGCTTGATTTGATTTTTATACATTTGTAAAACTTTAATGTTACCTCCAGGATAATCGCAATGAATTCTCATATATACCTCCTGGCCTTATGTAAAAGTGAGATAAAGGATAGATCCAATAATCTGCATAAAGTATAGCATAGCCTTATAAGCATAACAATTTTATGAAAAAAATGAGTAGTGTGAAATATTAGAGGTAGCTCCAAATCACTCAGACGAAAATTATGTACATCGAATAAAAAAATGTGTATTGATTTAAAGATGAGTGTCTCCGTATAATGGCCTTGAGAAATGTGCTTTCCTTCTATCCTTTATAAAACACTAATCTATAGTTTTAAATCCCTTTCATATGAATATTTAGAAGCTCTTCCCAATCAAAAATAATGAATAAGGAAAGAGGTATGGTTGATGGCCAGTATCAAGCTTCCCCCAGAAGGGATATTTGTTGGTTCCGGTGTATATCCCACAGATACCGATACGTTGTTGTGTACAATGATTGGACATTATACCTGGCAAAGTCAGTATTTCGGTCCAATGGATATGATTGAAAAGATTGTTGAAGATAATCAGGGCAATCTAGCACAGGTATGGGGTGGTGCACGGGGTTTTTCTCCCCGCCTGATCGCCGAATGGTTTTACGCACTGGATGAAATAGGCGTTCATATTCCTGCGCCCGACTGGGAGAATTGCAAAAATCTTGTCACCTCAGAGTACAAAGACATTTTTGATGTTCACAAGGACCGTTTCGGAGCTGGTATCGTCCGTTTTATCAGAGAAGCAAAGAAGCGTGGCATATATACGGCGCTGCTTTATACAAATGCAGAAACAGAATGGGTGCACAAAATGACAGAGGAAGGCGGCGAGTTCTACCTTGGCTATGATTTTGGCGAGCGCTTTAACATAGCCCTCAATGACGTCCGTGAACTTCTCGCCCTAAACGAGAAGCTTACCCTTGGTTCTCTGGTCGATCACCTGATGAATCAGGTGCGTGCCCACGTGGATGAGCGCCATGCCAATGGATGGGGGTTTGTTATGGCCACCAGCAGTAACTTCCATCTTGATTATGAAGTGCTTGGTGGAGCGGATATGCCTGTTGTAGAAGACTTTGCATTTCCAAGCCTTAATTTCTCAAGCAGCTTTTCAAGAGGACTATACAGGCAACACAATCTCCCGCTATGGGGTTCTCATCTGGCACATGAGCACTACGCATGGCTGCCTAACAGTGATTCCCATCGCTACGATATGCTCCGCACTTCTATGTATCTGAAGTACATGGCGGGTAGTAAGATGATTATCAATGAATCTGGAAACTGGTTTGTTGAACATACGCTGGCTCCTGACTCACCGAAATTCAAACTCCCCCAATCTGCACTTGAAAAGTTTGGTGTCCTAGGGTGGGGGGCAGCTAAAGAGGTGCTTGAGAAAAATCCTGAAGACATCAAGCCCTTACTTGAAGAGGCGCGTCCTTACTTCCCCCTGCTCAATTATAATTCTGTCATCTGTCGAAAATATCGGGAAATTATATCGGTTTTCTGGGACTTTGTGAAAGCCAACGGAACACCGGAGGGTCAACCGGAGACGACTATCGCCCTTGCAAAAGGTAACTACGACCTGGCTACCGCCCGCTACAACCACAACTATGCTATAAGCGGCGTGCATGATATTGCCATGGAAAACCCCAACTGGTTTCAGGGTACGCCCGAACGCGGATGGAAGCTGGCACGAGAGGTCTTCTTTCCTGAAGTACCCGTGCTAAAGCCCTATGTTAATATCCATCTTTCCGGAACACCATATGGCCAGGTAGATGTGGTTT
>JAEYPI010000280.1 GCA_023410885.1 Bacillota bacterium
GGAAGCTTTTTATTTTTGGACGATGTTTGCTACCGGACAAAGTATGAACCTAGTGAAAAGCTAAACAGCTTCGGAAACAGGCTGCGGAATTTTAATTAAGCATAGTATGCTTTGCACCCTTGTTCCACACCACCCGCTTGCGCAAATCGAAGATTGCGAGCGCCTAAAGGTGGCAGGTCCCGGGAACCTTGTTAATATTCACAATAAAGGTGGATTCCCACTAGAGTGCAACACAAGCCTCGATCCGTAAAAAAACAAGGACAAGATACCTTGCGCATCCTGTCCTTGAATGTTTTACTTAATACTTGTTTAATCGTTACCAGACCAGTGGACTATAATAAGGTGATGGCTTCATCAATAGCCTTAAGTTCATCCGCGGTAAATTCCGGGCTATGGATGCAACGGACATTGTCTTCAAGCTGTGAGATTTTACTGGCACCAATTAATACTGACGCAACCTTTCCCTCTCTCAAAACCCAGGACAATGCCATTTGAGCAAGGGTCTGGCCACGGTTTTGTGCAATATCATTGAGCTTGGAAACCATGGTCAATTGTTGGGGGGTTATTTTGGCCTTGGTCAGGAAGGGGGAAACACCTCTCCCTGCGCGGGAATCTTCGGGTATTCCACTGAGATAGCGATTGGTGAGCATGCCTTGGGCCAGAGGACTAAAGGCAATGAGTCCAATACCGATCTCTGCCGCATAATCCCTTAATCCGTCGTCCTCTATCCAGCGATTTAAAATGGAATAGCTGGGCTGATGGATGACAAAGGGTGTTTTAAGCGATTTCAAAATGGCATAGGCTTCTTTGAGCTGCTCACGCTTGTAATTGGATAGGCCCACGTAGAGTGCTTTTCCTTGTCTTACTGCACTGTCCAGCGCCAGCATGCTCTCTTCAATAGGGGTGTCGGGATCGGGACGGTGATGATAAAAGATATCCACATAATCAAGACCTAACCGTTTTAGGCTCTGATCCAGACTTGCCAGAATATATTTTCTTGAGCCGAAGTCACCATAGGGGCCTTCCCACATACCATATCCGGCCTTGGTTGAGATAATCAACTCATCCCGATAGGTGTGAAATTCTTCTTTCAGAATACGACCAAAGTTTTTCTCAGCAGATCCGGGAGGTGGCCCATAATTATTCGCTAAATCAAAATGCGTGATGCCTAAATCGAAGGCTTTCGTAACGAGTGCCTTCATGTTGGATATATTGTCCACGTCCCCAAAGTTATGCCAAAGCCCTAAGGATACTGCGGGAAGCTTTAGGCCGCTCCGGCCCAAGCGATTGTACTTCATAGCTGTATAACGGGAAGGATTAGCTGAGTACATCAAAAATCAACCCCTTATCATTTTATTCTTTCTATATTTATACCCAATAAGGCGTGATCAATCAAAAATAAGATTAAGGATAGAAAACCGTGGCCCATCCAACGTTACCGCTAGTGTGGGTATAAGCTTAAGCGGTATGCTCTCTGCGTTGTACAAACTTTGAGCAGGCCTTCCTCAAACTTCCATCACATTTTCTTACTGAAAACAGGTCACAAACACCATAGGCAGAAATGGACGCATGGGGATGGAGGACAAAGAATTGACACTCTGAGCAATGTAAAAAATCAGGCTTTTTGAGATCATCCATGATAAAGAAGCGATGGGAGGAGCAATAATAGTCGGCTGAAACAATACCCTTTTCCCGGCAGAGGACATCATTTGTAAGACCCAGACGTTTGCCCTTAAGACAGTTCTTACAAGCTTTCTTGACGGGTTGGGTCAAAGCACCGGGCTTAACTCTTTCCTTCAGATAATGCGCTTTATTTTTCATGGGACTTCCGCCTTGTGTAAATCTGATATTAATTGATTAATACGAAGTATCAATAACTTGGGCTCCCGTTCGAAATCTTCGATTTCTCTTATGGGTCTAGGCTTGTTAACGGGTCGAGCCTTGTTGGTGCGTCCCGCACCCCTGTTGTTCGTTCCTTTGGGAACGAACTCTGGTAACGGGTAAGGTTATTAATACGAAGTATCAATAACTTGGGTACCCGTTCGAAATCTTCGATTTCGGTAACGGGTAAGGTTATTAATACGAAGTATCAATAACTTGGGTACCCGTTCGAAATCTTCGATTTCGGTAACGGGTAAGGTTATTATAACATATTACCCAAATATGACCCAGCGCGGCGAAGGTTGGATAAAGATATTGTTTTTATCTTCTATTCGGGTATAATGATCTAAAAGGACTTACGGAGTGATAATGAAGATGCCAAGAATATACCGAATCAGATATATTCCTTCAGAGACCGTAGACCTGTCTGCAGATACTTTGCTATACCGCGATCAGCAGTATCTCATCACTCAATGGGCCCCCATAAAGCCCAGATCGGACATTGCCGGAGGCATCTCCTGTGTCTTTCTTGAGAAGGGGTGGAAAATCAGTGCAGTATGGGGTGATGACAAAAAAATCAAGTATTGGTACTGTGATATTATTGAACTCTCATATGATGCTGTATCCGATACCTACCACCTCTACGACCTGCTAACCGATATTGTTATCTTTGATGACGGACGTGTTCGAGTCATTGATTTAGATGAACTGGCCGCTGCCTATGAGCAGGGACTTATCACAAAACAGCAACTTTTAACGTCGCTCCGCTGCAGTCACAGTCTCCTTGAACGAGCTTATCAGGTTGATTTACCCGGGCAGGTCCTTAACATTTTTCGCCATTATGCGGGTTGGGAGTGCAAATTATGACAAATGATATGACCGATTACATAAATGCGAGAAAACTGGGGCTTAGGGAATATTCTAATTGTATCTCCCAGGGGCGTAACGGGTATCTTCCCTTTTTGGATGGTATTCTCAAGAATATTGATATTGTTTCTGAAGTGGATATGGGTATTGTTGATATTCCTCTACGGAAAATCAAGGGAACCTACACCTACTTACGCAGTATTTCCTTTGCACACAACTATATGCCGCTTATGGAAGTGGACTCCGAGTTTGCCTCCAAATGGCAGAATGTGTGCAATATCCAAAACGAAGAGGGTTTAAGGGATGCCATAAAAGTTTACGAATATTTAAACTGGTTTTATATTATAGAGGGAAACAAGCGCATCAGTGTGCTTAAATACCTGGATGTATACTCCTTCCACGGCCGGGTCACCAGGCTCGTTCCCAAGTATGATGAAAACGACAGAGATATCCGACTCTACTATGAGTTCATGGATTTTAATAAAAAAACCGGTATCAATGATATCTGGATGTCCAATGAAAAAAGCTTCGAGGAGCTTTGGGAAATAATCAAGGATTATAAGCCCAAAAGCCGATTTGCCGATGAGTCTGATCGATTTAGGTATTTCTCGAATGCTGTTTATGGTATGTTCCGGCAGGCTTTTTATAAATTAGGTGGCGACAAGCTCCCCATTACTACCGGAGATGCTTTTTTAGATTTTATTAAAATTCATGGCATAAATGAGGATTATACTGAAGAAGAACTGGAAATGCGGATTTGGCGGCTTCTTTCCGAGCTCAAATACTATTCGGGCCCTGAAACTGTGGATGTGCAACAAAGCCCGAATTTTAAGCTGGAAAAGGGGATTCTCGGAAGGCTCACCCATAGGTCCCGCACTGATATCCTAAAGGTTGGATTTGCCCATGCCACCGACAATAAATCCTCCAGTTGGACCTTCTCCCATGAGTTAGGTCGCATGCATCTCCAGAGTGTACTAAGCGAGAGTGTGAAGACGGTATCAATTTTAAATCTGCCCAAGAGTATTGAGGCAGCTCCTATGCTCCAGGAATTGGTGGATGACGGATGCCAAATCATTTTTTCCACCACACCCCCGCTTATTAATGCAACCTTGAAAGCGGCAATGGACAATCCCGACTGTAACTTCTTAAACTGCTCATGCGAGCATTCCTTTAAGCATGTGAATACCTATTTTGGACGTATTCATGAACCCCGGTTTTTGAGTGGTATTGTGGCGGGAGCCATGAGCAAGACAGGTAGATTAGGCTATATTGCACCTTTCCCGGTGGTGGATATTCTAAGCGGTCTGAATGCTTTTACACTGGGTGCACGCATGGTAAACCCCAGAGTGGAGGTTCATGTAGAGTGGACCCTGAGCTGGAATGGCAATGAGCAATTGACTCAGCAGATATCAAAAAGTCTTGCTCAAAGAGGTGTCGATATCATTGCCCATCATAATACGCTGGTCAACCGGCAGTTCTCGCGGGAATATGGGGTCTATACCCTGGAATGGAATGACGAGGGGCAAATTGTGCCTGGAAAATATCTGGCGGTTCCTGTTTGGAACTGGGGTATTTTTTACGAGAAATATATACGGAGCGTACTTGCGGGAGATACCCGATTAGGTGCGGATAACGCCGTTTCCGGAAGGGTGAGAAATTACTGGTGGGGGTTGGATTCAGGACTTCTTGATTTCTTTTATGCCAAGAATCATGTACCTATTGAGACCCGCAAGCTGGTAGAGTTTTTTAAAGACTCTCTTATTTCACAAAGCTACAAGGTTTTTTCCGGACCTATTTATGATATAAAAGGAAATCTAATGGTCGATGAAGGCGAGGAATTGCAAAGAGAACAAATTTTGACCATGGATTGGCTGGTCAATGGTATTGTGGGTGAGCTTCCTGATATGGAGGATTATCGGTCCATTCAGGATTTGTCAACCGGGAAGATTGTGTGATGAACGGTTT
This sequence comes from Bacillota bacterium, assembly GCA_023410885.1. GTDB lineage: Bacteria > Bacillota > Clostridia > DSM-8532 > DSM-8532 > DTU059. The sequence goes on from JAEYPI010000280.1 coordinate 4,714, forward strand.
TTCCACTTTACAAGCGTTTATCGCAAACCTATGACGAGAAGAATATGAGGACTAAATTTCAAGAATGTGATAATTGTATGTATCGAGGATTGTGGTTTCCTTATAAACGGTTGCGCGCTGTGCTCGTCCGAATTGCAGGTGCATATGACCATGGAACATGTAGCGGGGTTTGTATTTTTCAAGTAAGGGTATAAATGCTTTAAATCCTGTGTGACACAGGTCCGTTCCGTCACCTATGCCAAAAGCAGGGGCGTGGGTGACCAGTATATCAAAGCCCTTATTGAAAAAGAGCTTTGCTCTGAGCTTTTTAATTCTTTTTGCCATTTGCTTTTCTGTGTATTGATAGGGCGGTGCAGAGTTAGAAGGATGTCTGTTGTACCTCAAACAGCCTCCCAGTCCTATGATGCGAAGCCCATTGAAGACCACAAGCCGATCCTCAATACTGTCACAACCTCCGGGAGGTTCTTTCCGATAGTCGGTATCGTGGTTGCCGTGAACATAAAATACGGGTGCTTTGATCATGGTTGCGATAAACGAGAGATAGTCGGCTTTTAGGTCTCCGCAGGAAATAACAAGATCAATATCCGCAAAGTGGTCGGGGTCAAAATGATCCCAAATATATTCGCTTTCCGCGTCGGCCAAAAGCAAAATGCGCATGTTAACCTCCTGCGTTCTTAGTATGATGCTTAGCTGGCTATAAAAAATTAGTTTATTAAGCATCATATTAGTAGGATGCTTAGTTGACTAATAAAAATAGTTGATTAAGTATCGGTCAGCACCCCTATTATAGGCCTTTGCAAATCGTAATACTATCATTCAGCCTGAAAAAGAAGGCTGATGCAAATTTGAACAGTCAAATTTGCAGATGAAAGTCAATGGGTCGACTTTCATGGAGATATTGGTATTATAAGTCATAAAAAATTCCTTCACAAGAGAAAAAAGCTTAAACCTAAACATTCCATCTGATATAATAATCACAATAGTGTGGTCTTTCCGTGAAAGGAGCAATTGACATGAAGAAAATCTCTCTCGCACTTTTGGGCTTGGGCACCATCGGTAGCGGTGTAATGAAGGTTCTTGAAGAGAACGGTGAGATGATAAAAAACCGTGAAGGTCTTGACATAGAGGTTAAGAAAATTCTTGTCAGGGATAAAACGAAAAAGCGTAATGTTCAGGTTGATGAAAGTCTGTTAACGGATAATCCTGAGGATATTATTCATAATGATGCCATAGACGTGATTGCGGAATTTATAGGGGGTGAATTGCCCGCTTATACCTACATTAAAGAGGCTTTAAGACAGGGAAAAACGGTCATCACTGCTAACAAAGAGGTTATTGCCAAGCATTGGGATGAGTTGGAAGAGGAAGCCAAAAAGTCGGGAGCGGGTCTTTATTTTGAGGCTAGCGTAGCCGGAGGCATTCCCATTATTAAATCAGTAAGACGATCCCTACAGGCCAATAATGTCCTTAAGCTCATGGGTATCATCAATGGCACCACCAATTTTATTCTCACCAAAATGAGCGAGGACGGCCGGGACTTTGCAGATGTCCTGGAAGAGGCCCAGCAGCTTGGTTATGCTGAGCCCGATCCCACTGCCGATGTGGAAGGCTATGACGCACGCTATAAGCTGTCCATCCTATCCACTATTTGCTTCAGAAACAGGGTAACCGTCGACAATATTTACTGTGAGGGTATTACTAAAATTTCAGCAGATGATATTGAGTATGCCAAGCAATTAGGGTTTGGCATTAAGCTTTTAGCTATTGCAAAAAAGCAAAACGGGAAAATTGAGGCGCGGGTACATCCCACCTTTATCCCGTTATCCCACCCCTTATCTGCCGTCAGGGACTCGTATAATGCCATCTATATTAAAGGGGATATGGTAGGGAACCTCATGTTCTATGGCCGTGGAGCGGGTGACCTTCCCACAGCCAGCGCTCTGGTCTCCGACATTGTTACAGCATGTCAGAATGAGGGGGCTCACCACCGCATCAAGCTGGATGATGAAGCAGTCGCCTTTGAGAAGGATTGGAAGGATGAATATTATCTGAGGCTTATCGTTCGGGATCAGCCCGGTGTTTTGGCTGAAATTGCTGGTATATTCGGTCGCCATAATGTGAGCTTGGATTCGGTTATGCAGAAGCTTCGGGGTAATGACCATGCCACCATTATCTTTATTACCCATGAGGCCCACGAAGGATGGATCAATGCCGCATTGGAAGAAATGCGCAATTGTCCTTCCGTTATCTCATTGGAAAGCCTGATAAGGGTTGAACGCTGAGGAGAAGAGCATGGATAAGCGAGCCTTTATGGATGCCGTAGCCTATAATAGCCAAGGACTTGTTCCCGTCATCACCCAGGACGCCGAGAGTAAAGAAGTGCTTATGCTGGCCTGGATGAATGAGGAAGCCCTGAAGCTCACTCTTGATACCATGAAAATGACCTATTACAGCCGAAGCAGGCAGTGCCTATGGCTAAAGGGGGAAACCTCGGGCCATTATCAAAAGCTGATTTCTCTCTCCGTTGATTGTGATGGAGACACGCTGCTGGCAAAGGTCATCCAAACAGGCGCTGCCTGTCATACGGGGAACCGCTCCTGTTTTTATCGGTCCTGTGACTAAAGGTTATCCCTTTTCTGGTATTGTAAATAAGCCTAATTCAAAAGCAGAAAGGAATTAAAGCAATGGGTGCTAAGTTTGATGTAATTAAAGAGGTTTATGATGTGGTCACCGATCGTAAGATAAACCCCAAGGAGGGCTCTTACACCAATTATCTGTTCGACAAGGGAATTGATAAGATTTGCAAAAAGGTGGGGGAGGAAGCTGCAGAAGTCATCATAGCGGCCAAGAACAACGCCCCTGAAGAAATCCGTTATGAAATTGCAGATCTTCTGTATCACCTGACAGTACTCATGGTCAATCAAGGCCTTACCTGGGAAGAGGTTTGTGAAGAGCTTGCCAAAAGGCGATAAGTTTAAGCACCTGCAGAATTTCCATTAGGCAGCAACGAATAAAGATAAAGATCCTTTAAGAGGAAGCGCTCTTGGGGGATCTTTTTTTATATGATTCTGAGGTATATTGCTCATTAAGACAGGGTTCATCATCCTTCGGGCATATTTGGTAATAGCCTCTCTTATACTACCTCATTTAGGTTATTTTCGGCATAATATTTAATAATTATTTAAAAAAACCAATTATGGTATTGATTGTGACAAGGTTTACTGTTACAATTATTTACTGTAAATAATTAATTAATAATGAGGAATTATGGAACTTGGGAAAATTATAGGAGAAAAGTATCGCGTTGTGGAGGTGCTGGGTCAGGGTGGGACTTCCATCGTCGTTCTCGCTGAGCATCTTGCTTTAAATAATCTATGGGCTATTAAGGTTTTATCAAAAAGCAGCCCATGGTTTTCCTATGAAATGCAAGAAATTAACATGCTTAAAGGGCTTAACCATCCTATGCTTCCCAGAATTGCTGATGTAGTTGAAGATGCCGATTTTTACTATATTGTGATGGATTATATTCCCGGCACCAATCTTTTAGACTATACCCGTATGAATGGAAAAATTCAAGAAAAAATCCTTTTCAAATGGACGAAAGAGATTCTGGAGGTGCTCATCTACCTCCATGGGCGTACACCACCTGTTATTTACAGAGATTTAAAGCCTGCTAATCTCATTGTAGATGAGAACGGACGTATCAGGCTTGTGGACTTTGGAACAGCCAGATTCAACCATGAAGCATCTACTGAGGACACACTCTATATTGGTACTCAGGGATATGCAGCACCCGAACAATATGGCTTAGGAAAAAGTGATGCCAGAACCGATCTTTTTAATCTTGGCATGACCTTGGTGCACTTGGCTACGGGCCTTCACCCCACAAAGCTCAATAAACTATCCATAAGGCCGGCCTTAAAGCAAGCAGGGCTTTCGGCGCGATATATTCGGTTGATTCTTGAAATGATACAGACTGACCCCGATGAAAGGCCTATCAATTGTGAGGATGCATTAAAAAAGCTTGAGAAAACAAACCAAACGAAAAGCCTTTTTTACGGGAACAAGCTGATGAATGGGGAGCTTAAGTGTGTGGTTGCAGTCTCTTCCATTCTTGCGGGAAGCGGTGTAACCTCCTTTTGCATGATGTTGGGGCTTTTCTTTTCTAAGCGAGGCTTTAAAACAGCATTGGCTGAAATTAATCCCAGTCTTGATTTTGAGCGACTTCGTGAAGTCATGGAGGGAATGGGCAATATCAAAAGCAGGGATGGGCACCACTTTGAACTGGAGGGCATAACCTTTTATCCCTCAGTTCCGGAGAGCAGCCAAATACCCAGAAAAGGGTTCGATATCGTTATACTTGATCTGGGGATTCTTCAAAACGAGCGGGGAGTGAGGGAACTCAATCGGGCTGACATAAAATTGGTAATATGCCCTAAAACCCTATGGAAATTCCCCCGCATCCCGGATTTCATTGAACGATTGGGGTCTTTTGCTCAGGAGGAATGGATCTATGTGCTTACATCCTCTCAAAAATATCAGGGGCAGATCCTTACCAAGCAATATCAGCTTGAGCCTTTGGTGGTTTTTCCTTCCCTTCAGGATCCCTTTTTTATCTTAAAAGAAGAGGAAAAAAGCATTGGATATGCTCTGCAACAAGTATTTCGACATACCGGCCTTAATATCCGATTATAAACAGGGAGGTTGAAGCAATGTTTCGTCCGCAACGTTATAGGACTTTGTTAGGTTTTCTGTTGGGTCTTTCACTCTCGTTAATTGTAATAGGCTTAACCTATGTTTATTTTAGATCGACAGGTCTTAATTTTTCATCGGATAACAGGGCAGAGCTTGAAATGAAAGCAGTGGAAGCTTATTTACAAGACCACCCAACCGACCTTGTCTATGTGGCGGCCGGTCCTCTAAAAGCCGGTGGGGTCATTACAGATCGCGATCTGATTCCTGCCGAAATCAATAGGGCTATCTTACCGCCGGATGCAGTGAATGATCCCACGCTTGCCATCGGCAAGGTTATCCGGTGTGATGTGACGACCCATACTGCCGTGACTTTATCCCTTCTCTATGACGAGGAAAGTTATCCTGATGATTTAAGGCTTATGGAGTATACCGTCATCAATATTCCTCAAAAGCTTGCACCCGCACATTATGTTGACATACGTATCATGTTCCCCAATGGGCTGGATTACATCGTTCTTTCCAAAAAACAGGTGACGGATCTGCAAGCAGCCACTGAAAATCAGAAGGGTATCCTTTGGTTCCATGTTGGTGAAGAGGAAATCTTGAGAATGGCCAGTGCAATCGTTGATGCCAGTATTGTTGAAGGAGCAAGGCTCTATGCCGTACCCTATGTGGCACCGGACATTCAAACGGAGGCCATTCAAAACTATCCCTCAAATTCAGAAGTACAAAATCTGATTCTCCAGAATCCCAATATCTTAGAAAAGGCTGTTACGGAGCTGGAAGCACGGAATAGGACGATTTTTGAGGATCAAATCAACCAGGATAAGCAGCGTAGTGGAATGAATAAGGTCTTTGGTGAAGATGTTCCCATACCATCGTCGTCAGTGTCAGAAATTCCATCTCAAGGGTCAACGAGTGACTTGAATTTGGACGGCAGACTTTAGGAGGTGGGCAATGAATATTGCTTTCTTAGGAACAAGTACCGATGATAAAAGGTTTTTGCTTCTCTGCCTGGCCAGGATTATGTCAGGCCAGAAAAAAGTAGTTGTTCTATCGGCCCGGCACTATGCTTTTGATGATGATTTGGAGGAAATTTACGACTATTGTGGTATTGAGATACACCATATCATCGGGGAGGACTTTCTCATAAAAGCTCCTGAAGAGGACGCAAACTATTTTTTTGATATTGAGCGTTACATACCCCTTAAGGAAGGCTTTAAAGCAGTGGTCATCTGTGAATCGCCCCGGATGCTACTGGAAGAGAGTGTCAGGCTGGCTGGGGAATACTCCTGGATTAATCCGTCCCTTCCTATTGAGGTCATTTATCTCAACCTTATGGAGTATTGCAGGGTGAGCAAAAAGTATCTCGATCTCTTTTGGGAGCGGAGCGTGCCAAGCTTCACAGTCCTTGCCAAAGCCTTTCCCATTTATTTTGAGGAAGCCAACCGTGTGGCAATGCTCGAAAGCCAGTTTTCAGATCGATTATCGGTCAAAGGGCTGACCTCTTCTTTTAAGAGCAGCCTGTTGAACATTATTCAGAGCTTATTTGACATGGATCGCAAACAAGCAGGGGAATTGATAAAAAGGGCTGAGAGGATGAGATAGAATGCAAATTGCTTTTTGGTCCAATATGCATGGGCAGGCCGCGACCAGTGCCACTACTGCAGTCATAGCTGCCGCTATTGCACAGAGAACAGCCTATAAGACCTTGGTTGCGCACAATTACAATGACTGTAGCGCACTGGAAGGGTATTTTAATAAGCGTCAGGGTAAAGCGGAAGAAAATACAGGGATATCCAATCAAGGTGTCGATGCGCTTGTAAGGCTGATGAGAAATGGCAGGCTCCGGCCCGAGATGGTGGGGGACTATACCTATTCACTTCTAAAGAACCATCGTTTGGATATCCTCTTGGGTACGACAAAGAAGGAGCAATTGACCGAGGAGGATGAGCAT
>JAEYPI010000296.1 GCA_023410885.1 Bacillota bacterium
TGATGAACCTGGCAGTATGTCCTTCTTGGTTATTCAACAGGCTGGTGCTCCACTTTCAGAAAGCATGTCGGTTATGAAGGAATTATCAGCAAGAACCAACACCAAGCTTACCTTCACCAATGTTCCCCAAGCAGATTTGTCAACTAAAGTTCAGACATTGGTTGCCGCAAATCAATTACCGGATGCCGTTCAGTATCAGGGCACTGATTTAGTCAATTATCTGGAATCAGGTACCTTTATTTACTTAAATGATTATCTCACCAAGGAAAAGGCCCCCAACATCACCGCCTTATTTGAACAATACCCTGCCTATAAAAAGGATATGACGACAGATGAGGGTAAAATTCCCGGTATTGCACAGCTTACAGAACGTCAGTGGCGTTGTGACTGGGTTATCAACAATACTTTTCTCACCGAACTGAACATGAAGGCCCCCACTAATCTAGATGAGCTTTATAATTATCTGGTAGCTGTAAAGCAAAAGTATCCGGATGCAACGCCTATGGGTGTAGGACCTTGGGCCGGTGACCGCAACGCCATCATCAGACCTATTATGTATGCCTTTAACGTAACCAACGAGTGGTGGCTTTATAATGACGATAGCTACTTATATGGCCCCTATGAGAAACAAGAAGAATATAAAGCAGCTTTGAAGTATATAAATAAGCTCTATACCGAAGGCTTGATTGATCCCGAATTCTTCTCTATTTCTGCAGAAGCTACTAATGCAAAAATATCCAACAACAAAGTCGGCATTTTAAACGGTTGGGCTGACGGTTATGGACAATGGGGCAAAAACGGTACTTGGGGCATTGATATGGTTCCATGTCCTCCAATAGAAGGCCCTGACGGAAACGCCTATATACGTGGTAACGCTAGAATGGCTCTTGAACCGCATTATATCACCAAGAGTTGTAAAGATGTAGACAGAGCTATTGCCTTCTATGATTACTGCTTCAGCGAAGAAGCCTCCGAGCTTCTGAACTGGGGTATCGAAGGCACCCACTATATGATGATTAATGGTGAACGCCAATACACTGATTTGATTATGAAGAATGATCAAGGTTATGTTATCGGAAGATATGCACAAGGTCTTGCTCACCCCAGATTTCCTATGATTATCGATGCCGAGGCTGAGCTCATGGTTAACGGTGCTGAGACAAAACAACATGTTGAATATATGAATCAAGGTACTATTTTCCCTTCCATGCCTCAGCTTTACTCAACCACTGAAGAAGAAGAGAAGTATAAGGATATTTATGCAGATATCGGTAATATCTATAAAGAATACGAAGGAAAGCTGATTACTACAACAAACGGCGACTTTGATGCGATATTTGCAGAATACATGGCAAAGCTTGAGGCCGAACAGGTCAAAGAAATGATTGAAATCAAGCATGCACAGTATGAACGCTACAAAGCAAGATAATAGAGTCAATAAAACTACATAATATAAAATGAAGTGAACATCTTCACTTCAATGAAAATCAAAAGCGTCCGCCTTATAGCGGACGCTTTTTCAAAATACTGAATGCCTTTTAGATTCCGTTAATTGGCTTCTCATCCAACTCACTTTCTGAAAAGCGCTACAAGCTTCTCCCAAAAGCTTTTAGGCTCCCGTACAACTGTAAGGGTAGCCGTCACAGGTTCAGGCTTTAGCTCCGGGGTCCTGATTACAAATTGAACCGAGTTAACCGTTTGGCTGCTCTCAGCGAATGAGACCGGCTTGCTCGTGGTTCCGGTTTCAAAATTAAAACCATCCAGTAAGCTCAAAGCTTCATCTATTCCCTCTTTCATCTGCTTTTGCCCATCAACTAATTTTTGAATCTCACCCGGTATCAAGCGAGCCCCTTCATAGAGCGCATCAAGACCATGGCCGAATTGCACCATGCCCTCGTTCAGTTCAGCAGCACCTAAGAGAATCGCAGGATTATTCTTGACAATGTCGGATAGTCCACCCGACAGCGCACTCATTCCCTGAGATGCTTTTGAGACGCCCTGGGTGTATCCATCCAAGTTTTCGCCATAAGCTTTAAGTCCTTGCTTTGCCTTTTCCACCTGTGGCGCAAACATAGCTTGCTGTGCTGCCGGCAGACCTGAAAGAAGACCCTCCAAGAGCTGAATGGTGCCCTCTGACATCTGCGCGTAGCCCGAAGTTAACACTGAGCCGTTTTGATCAAGCTGATTCATGCCTTGTGATAGCTGATTAGCATTTTCAGATATAGCCGAAACACCTGCAGTATAGGATTTTAAGCCCTGTTCATAGGCCAGGCTGCCCTCCACCAGTTTCATTAATCCGGAGGCTGACTTTTTAATGCCGTCAGCGAGTTTCGACACGCCCTCTTTAAGCTGCTCGGTTCCACTTACAAGCTTACTGACACCCTCTTCCATATCCGCCTGTTCGAAGGCGATATCCTTTGTATCAAGGCCGATAAGGCTTTGAACATCCATTGGGGTGACAGAGGCGGTTATGCCACCCATTTCGAAGTTTCGGGCATCAAAGGTAACGGCGTATTCCATTGACTTGCCCGGCATTACCATAAAGGCCAGGGTATTAGTGCTTCCTACAATAACGCTCTGGGCATGCTTTGCCTCAATATTGCTACATTTGTCAAGGGATAGGGATAGCTGAACCTGGGCCAGATAGTTATCAACGAAATAAGGATTCGCCTTCTTATTGGATGTTATTTTAAGCTGAATCTTGATTTCCCCTGACGCTCCGATTAAATCCTCGGCATTAACCCCTCTCCCATCCAGAAAATAACCCAGAGAAAAGGTAAAGGGCAGCTCCCCCTGCTCCAAAACACCTTCATAATAGAACCCCTTATCCGAGGCGGGCAATTGCCAAATCAGCTGATTACCATCAGTTTGGGGTTGATCAATACCGGATAAGTTTTTAATTTCAGTATACCGCCCATAATCAGTATAGCTTCCTTCATTGGGAGTATGGATACGATTTACGACACTTAAGCTATTGATGGTACCATTAAAATTCAAGCTTGCAAAAACGGTTTCGTCCTTAATGAGCTTCATGGGTGAAGGACTGACCGCAAGCATTACGTTCTGGGACAACGGGGCTGTGTGAGACGTTGCAAAAGAAGCGGCAGTCATCCCCAAAAGCATGACAACAACCCATGACAGGCTTAAAATTCCTCTAAAAGCAATTCCTATTCTTTTCTTCATTCAAATCAAACTCCCTTTCTATCATGAGTTAATAGGCTTTGAGTATTTAGGGTCGTGGACATGATGACTTTATCAAAGAGAACCAGGAGTACGGGCAAAACGAATAGTACCATCATTCCGGAAAGAGCAGCTCCCCTTCCCAGCAGATTGCCGATGGCGCTAATAGCCGCAATCTTCGAGAGAACACCTTCTGTAAAGCCTGCGATAGCCAAAATCAGAGCCGATACAGAAATGGAGATGCCCGCTGTTTTAATGGCCAGTATGGCCGCGTTCTTAGGTTTTTCTTCCCTCCTGAACTCCATATAACGGTTTGACAGAAGAATAGCATAGTCGATGGTAGCACCAAGCTGCAGAGAGCTTACCACCAGATACCCGATGTAGACGAGGCTTGAACCCTCGAAATAGGGTATGCTCATATTAATCCATATGGCGGCCTGAATGACCGAAACTAGTAAAACAGGTATGGAAAGAGACTTAAAGGTGAAGAGAACAATGAGTCCGACAGCGAGAATAGAGAAAAACATGACCTGTCTGCTATCCTTTTCGACGCTTTCCTTTATATCTGCGATGCTGGTGGCTTTACCCGCTACAAGCCATTGGCCGGGATAGTAATTTTCAGCCACCTGCGTGATTTCATCAACGGCCATAAAGCTTTCTGGTGTTTCTCCATCGCTGTTGATGAGTACAATCATTCGGCTGTACCGCTCTGATAGAAATTGGCTTTTGACAGAATCCGGCAGTAAGGCTCTGGGGATCTGGGGATCCGCCAAGGTTACCAAGGCCTGAACATCCCGGATGTTCTTTTGCGATTTTAATTCATTGGCCATTGCGGCCTCGGTTGCAATACTATGGTTTGGAATGAGCAGCATGACAGGATTGTAAATGCCAAATCGATCCTGCATTCTCTGCTTATGCTGGACGCTTACTTCTTGACTTGAGCTTCCTGAGGTATCGCCATACAAATAGTCGTTCTGCTTCTCAGCTAAAAAGGCTGGAATTGAGATGAGAAGGGTAAGGATCAAAATGACATACCGAAGCTTCACAACAACCTTACCAAGGCCCCCAAAAGAGGGTATAAAAGGCCTGTGGCGTGTTTTATCAATCAGTTTGTTAAGAATAGCAATAAAAATGGGCATTAGAAGAATCACACAGACAAAGCTTAAAACAATACCCTTGGCAAGAACCAGACCTAGATCCGTTCCAATCCTGTACTCCATGAACAAAAGCGCCAGAAAGCCTGCAATGGTGGTCAGGGCACTGGCGGATATGGAGGATAGAGAGTATTTAACCGCAATAGTTATGGCGGCCATCACATCGGAGCCAGCCTCTCTCTCTTCATTATAGCGATGGAAGAGGAAGATGGAATAGTCCAATGAAACCGCAAGCTGTAGAACAGCAGCCATGGCCTTGGTGATGAAGGATATCTGATCAAAGATAATATTAGAACCCATATTAATCGCAATGGAAACCCCGATGACAGCAAGATATATCAAGGGCTCTATCCACGATGCCGAGGCGAACATCAGTATGAGAACGCACAGAGGAAAAACAATAAGTGTAATCTTCAAAATTTCTTCCGCCAAGACTTCACGCATATATCGGGAATCCTCAGCAGAGCCTGCAATAATGGCTGTATCACCAAGAGCTTTGCGAATCTCCGTTATGGCCATGCCTGTTTTAAGGCTATAATCATTTTCAATAAACTGAACCTTGAAAAGAGCTGACCTCTCTTTGTAAAACCCGTCCCGTATTGAGGCTTCAATTATATTTTCTGGTACTGTAACATCCGTTACATCATCTAGCCAGGTTACAGTCTTAACCCCCTCAATACTTTTGAGTTTCTCCTTGATCTGGAGGGCTTGTGAAATTGAGATATCCTCCACCATCACATCAGCCATACCAGAATAACCAAACTCTTCATTCATAACCGAAATAGCCCGTTTGGTCATGGCGCTTTCGGGCAGATACTCGGCCAAATCATAATTGACCGGAACCGTTTGCATGGCCAGTAAGCTGAATACCACTAAAATTCCAAAAACAGCCAATAAGGCATATCTGAATTTTATAATCCAGGCGGTCATCTTTTCCATCAGCATTTCCCCTTTTATAGCCGATTTTTAAAATTTCCAAATATTACAATTAAGAATTCCGAAAGCAAGATTTTGAGACGCTCATAATCATCCCCACACTTCTTGAATATGGCGATGAGACCCTCAATAACGGCAATAGCTAATGCGTATGAAAGCATTGGATCAACACAAGCAAAATGAAGCCTAAGGACCAGTTCCTGATGAATACGACCACAGGCTAATTCAATCAGCTGGGTTTTGATATTTTCATATTTGGAACCCCCACTTCCGTCCATTAAGATCAGAAACTGTATCCGGTCCTTCATAAAAACATCGGCTATGGCATGGGTCAATTGCTCAATATTGTAGGATGAAACAGGATCGTCACCGGAAACCTCTATGGATATGAGATGGTGCAGCTCATCCAAAGTGTCTGCGAGCAAGCTCTCAAACAAATGCTCCTTACTAGAGAAATAGGAGTAAATATTCCCCACTGTAATCCCTGCCGCTGCTGCGATATTGCGCATGGAGGACTGGGAATAGCCCGCCACTAAAAACTCTTCCAAAGCCGCTTCATTAATCTTATTGCGTATTTCATCCTTTTGTATTTGCATTACTAAACACCCATTCATTATTGCTTTCTTTATCATATCAAGTAAAACATTTCCAGTCAATAGCAAACAGCCGTTTAATTTTAGGGACATAAATGGGGCTGTCTCATTAGAAGCAGCCCCTTGGGATTAAAAACACTTGATACAATTGAGCTTTATGCCCGGGCGTTATCTTGGCGTTATTGTGATATCATCCAGATTAATAACAACAGGCGCGGCATTACCGCCTGCCACATTCCCTACCTCAAAAACGATTTTTATGGTATCACAGGTCTCCTTATCCACTGTAAAGCTAAAGCTATAGGTTGTCATATCCGTCGTCAAATCGATGACTTGCGTTGTGTTATAATTGATAAACCAAGGATCCGTTGTCAGAGGCTGGCCAATATTGACATTCATTTTCCGAGCTACACTTGACTGAGCTTTAAACGACACATCGTATGTCCGGCCCTTAATCAGGGTGAGATTCTCCCTAAAGACCTGAGGACTGTATGCTGCGCCCCCTATGGAGCCAATATCGATCTTTAGCTTTCCGTCCATTATGATGGCATCTCCGGTTGAAACTCCTGACCATTGGTCACCCCACCAGCTTTTCCATGTACCTTGATCGCTATCAAAGCTTCCATCTTGAATAATATCAATGCCCGGGGCCTGATCAACTTTTTCAGCCAGGACGATGTTGTCTATGAAAATGCTATGGGGAATAAAATCTTTCCCTTCAACATTATCACTTCCAAGCTGGAACAATACCCGAGCATCAGTCTCGGTGGTGTCGCCCATGGTAAAGTCAAAAGTAAAAATCTGATCCGCTGTTGTCACCGTCACTGCTTGAGAGCTTAAATATTGTACGTTGTAATCGGATGTCTTCTCAACACTGACCAATATGGGCTTTTGGAAGGTTGATTTGATCTCAAATCCAAGAGTATAAGTTTTATTGGCTTCAAGCTTGATATTTTTTTGATAGACCTGGGTTGAGTAAACAAACCATCCGTCATAATTGACAAAGTCCACCTTCATTTTCCCATCGACAGAGAATATGGCTGCATCCGATCCATCACCCTTATAGATCTCCCAATAGTCGGTGTTAGTGTCAAAGGTTCCGTTTAGTAAATCATGACTTTCAGGCGGTGGAGGCGGTGTGAACCCATAGGGGTTTTCAATAAGGCTGGCATTACTGATGGAAACGGTATGTGCCCCTAGAGCTGCATCCTCCGCGGCTATTTTCCCCAGAGCGAATACCAGATGGGCAGCAGCATCGTTCGCCCCGGTAAATTTTATACTGTATGTTTTTTTCTCATTGGTAAGTTGAAGGGTTTGATCCAGATATTTTGTATAGTTGGTTTTATTTTCGACAATGGTCTTTATAGTTCTATTCACTGTAGAGCATGCGTCAAAGGTGAGCACATAGCTCTTCTCTGCAGAAAGAGGCTGTTTTAGTATATCTTGAATAACTTGAACATTCCAGAATTCAACGCCTTCATTTGTTATATCCGCATTAAGTACACCATTGTCTACGGAAAAGCTTGCTGTTGCAGGTGCTCCCGCCCAGTCAGTTACATAGGTATTCCAGCTCTCTTTTCCATTCTTGAATGTACCATTTTCAAGCAAGCTCTTATTTTGCTTGGCCGCCCTTACCTCACACACCACATTATCAATGAAGACATCGGATAGGCCAGCACCATTTAGATTACCCAGGAGGAACTTTAGATTAAGCGTTTCATCCTTTGTCATCTTGAAGGTGAAGCTAAACCGCTTCATTTCATTGGTCAGGGATACCGTTTGATCAAAGGACCTCGTATAGGAAGCATTTTCGAGAATGACACCCATATCTCTGTCAACAGTCGATCGAGCATCAAATTCCACCAGGTATTCAATCCCCTGGGAGAATTTAAAGCCTTCTTGAGCCAGCATGATATTCCAGGGGTTGTTACCCAGCTGTTTTGATGCTATTTTAGCTTCCCCGTTTTCAAGAGTGAAATCAGCCGCACCGCCCTCAACAGCGTAGGTTACCCATGGGGCAAAAGTAGGATTGCTGAAGTCTCCGTTCTTTAGAGGGAATAAATCAACATTGGGATCAATCCAGTCCGTGGCGCTTATCAGTGACACATCATCAATGAAAACATCTGAATTATTACCACCCAGCATGAATATCAGCTGTGATTCCCTGTCGGTATCGGCTGCCATCTTAAAGGTCGTCTCAAAGCCTTGCATATCTGATGTCAGGGTGATTTCTTGTTCCGGCATATAGACCGCACTGCCATCCTTGCTCGCAAGCTTAACCTTTATGATCCTACCTGCATCAGATCTAGCTTTGAACGAAAGCTTATATTCATTGTCCTTTATAAGCTTTAGGCCCTTTTGATCAATCGTAATGGCATCGGCATCAGCACCGCCCTCGGTGATCTCTGCAGTTAGTTCCCGGGTTGCTTCAGGAACCCTTACCATGGCGGATGCACCGGACATTGAAACATTCCAGTAAGCCATCCGATCAATGGTATATTTATCAAAGGCTCCGTTATAGATGTGATTGCCGCTTGGCAGGGGCTCTTTTGCAGCATGATAGTCCACCGAGGGAGGATTGATTTCTTCAACCCTTACATTCCCTATCCAAACAGGGCCAGTATCGGTGGCACAGTTAAACTCTATGCGGGTCTTTATGTCAGTATCTCTGATCATTTGGAACTCATAGCTGAAATGCTGAATTTCAGTAGTCAGATCCGGTGTATATGCATCGGAGTAAGCCGCCCAACCGGCATCCGGTCCCCCACCAAGCTTTGTATTCAGGATTCTGTTCTTGTCTGCCTTTGCGTCAAAGGAGAAGCGATACCATCTGCCCTTACCCAATGTAGTAAGCTGCTCAAGCTGAACCGAATAAGGCTGACTGCCACGATTAGTCACATCAATCTTTGCATAGTTTTTCCCATCAATATTTTCTACAGTCGTAGTAGCATCTCCGCCAAACTGTGCGTTATGAACAAAGTTCCAAACATCCCCGAAATCGGCGTCCACACCTTCAGGATTATCCTTGATACCTTCATCAAAGTTGATATCATTGACCAGATTGCCAGTCTCATCAGGTTCTCTTGCATCTTCCGGCAAAGGCTCTATGTCAATGCTGGGCTCCACAGGCGTTTTGTAAGGCCTTCCAGTTAAGGTATAGACTCTGACATAATCCACTTCCATTTGTGCCGGAAACATGGAATCATCAGGTATTAAGCCACCATCAAAGTTTCCGCCGATTGCCAGGTTCAGCATAAGATAGAATTCTTTATCGAAAGGAGCGGGGAATGCAAATTTTTCTTCACCATCAGCTCCTTTGGTATTCCAGTTATTCTGGGTTTGATACAAATTCCCATCAATATACCATCTGATCTCTCCCGGTTCCCACTCCAACGCATAGGTATGGAATTGATCAATGGTCTGCCCCACCGGGAAATTATATTCGGCGCCCGTGTATTTGTTGTTGGGCCATGTTCCTCCGTAATGTAGGGTTCCAGATGCAACGTTAGGGAATCTGCCTTTAGCCTCCATAATATCTATCTCACCGGACGCGGCCCATCCGCCATAGACACCAGCAACACCATTGTCGCCATAGGCACCGTCGTTAGGCATCATCCAAAAGGCAGGCCAAAAGCCCTGTCCTAACGGAAGCTTGATACTGGCTTCAAACCGGCCATACTTCCACGCCGCTTTCGAATAGAGCTTTGCGGAGGTATAGCTACGATTCCCATAATCCTCTTTCTTAGCTTTTATGACAAGCTTGCCATCTTGAAGCACTGCGTTCTGAGTCCTGTAATATTGCTCTTCATTGTTTCCGAATCCGCCGCCGCTGTTTTCAAAACGCCATTTATCAGTGTCGATGGAAGATTCGTCGAACTCGTCACTCCATACCAATGTCCAAGGATTCTCTTGGGAAGGATTAATGGTATAGGTCCCAGAGGCAACCGAAGAGTCGGTCATACCGGATTTTATTGCGATGGCCTTAAGCGTTGTTGTCGATTCAATACTGATTGATGATGTGTAGAGCGTAGAATCGGCATTGGGAGTTGAACCATCCGTGGTATATCTTATAGACGCGCCTGCTGTACTACATGTGATTTCAACATTTTGCGCTGTAGTATAAGTGCCTTCCGATAAACTGAATACCGGGGTTGCAACCTTTGCCGGAGTATTATTTTCTGATGAGCCGCTTCCGCTGCTCGTATTGTTATAGGATTGGTTAATCATCTGACCACCGACAGAAGCTGTTAAACCTGCCGAAAGGGTAATCCTAGCAGGCCTTTGCTCCAGAATAACACCGGCAGCATTGATCTGTGCATGGGTAATTTGGCCCTGGCCGCTTACACTGACGGGGGCATTGGCTATTAGTGTTCCCACCGCAGCACCCTGAGCAATCTGAATACTTGAACCAGACGCGTTGCTGCCAAAAGTGAAGGTACCCACTGTACCATCCGTAACCTGCAAAGCCACTCCGGGGGCTTCAATATCAACCAGCTTAAAATCGCCGTCCAGTATGATCTGTTGAC
Organism: Bacillota bacterium; assembly: GCA_023410885.1. Lineage (GTDB taxonomy): Bacteria > Bacillota > Clostridia > DSM-8532 > DSM-8532 > DTU059. The sequence continues at coordinate 10,390 of JAEYPI010000296.1, forward strand.
CGGGAAGAATCTCCTGAACCTCTACATTTTCAAACCCGCTGCCTGCCCCCTCTTCCTCTAGCCTTGCGCCGGAATGAAGCTCCGCATAGGCAACAACAGTACCGTCTTTGGCGACAATTCTAATCTTCCCGTCCTTCTTTTCAATAACCAATGATCCCAGTGTTGTATTTTGAAGGACAATACTGTTTTCGCCACCGCCGTTGACAAAGGTTTTTCCTTTAACGGTGACATTTTCAAGGGTAACATTCCCCTGACCGATTCCTTCGGCAAGGTAAAGGTTTCCTTCTATGACCATGTCCTTAAGGATAACATCACCGGTTTTAACCACCACATTACTGGTCGCCAGCTTGTCATTGTATGTACCGGCAGCAACATAAAGCTGATCCACAGCCCTGTCCATAATGGCCACGAACTCAGCTCTTGTTATAGAATTCTTGGGATAGAAATAATTATTGTCACCTAGAATATAGCCTTTTGAAGAAAAAATAGATACCGCTTTCCTGGCGTAAGAGGCAATATCGGCGTCATCCACGAAAGGAGTCTTGTTTTGCCCTTCCAAAGCTTCAAACCTGAATATGTTTTGGAGTATCCTTGCTGCATCCTGTCTTGTGATTTTGTCCTCAGGGCCGAACAAATTATTGCCGTACCCTGATATGTAGCCTGCTTCTTTCGCAATGGCCAAATCATTAGCATACCATTTCTCCGGTTTCACATCGGAAAAATTGCTGCTGCTTTTTTCAGAGAAGCCAAAAGCCCTGTTAATGATGGAACAGAATTCTGCCCGTGTAATACTTGAATCAGGCCAGAACTTACCGTTATTGCCTACGATGATACCCTTGCCGGACCACTCCAGAATTTCGTCTTCTGCCCAATGACCGGTTACATCACTAAAGCCGGCATGCTCCGGTGCCGCATAAGCGCCCTGGATCATTGAGGAAAAAACTAAAACTAAGGCAACCAGTATTG
>JAEYPI010000027.1 GCA_023410885.1 Bacillota bacterium
TAATGAAGCTCCCAAGCTCCAAGGCGCGTTCCTCTATGTAATGTCTCATGCGCCTGCCTCCCGCACAGCGCCTAAATCGGCTTGATCCCGATACTATCTATATGTGAAAAGGTGGGAGGCTATACCCGTTCTCAAAAGTTTCTTTTTAAGAAGGACTAGAATACCGGAATAACGGACCCCTCGTACTTGTCATTGATAAATTTCTTTACTTCCTCGGAGGTAATGACCTCTTTAAGAATTTTAACAGCTTCTCTGTTTTCATCGCCGGCTCTAACAACTACGATATTGGCATAAGATTGTGCGGCAACAGAATCCTTATCTTCGGCAATTAACGCATCCTTAGCAACATTGAGGCCAGCCTGGATGGCATAATTGCCATTGATAACGGCCAGGTTGACGTCGGGTAATGCCCGTGCCAGTTGCGCGGCATCCAGCTCCTCTATTTTAAGATTTTTAGGGTTTTCAACAATATCCCTTACAGTAGCATTGAACCCTGCGCCTTCCTTAATCTTTATCAGGCCCATTGACTCTAAAAGAAGCAGTGCTCTTGCCTCATTAGTGGTATCGTTAGGTACGGCAATAATATCCCCGTCCTTTATCTGGTCCAGTGCCTTGGTTTTCCCAGGATAAAGGCCCAGGGGTTCGAAATGAACTGCAACGGCCGAAATAAGCGTAGCCTTCTCCTTACTGTTATAATCATTTAAATAGGGTGAGTGCTGAAAGAAGTTGGCATCCAGTTCTTTGTTTTTAAGTGCCGGATTGAGCTGTGCATAGTCCGCAAACTCAATGACCTTGAGCTCAATGCCTTTTTCCTGTAGCAAGGGCACAATATGATTCAGAATTTCAGCGTGAGGCTTTGATGTCGCTCCGATTGTCAGGGTCTTCTCATTGACAGCCTGTTTGCCACATCCTGCAAGGGCAATTGCCAGCACCAGCACAAGCACAAGGAATAGAGAAAGTCGTCTGTTGTTTTTCATGATAAATCTCTCCTTTTTTAGTGTTATTCTTGCTTCGTTTTATTTTGAAATTTGCTTTTGGGTGTCTTTGTAATCCTTTATCACTTTTCTGATTTTTTGTCGATTTTCCGTGCCAAGAAATTTCCAATGCTCTGTATAACCTGTACAATGATGATAAGGAGGCCTATTGTCAAAACCATAATATCATTCTGGTAGCGATGGTAGCCATATCGAATTGCCAGATCACCCAAGCCACCCCCACCAACAGTACCGGCCATGGCAGAGTAGCCAATCAGGGTAATGGTGGTGATGGAGGCCCCAAGAATCAGGGAAGGAAGGGTCTCCGGCACCATGACCTTAGTAATAATCTGCATAGGACTTGCTCCCATGGCGAGAGCAGCCTCAATGATACCTCTGTCAATCTCCTTCAATGAGGATTCTACCATTCTAGCCACAAAGGGTATGGCACCTATAACCAACGGTACAATGGAGGCTGTAGCACCGATACTTGTGCCTACAACCCATCGTGTAAACGGGATGACTGCAATAAGAAGAATGATAAAAGGTATGGAGCGCGTAAAATTGATAATGACGTTCAATGTGCCATTAAGCTTAGAATTGGGCAAAATACCGTGCTCCTCGGTAATCACAACCGCAATGCCTAGAGGCAATCCCAGCAAATAGGAAAAAGTTACTGAGACTAGGACCATATAAAGGGTATCCAATGTTCCCATACCTAAAAGGTCAACATATTCTTGAAATTCCATTAGCGTTTAACCTCCTCAACAATGATGTCCTGATCATAGAGGTACTTCAAAGCTTCATTGACTGTATCAGGATTTCCTGACAACTCTAAAAGCATTTCGCCAAAAACCGATTCCTTAACATGATCAATATTTCCAAACAGGATATTGGCGTTTACCCGATATTGTATGATCATATTTGAAATAACAGGGCGTACCGTGGCCTCACCTCTGAATTTAATCCTTATCAGCACGGCATCAGGATTGGCACTGCCTTTTTTACGCGCATCTAATTCCGGCTCAATGGCATGGCCAAACAAATTCTTGGCTGCCTGACTTTTAGGATTGGCCAAGACTTCAAGGACGGGGCCCGTCTCCACAATTCTTGTATTATCAATAACGGTGACCGTGTCGCAAATTTCTTTAATAACACTCATCTGGTGTGTTATGAGTACAATGGTAAGGCCTAGCTCCCGGTTAATATCCTTAAGCAAGGATAAAATGGATTGGGTGGTCATGGGGTCCAAGGCCGAAGTGGCTTCATCACACAATAGTAGCTTAGGACGATTGGCCAAGGCTCTGGCAATGGCCACTCTCTGCTTTTGTCCGCCACTGAGCTGGGCCGGATAGCTTTTGGCCTTATCCGCCAAACCGACAAGCTCAAGGAGTTCCTTTACCCGCTCCTTTATTTCGCTCTTGGGTACTTTTGCAATTTCTAATGGAAAGGCAATATTGTCTTCAACGTTACGTTGCATGAGAAGATTAAAATGCTGAAAAATCATGCCCAATGAGCTACGTAGCTGTCTGAGGTCCGCCCCACTTAAAGCCGTGATATCCTGGCCGTCGATTTTAATCGTCCCGGATGTGGGCTTTTCCAGAAGATTCATGCAGCGGATAAGTGTGCTCTTCCCTGCTCCGCTTAACCCAATGATACCGTAAATTTCACCCTTGTTTATATTTAAATTGACATCCTCAAGCGCCAATACATCACCGGTATCACTATGGTAAACTTTTTTCAGATTCCTAATCTCTATCATGTCTGTCTCCTTATAAGTGTAAGAAAAATTCTTTACCCTCTATGATAACAGATAATTATAAAAATAAACAACACCTAGTATTCATATATGTTTTATTATATTATAATGATTTTAATGCCCCTTTAATGGTCTGTCAATACTTTTCTTCTGATAAGGGCAAGCCCGTCTGAAAGACGAGCTTGCCCTTTGATTTTGTACAGTATGTATATGAGGATTCTCAAAATGAGAGGGATTCATTCATTTATTCAGCTTAAACTTGCTGATTGATTCAGTCAAGCTCTTGGCCGCTTCATCAAGCTGGCGGGCATAGCTTGAAAGCTCTTCAATCGCACCAAGCTGCTCCTCGGTTGAGGCTGAAACCTCTTCGGTAGAAGCGGCTATTTCCTCTGATACAGAAGAAATATTATGAATGGAAGCTATGGTTTTATTTTTATAGCTGTCCATGTCGGTGATACCATCCATAATATCACCTACCTTTTTAGCCAAGGACTCCATGGAAGCGGTAATGCTCTTAAATACATTCAGGGTGTTAGAAACGGCCTCATTTTGTGATTCCAAGATATCTTCCGAAGACTTGGCCCGCTCAACCACAATGGCTGTTTGGTTCTGAGTGTCCCTAATAATGGCGGCAATTTCCCTTGTTGCCACTGAGGATTGCTCTGCAAGCTTTTTGACTTCATCTGCAACAACTGCAAAGCCCTTGCCTGCCTCACCGGCCCTGGCCGCTTCAATAGCTGCGTTGAGAGCAAGCAAATTGGTTTGGGAAGAGATTCCGTCAATAACCTTCACGATCTTTCCAATGGATAGGGAGTGGCTCTCAAGATTCTGTACATCGGTTACGATGGTATGGGTAATGGCCGTGGTTTCCTTGGCCTTGTTTTCAAGATCTTCAACCGATGAGAGCCCTTGCTTTGTCAAATTAATGGTCTCTTGAGAATATTCTTCAATGGTTCGTGCATAGTCGGAAACCGCATTAATTTTAACGGCCAGCTCTCCCATCTGGATGGAGCCCTGTTCAGAATCATTCGCCTGAACTGAGGCACCTTCGGCTATCTCCTGAACAGTTTTTGCTACCTCATGGGACACCGTTGAAACCTGTTGGGAGGTGGTGGCCACTGTTTTAGCCGATTCAATAACACTGGTGGCCGTGACAGATGCATTTTCTATGAGCTCACGCATCCGCACTATCATCATATTAATACTCTTCGTTAATGTACCTAATTCATCTTTTCTTCTGGATTTAAGTTCAACAGTCAGATCCCCACCTGCAGCCTGATGGGAGCCACCAATGATGCGATTAATGGTTCTGCTCATTCCTATTGCTATATAAAGACCTATTGAAGCCGAGATTAAGGCGCCAATGATTGTGAATAAAACTGTTATATCCCTAATTCCTTTAGCTGCATCCGAAAAATTAACAGTTGGCACAAGACCGACAAGAACATATCCGGTTTCACCGATTTTACTATGTAGTATTTGGTGTTCTTTCCCTTTATAAGCATCGGTGAAGGAATCAATTGAGTTCTGATTTTCACTGATGCGTGTATAGAGCTGCAGCCCGACAATCTGATTTGCAGGATCGGAAGTATCCAGTTGACTATTGCCCTGTATATCTCTTCTATAGGCAATATCCTTGCCATCAGGACTGATAAGATGTATTTCGCTGTTCGTATCAAGATTTACATCCAAAAGGGCTTCATCTATCATCTCCGGCTTTACATCAACGATGATGAGACCGGCCGCCTGAGAATTGGTAAAGTCCTTTACGAGTCTGATGTTAGATAAGGCATAAGATGAGGATACCAGCCCGCTATTATGTACATCTAAATCTGAATGGTCGCCAAGCCAGAAGGCTCCCCCCTTTAATTCCAAGGCCTTCTTCATTAAATCGGTATCTTGAATATTTTCAAATGTTTTTTCTTTATACAATACGCTAGCTGAAGAAACATATCTGCTGTTTTGAAGTAGTAAGGTAATATTACTGATATTCTCGTTACCAAATGATAATTTTGTCACTAAGCTATAGACATTATTTTGATAGGTTAAGATTTCATAAGTGAATTGTTGAGCGGTTGAAGCAACATATTTTTGATAGTCGGAGTCCATGAGAATTTGTGTAGATATTGCTTCAATGGTGTTTAAGGATTGCTCAAGGTATTTGCTCACCTGGTTGATGGTTTCCAGAGATGTATTTTTGGCGGTCTCTTCTATGGACTTAGCGGCTCTATCATAGGAAAAATAACCGAGCAGAACGATGGGTATGACTGTTATTAAAAAAGCACCTATGAGCCTCGTACGTATACTATTAAAAATATTTCTTTTTGAACCTGCTTTATTTTTAAATTTAAAAAAATCAGAAAAGGGTTTTGAAGAAAATTTTAACAGTTTCATGCGAAATTACCCGCCTTTTTTAATTTTTTTGATATTTTTGGGGTCTTATTATAAGTCTTTACCCATTTTTTTGTCAAAGTTTTCATATTTACATTTTATATGATAATAATATCTATCACAAGTAGAACTTTACCTAAAGCGTCTGGATGAACATATAAAAAGGAGGGGTGTTTCCACCTCTCCTTGATGCTCTGTGAGATATCATTGCTGTTTATAATCACGGTTATTTTGGAATCTCAATATAAGCTGCTGGATCTACAAGCTTGTTTTCCTTGTAGAGCTCAAAATGCATGTGTGTTGGCTCTGCGCTTTCAAAAATAGCCGTGGCACCCACTGAGCCGATGGGGTCGCCACCCTTTACGGCCTGACCTACCTTTAAGGTTTGATCATTGGCAAGGTTTGCATAAAGTGACTTATATCCGTTTTTATGGTCAATGACAATGGTAAACCCGAAGCGCGGGTCATTCTTTATTTCCAAAATAGAACCGTCGCCAATAGCGCGAACAACCTCTCCCCGAGGAGCTGATATATCAACACCACTATGGGTACGCCATTCATTAAAGGTTGGCGAGAATACGAGCTTGTCCATGGAGTACTCAGCCTGAACCTTACCCACTGTGGGTGCGGTGAAGCTTGGCCTTACAACAGCAAGCACCACATCCTGTGTGGCCTCATCTTCTTTGATACCGGCTTGTGTATTGCCAGATGCGCTCTGAGCCGGTTCTCCATTGGATGCGGTATCCGGCTTAGGATTATCTTGTGCCACATTGGATTGAGGCTCTTCATCGGCATCGCCCACCGCGCCATCAGGGATTTCCCCTTCATCTTCCATACCGACATAGGGACCATCATCAGAATTTACAGAGTTGTTGTCTACAATTGAGCTTTGATCAGGGTCATCAAAATCAGGATCAGCAATATCCATGCCTAAATTGTTTTGATTGTCGGGTCCATCTTCCTGAGCTTGATGCTGATCGGGATCCGTAAGTATCTGGTTGGTTGAGAAAAATACCGCCCCTGCAGCCAAAGCACACAATCCTACTACTATTGCAATATAAAAACCGCTCTCCTTAAAAAATCCTTTAACCTTCTTACCAATTGATCCTTCGTCTTTAAAACTTCCCTTGTTGTTCACAATATCCACCTCCGCTTTGTATTATTTCCAACGGAAGGTGATTTATACTTTATGGCGCTATTTCTTCCACATTAATGCCCGTGTAATAATATTCCAATATCTTTATGTAGTCCAACCCTTTTTTGCCCATGGCATCGGCGCCGCACTGACTCATACCCACACCATGCCCATAACCTCTGGAAATAATTTGTACGGTTTGCTTATCAGGAAAACTTACGTCAAGATTGGTGGATCTTAGAGCTAACAGCTCCCGAAACGCTATTCCGCTCATTTTAATCGACCCGACCCGTATTTCATTAATGCGCCCGCTATTGCTATAGGACATTATCTCAATTTCTTTTGAAGGGTCTGAACCCAGCTTGGCTTCCGGATGCTTAGCTTTTACGATTTTCTTTATTTCATCCCATTTAAATTGCACCTTTTTCTCAAACTCAGCATACTGGCTCTCATCCGGGCTATAAACGCTTTTGAGATAGGGTACCGAGCCCAATACCGTCCACACCTCCTCAATGGCCTCTGTTACACCCCCGCTGTTGGAGTGATAAAGAGGATTGATGAGTGCTCCTCCATAGGTCATGACCTTATTTTCTGTATCCTTCACAGCTTGTTCAATTTTCTGCCAATCCTTCTCTTTACCATAAACCTGTAAAAACCGCTCTTTAGAAATCCACGCCTGACAATGAGTTGAATCGGTGCAAACATGAGCCCCAAAATGATCCTGAATAGATCCATAAAGCCCCTGCATGCGGCTGGCTGCGAAAGTTCGTGCCGCTACAGCCTGAGCTTTCAGGGCTTCTGCGTGGAAGCTGGAAGGCATCTCAGCTGCTACAACACCTACAAGATAATCCTCAAGAGCGAAATCATCAATTACCGATTCTGCTGGGTTGTAGACCCTGATTTGAATAGCTGAGCCTTCTGCGACCTCAACTTGTCCCCTTTCTTCCTTAAGTGAAACCGGTTCCGGTGATGGAAGAAAAATAAGCAGCAATAAAAGGGGCAGCCCAAGAAGGATAATATCCTCAAGCCTTAATCGTCTGATTCGACCGATTCGCTTGAGGCCTTTTATCCGCTTATAACTATGTATGCGATTTAAGTAATTGAGTCGGCTTACGCCAAAGCTTCTTCTTTCCATGCCTCATTTTATGAGGAAAAAAAGGCCGCCATGCCAAAAGTTGTACGCAAGTTGGCAAGTTGGGGACCGTTATTGTCTTTGTCTGTGAAAG
>JAEYPI010000058.1 GCA_023410885.1 Bacillota bacterium
TGGTGGACAAAGACATACTAACTTGCGTATGGGTCAAGCGTATGTTAGGCTAATTTAGTACAAAACGGCAACACATATAATCAGGATTAGTCTATTCTTCTTTTCCCTACAGTAAATTGACGCTATCTGCGAAAATACATTTATGTTGACGTTTTCTTTGAAAATGTCTATAATTGATTTGAATGCTAAAAGTCTTTTATAGAGACTTTTACAGCGAATCTTAATTAATTGTTATTCTCTATTAGGTGAGGCTCCTATACGGACAAACGCTGCTGCCCGGAAACGTCGAGAGACGCCAATGGGTTAACAGACATTGCCGAATTAAGGTTTTGTTTAATGTAGCTGGTGAATACCTAAGTCGTATAGTGCCAAAGCTCGATGACGGGAGTGTGATCATTATGGATAATAGTGATAGTTGTTCGCTCCGGCGGACTTTTTTTTATGGGTCAAAGCTATAAGGTGCGCTCCTATGGGAACGTACTTAGGATGAACCTTTTAAGTCTGTCGACAACGGCCCTTTTCGGGGCATATTCTGTGAGAGGTGATTATATAAGAAAGTAGGTGATTTCCATGCTGGAAATCTATAAGACACAGGAAGGCGGAAACGAACTCCTGTCACTTGATTTTATAGAAAAAGGTTGCTGGATAAATCTGGTGGCTCCAACCGAAGAAGAGCTGGAGCTAGTCATTAAAAATATAGGACTTGAACAGAACTTTTTACGGGATTCATTGGATGATGAAGAAAAACCGCGTATTGATATTGATGAAGGTCAAACGCTGATCATTGTGGATATACCTTATGTTTACGAGGATGAACAGTCCATCAAGTTTGAGACGGTGCCAATGGGTTTACTGCTTGTTCGGGATGATTACATCATCACCATCAGCAGCAAGCAGGCTTCGGTACTGGAGCGCTTTAGAAATGGTCTGATAAGGGATTTATACACCTACAAAAAAACACGGTTTATTCTGCAAATTCTTCACCATGTCGCTAAGGACTTTCTCAAGTACTTGAAGCATATTGACAGGAAAACAGAGTTTTTGGAAAAATCTCTTCATAAGTCGATGAGAAATAGGGATCTCTATAAATTATTGGAGCTAGGCAAGAGCTTAGTCTATTTTACTACCTCTCTTAAATCAAACGAGACGGTCTTGGAAAGACTTTTAAGGGGTAAGGTTATCAAGCTTTATGAAGAGGATCAGGATATTCTTGAGGATACCATTATCGAGAATAAACAGGCTATCGAGATGGCTACCATCTATAGCTCAATCTTGAGTACCTCTACAGATACCTTTGCCTCTGTTATTTCCAATAACCTTAACGTCGTCATGAAATTCTTAGCTGCCATGACCATCGTTATGGCTATTCCAACCATGGTTTTCAGCTACTATGGTCAAAACTTTCCCATACCGTTCCAGGCAAACCCCTTTATGTGGCTGTATGTGCTTTTAGGTTCGGTAGTTCTTTCGCTGGTTGTCTCGTTCTTCCTCTATAAACGGGATATGTTTTAAACTAAGGAAAGGGCTTGAAATTCCGGAGGTTGGGAAGAATCTCAAAAAGAAAAAAGATGAAAAAGCGCTATTGGAACGATTTGTATTAAATTAGGTATTGCTTTTTTACGCTGTTTGTATTATCATATGTAATGCGCCTTTGTTAAGGTGCACCGTGCGCCCATAGCTCAACTGGATAGAGCGTCTGGCTACGGACCAGAAGGTTGTGGATTCGATCTCTGCTGGGCGCGCCAAAGGAAAAACCCTGAAAGCTAATTGCTTTCAGGGTTTTTCCTTACGTATGGGGGAAGCCTGGACTGTAAAGGCACCGCCGGCTGTGTGACACATCAACTCAAGAAGCTGAGGTCGCTCTTGTTCAAGCAAAGGTTTAATAGACATAGGAAGCCGGCAATAATGCGTATTCTGATCATAAAATGCAAATTCGTTCAGAGAGAAGGGTTCTTGATCAGGTGTATGCCACAGGATTCCGTTGTCTTTCCCTCCTGTATTAATGGCCATATTACTATCAAGATTTTCAATTCTCAACTTTATCACCCTCCTTTAGTAAATTGAGTGCAAGAAGGGCAGCGCCTACTGCAGCGTCTGCAAGTGGGAAAACCGTTTCAAGATCGGGCAGGTTTTGTGCTAGTTTTTCCTTAAAAAGCTCGCGTACTGCCTTATCCTTTATCAAAACACTGCCTGAAAGCGCCAAAGTCCCTTTTTGTAAACCCAGCTTTTCAGCCACAGGCATCACTAATGCGCACAGTTCGCTACTTACTTTTGAGCAAATTTTCACGGCTGCATCATCTTTTAATTCCAGTGCTTTGGGCAACAGGGAAGAAAAATCGGCAATAAAATCCTTTCCCTGATTGGGACGATATATTTCTGAGATAAGCTCCTCTATGGTAGAAATGCCAAGCTTTTTAAAGACCAGCTCTGTAAGAACAGTGGGCGGGAGCCTGCCATCCTGTGCACGTACTACTGAGCGGAGGATATCCCGGCCTATGGCATATCCGCTGCCTTCGTCGTCAATAAGGTGCCCCCGGCCGCCAGAACGTGCCTCAATGCCACCTTCGTTACGACCACAGCATATCGATCCGGTTCCCGCTATCAGCAGCATACCCACTGGCCTGCCCAGCGCACCGCTAAGTGCCGCTTGTTGATCTCCCACAATCAGGGCGGGTATACTGCATTCAGAGTATTTCAGTGCAGCACGTAATGTTTCCTCTGCTTTCGGATTACTCATACCCGCGGCCCCGATACAAACAGCAGACAAAGAGGCATTACCGGCTTTATCGCGTACACTTGATATAAGCGTTGTTATAGTATCAAAGACTTTTTGTGTGGATGTACCATTGATATTTATTGGGCCGCCCTGAAGCCGGAACCACAATTGCCCGTCCACACCGACCGCAGCAAGCTCAGTCTTTGTGCCTCCGCCATCAATTCCTATAACATATCTATTCATCACTTTTCCTCATTTCATAGTGATATTGAGCTTTCCCTCACATGGTGCTCCTTTTAAAACACGCTCCACGGATTTTAAAGAAAGCGGAGTATACTCAAAAGCCGCCAGCTTGTATGCGCGGTCATCAATCATTGCAAGATCGTAGGGATTTCGCATGGCCTCTGCGATAACGCAGCGCTGGTTTTCGCAAAGATCGTTAACAAGTTTTATCTGCGCTTGATTGATATGACCGTTATAGGTGCAGAGCACAACAGTTTGACCCGGATGGGTTTTATTAAGTATCTCTAAAATATCATTTTCCACCGGATTTACAGGTGTAACGGAAAAATGTCCGCCAAATACAGAGGCCATATATTCGGGAAAGCTTATACTATGGTTGAGGCTACTGGAGGCAAAGGTTGCCCGGTATGCATAACATCCCGTAAAAAATGTGTTTTTATCAGGCAAGGGTAAAGTGTCGGTACGTCCTATACGTACTATACTTTTTTTGCTCATTGAAAGGGCCGCCTCACGATGAAGAGGGCTTCCTGCCAGATATGTCCTTGGCTTCAATGAGGCATATTTTTGCTTCTGGCCAAGAATAATCTTTATACTTGCGTCCAGGTCCTCCATTTTAAGAATACCGTTTTCTACCGCTTGTTCAGCCTTTTCCAAAGCTTCTATAGCAATAGAGGGCGAATGCGAGATACACCCGATATTTACTCCCGCACATAGTGATTCAACAAATCCTTCCGTGGTTCCATAATACTTACTTATTGCATCCATTTCAAGGCAATCAGATATGATGATACCCGTAAACCCGAGTTTTTTGCGAAGGAGGTCCTTTAAAATAATAGATGACATGGTGGAAGGCACTTTTCTTTTTTCTATTTTTGGGAAAAGAATATGGGAGGTCATCACGCAGGGAACGCCTTGGCGGATGGCATCGATAAAAGGCAACAATTCATTTGAAAAGAGCTCTTCCTCTGTTTTATTAACACAGGGCAATCCAAGATGGCTGTCCATTGCCGTATCACCATGACCGGGAAAGTGTTTGGCGCAGGAAATGACACCACCATCTATGAGACCTTGTATCATTGCAAGGGCATAGGGAGTTGCCCGTTCATGGCTGTCACCATAGGAACGTACGCCTATTACTGGATTAGCGGGATTGGTATTAAGGTCCATACATGGGGCCATGTTAAAATTAATTCCCATGTCACACAATTCGTTAGCGGTACAGAACCCTGCTAAATAAGCATTCTTTACTATACCGGTCGATGAAATAGCCATAGGGGAAGGGAAATTGGTCGCATCCTCCGGCATACGGGAAACAACACCACCCTCTTGGTCCACAGCAATGAATGCAGGGTGCCCAGTATGAGTAAGCACTTCCTTCTGGATTACCTCACACAGGCTGCGTAACTGGCTGGCGCTTTCAATATTGTGAGAAAATAAAATGATATTCCCGCATTTATATTCACGAATAAGACGAAGAGATATTTCATCCAGAGTTTTACCTGGAAATCCGAACATCAGCATCTGTCCTAGTTTTTCACGGATTGTCACGATGAGGCCTCCTTATTCATAGAGATGATAAGCTTGTTTTTCTACTGCAAAAGCTTCCTCATCCTGCTTATAAGCTCCTAAAAGTTCATTTAAAGGGGTGTGCGCCATTATTAGACCATCACCACCGAGTAATTCTATATGGGGTCGTGTAGCTGGCGGAAGTGGGGTACACCATTCAAAGTGTTCACTCCAGCGCGCCTGAATCTCATACATAAGCGTAAGAGATACACTTACAGGCTGAATTTCACGTATATTCATTATATGGATTTGCACTCCACCACACATCATTCCCCTATGCTTTGAGGTGCTGGGCGTAAAATAAACGGGGCGGAAATGTACGCCAGCTAATCTCTTATTATTCATATCGGCTGCGAGCTTGGAGGGGTCCATAATATAGGGGGCACCGATGATTTCAAAGGGTAATGCAGTGCCGCGCCCTTCAGAAAGATTTGTACCTTCAAAAAGGCAGGTGCCGCTGTATAAAAGAGCCGATTCAAAGCGCGGGAGGTTCGGAGAGGGCATAATCCATGTTAGCTTTGTATCAGGCCAGAGCATATTGCGCTTCCAGCCTTCACAGGGTATCACAAAGAGATCAGCTCTATGGGGAAGTGTCTGGTTAGCCATTGTCGCAAATTCTCCAATTGTAAGCCCATACCGCATACATAGTGGATAACCGCCCACAAAGGACAAATAATCTTTCTTTAATAGGTTGCCTTCTACACTTTCTCCACTAAGTGGATTGGGCCTATCCAGTACCACAAAGGGTATTCCGTAATCGGCGCAGCTTTCCATGGCATAGAGCATGGTATAGAGGTAGGTGTAATAG
>JAEYPI010000063.1 GCA_023410885.1 Bacillota bacterium
CGGAGCTCTCGGGAGGACAGCAGCAAAGGGTGGCCATTGCCAGAGCTTTGGTCACCAAGCCCCCGATGATCCTGGCTGACGAGCCTACCGGTAATTTGGACTCCCACTCCGGTCAGGAGATTATGGAACTTTTTAAGAGTCTCCATAAGGCAGGGAATACCATTGTGCTGATAACCCATGACGAGCATATTGCCTGCCAGGCCCAAAGAATTTTACGCATCCTGGATGGACAGATTGTAGAAGATCGGGAGGTGGGCTGATGGGTATCTGGCAAGCTTATAAAATGGCCATAAAAAGCATTAAAAACAATAAAGTTCGCTCCTTTCTGACCATGTTGGGTGTGATAATTGGTGTGGCTTCGGTCATTACGGCTGTAGCCTTTGCCCAAGGCAGTACACGACAAATAACAGAAAGTATATCCTCTCTCGGAACCGAGCTTATACAGGTGAATATAACAGGCTTTAATACCAACCGGGATATCACCTGGGAAGATTTTCGGGCCTTTGCTGATGATAATAGTGAGAGCATAACGGCCATGTCTCCTACTGTTTCATCACAGGTGACAGCAAAGGGTGAGCGCAATACAGTGGACACAACGGTCAATGGAGTCACTGAAGATTATGTCCTCATCAAAAAACAAAATGTCCAAGAAGGCCGATATCTTGTTGAATTGGATAGTGATTTTAGACAAACCGTGGCTATTATAGGGACTTATGTAGCAGAGGAGCTTTTTGGCCAGCAAGACCCCATTGGCAAGACCATAAAAATACAGGGGCGTCTATTTACGGTGGTGGGCTTGCTTCAGGAACAGGATGGCGGAAGTCAGGGGACAAAGGATGATCAGATTATTATTCCAATTGCAACAGCACAGCGACTTCTTAGAAATGCCAATATCAGAAGTTATACATTCCTAGCATCATCGCCGGAAAAAGTGGATGAGGCCATAGAGAAAATAGAGTCCTATTTAACCGAAGCCTACGGAAGCGAGGATATGTTCAGAGTGTCCAATTCGGAGCAGATGCTGGAAACCCTTGACTCTATCACAGGTATCATGATGTCTGTCTTAGGCGGTATTGCCGCTATTTCTCTGATTGTAGGCGGAATCGGTATTATGAATATTATGCTGGTATCGGTAACCGAGAGAACGCGGGAGATCGGTATTAGAAAAGCAATTGGTGCCAGGAAAATAAATATCCTTGTTCAGTTTCTTATAGAGGCGCTTATTGTAACCGGCATAGGAGGATTGGCAGGCCTCCTGTTAGGATCGTCTGCCATTTGGGTTATTGGAAAGCTGAATATTGTGACTGCCGTATATTCGCCGGTCTGGATGCTGATTTCCTTTGGAATTTCACTCTTAATAGGCGTTATTTTCGGATTGTTCCCTGCCAATAAAGCGGCAAGCCTAAACCCGATTTCGGCGCTCAGGCATGAGTAGAAAAGTGAAATTGACCTATACATTTCATCCTTAGGAGGAACCTGTTATGAAGAGAATTCTCGTTTTTGTTCTTTCACTCAGTTTATTGTTGTCAGGCTTTATTATGCCAACAGTTCAGCTTAATGCAGAGATCCTAAGCAACGACGAAGTAGATAGCATGCAAAGGCTTATGGATTTGGGGATTTTTTCAAAAACTGCCCCCGATAAAATGGATCTTGATCGAGCCATAACACGGGAGGAGCTTGCAACTGTTCTTGTGCAGGTTAATGGGCAGCAGGACAAGCTGGAGTTTTATAAAAACAGCAGCCTTTTTTCTGATGTTCCAAGCAGCAGATGGTCCAATGCCTCCATTCAGGTTGCCGTAAAATTGGGCTATATGACTGAATTACCCGACGGTAAGTTTCATCCCAGCGATAAGGTAAGCTTTGCATTGGCAGCCACTGTGTTCGGAAAGCTTTTGAAATATGATAATACCAATCTGTCCGGCAGCTATCCGCAAAACTATTTAACACAAATCAGTAACCTGGGAATTCTTGACGGGATAGCCTATTCCTCATCCGGATCAGTCACCAGGGGGCAAATAGCTATCATGCTGGACAGACTTTTCCTTACAAAGGTTTTTGGCACAAGCAGCAACTTTGTTGAATCTCTTTCGAACTATCAATCAGTCGTTATTCTGGAAAACAGTAATTTGAAACCCAACAATGATGAAAGAAGGCTTTTAACCGATAAGGGCATCTTTTATCTGAAAGAGGGATTATCTGTTCCTGAGGCCGGAAAGCATTATTTGCTGCGCATAAGCAATAAAGAAATTCAATATGCTGCACTTTCAAATTACGAATTTGATGAGTTGTCTGTTCGCTCCATTAGCGATGGCAAAATCACCACTCATGAGGGTGAAATAATATCGGTTCCTGCCGGTGTTCCCTTTTATTATCAGGGTAACAATACGGATTACGACAAAGTGAGTGGGTCTATTCAGGCCAGTTCCTCGATTATTATCGCCTATGATGGTAACGAAGCGGTTTATGGAGCCTTATTCGACCCCAAGCAATCTCAGCCCGAGGTGATTACAGCCTCCAAGGCCGGGGTTCCTCTTGAAATTAAATACAATGATGTCCTCATAGAAAAGGAAGGAAAATATATTAGTGCTTCCCAGATAGAGGTTAACGATGTTGTGTATGAGATGACCGACATTTGGGGAAAGAACGCTTATGTCTTAGTTTATGCCAATACAGTTGCAGGAAAGATTACTGCTATTCTGCCCAACAAGGTCTCTCCGATCTCAATAGAGATTGACGGCAAAGCCTATACCCTGGATGAAAGCTTTCCAAAGGCAAAGCTAAATGCCTCTGGCGTAAACCAGGTGGGGGAGACAGCAAAGATTATACTGGGATCCGATGGAACTGTTGTTGATGTTATAGCAGACAGTGTAACGGGTACAGAGAGATATGCGTTTGTCCTAAATGCCTATACGAAAAATTCCGTGAAGTCGACCGATTTTGGTACCCCCTATTATTATGTTACACTGCTTCACTCAAACGGGGGTAAAGATACTTATCTTGTGAAGAATTCCATGTCTGGTTTAAGGGGTAAGCTGGCCACCTATGAAGTAACAGCTAAAGGAACTGATTATGACACCGTTTCTTTAATAAGTATTGATACAGGCGCTACAGGAAGCTATCGGGTTAATAAGGACGAACGCATGGTGGGTGAAAGCTATGTAGCCAATGGAGCTGTTCTCTTCAATATTAAGAATACAGAAACAGCAGAAATTGAGGCGTCCGTTATTTCATTCAGTGATCTCCCATCAGGAACGCTCATAAACGGCAAGGTTAAGTATATTCATAAATCCGGTGATTTCATGGATATCGATATAATGGTGTTGGATGATGCTTTGGATGAAAACACCGCATATGGG
>JAEYPI010000092.1 GCA_023410885.1 Bacillota bacterium
TACCTACACCCACACCCACACCCACGCTGCCGCCAGTTGAGGTGCCGGCCGGAAAAAGCATGTTACCTGTTTTAGTGGTCATCGATGCTGGTCATGGCGGTGGAGACGGCGGTACCGTCTCGCCCTATGTTGAAGGTTTTTATGAAAAGGATATCACGCTGTATATGGCTGAAAAGGTGGTCGAGCTTCTTAACGAACAAGGCATAGACGCAATCCTAACCCGGGATGGAGACTATCGCTTCAGTGAGTCCAATCGTGAAGACCTCATAACCCGTGCCAATATAGCCAATGATAATAGTGCCTCTCTCTTTGTCAGTATCCATGTCAACGCCTATGATTTAAAATATAAAGGGGCAGCAAGCGTTAATGGTATGGAAGTCTATTATCTCGAAAAAGAGGAAATGTATAGCGAGTTTACCGACGAAAGGTTTGCGCAGATTATAGGCGATGAGATCACCAAAGCTAACGGTATCAAGTTTAATGGTGTTAAGCAGAATAATTATTCAGTGCTGCGAAACACAGAAATGCCGGCTATATTAATAGAAACGGCCTATATCACCAATAAAGAGGATCATGCTCGACTGGCTTCTCAAGAATTTAAGGACCAAACCGCCCAAGGCATTGCTGATGGTATTGCCCTAACGCTGCAAGAAATTAGTGCCTTCGAGTATGATGGGGATATGTACGTATTTAAAAGTGTCGGAGAGTGACCAAGGATGAGTGCGGAGAAGAGAATTACCGAGCTGCGGGAGCTTTTAAACACCCATAGCCACAAGTACTATGTAGAGGATCAACCTGAAATCACAGACTACGAATATGACAAGCTCTACCATGAGCTTTTAGACCTTGAGGGAAAAAATCCTCACCTCATAACCCCGGATTCTCCCACTCAAAGAGTTGGGGGCCAAGCCGAGGATGCTTTTACCAAAGTGGTTCATCAGGTTAAAATGGAGAGCTTAACGGATGTCTTTTCCATAGAGGAGCTTTTTGATTTTGACCGCCGTGTGAAGGACAATCTAAAGAGTGAGGCTGTCATCTATATCGTCGAAAAGAAAATTGATGGTCTTTCGGTTTCCCTTGAATATGAAAATGGCCTCTTTACGAGGGGCTCCACCCGGGGTGACGGATTAATCGGTGAAGATGTGACGGGAAACCTCAGGACCATCCGCTCCATTCCCTTAAAGCTCAATCTGCCTGCCGGTCTGGACCTGCCATACCTGGAAGTCCGGGGTGAGGTATTCATGTCGAAAAAGGATTTTCTTGAGCTGAACGAAAGGCAGGAGGCCCTTGGTCAAAAGCTTTTCGCCAATCCCAGAAATGCTGCGGCAGGCTCTTTAAGACAGTTGGAACCATCCATAACCGCATCCAGAAAGCTGGATATCTTTGTTTTCAATATCCAAAGTATTGAGGGGATGCAGTTTGCATCCCATTCTGAGACTCTGGAATTTTTGAAATCCCTGGGCTTTAAAATCAGCCCTGATTATAAAACATGCCACACCATAGAAGAGGTAGTGGATGAAATAAATGCATTGGGCGAGCTTCGAGGAAATCTGCCCTTTGAGACCGATGGCGCGGTGGTAAAGCTCAATAATCTGGCGCAGAGGACATTTATGGGCTCCACCAGCAAAGCGCCCCGTTGGGCGGTGGCCTATAAGTATCCGCCTGAAGTCAAAAAAACAAGGTTGAAAGAGATTATTATTCAAGTTGGCAGGACGGGGGCGTTAACGCCCAATGCCGTCTTAGAGCCGGTTCGTCTCGCAGGAACCACGGTTTCCCGGGCCACTCTTCATAATGAGGATTTTATTAAGGAACGAGACATACGGGTTGGGGATATGGTCTGGGTGAGAAAAGCCGGCGAGATTATCCCGGAGGTTATAGAGGTTGATTTTTCTGCGCGGCCTGAAAACACAGTGATCTATGAAATGCCCGCCCACTGCCCTGTATGCGGAGCGCCCGCTCTGCGCGAGGAACAGGAGGCCGTTGTACGATGTACCGGTATAGAATGCCCGGCCCGGCTTTTTAGGAGCCTTGTACATTTTGCCTCCCGGGATGCAATGAACATTGAGGGTCTTGGGCCTGCGCTTATTGAAATGCTCCTTGAGAAAGAATTTATCAAAGGCATTCCCGATCTCTACAGATTATTTGAAAGACGGGATGAATTGATTGGCCTTGAACGTATGGGGACTAAGTCGGTGGATAATTTGCTATCCTCCATTGAACGCTCGAAAGAAAGTGATTTGAACCGGCTTCTTTATGGCCTCGGTGTGCGGCATATCGGAATTCGTGCTGCCCAACTGGCAGCTGAACATTTTAAATCAATGGAAGCCCTTCTTTCAGCCAGCCGTGACGAAATTCAACGTGTTGAGGAATTCGGTGAGAAAATGGCTGAGAGCCTGGAAAGCTTTTTGGCTCAGGAGCAAACACGCCATACTTTATCCCTTCTGAAGGAGATGGGGATTAATATGGTCTCCAAATCTCAAAGGAAAAAGGATGGAGTATTTGCCGGACTTACCTTTGTTTTAACCGGCACATTGCCCAGCTACTCGAGAAACGAAGCAGCGGCCCTTATTGAAGAACGGGGCGGCAAGGTCTCGGGGAGTGTCTCAAAGAAAACAGCCTATGTGCTTGCGGGAAGCGACGCGGGAAGTAAACTTGACAAGGCGGTACAACTTGGGGTTACAATAATAGATGAAGAAGAATTTAAAGAGATGTGCAGTCGTTAACGCGCTTAAGCCTGTGGACATGATAAAACAACTAACGTAAAGAGAAAAAACTATCCGGAGGCTGAAATACCATGGAGGATAATAGGGAATATTTATCTATTGATTTAGTTGAGCCGGGGATGCGTACAGCTGAGGTTGTCTTCAATAAATACGGCAGTGTCATGCTCTGGAAGGATGTTGCTCTCGATGAGCATTCCATCCAGCGCTTAAAGAATATCGGCATTAAGAGTATGTGGGTTTCCAAAGAAGAACCCCATAAAAAGGATAACGCTTTTAAGCTCAGTGCCGCTCAACGGTTTATGATGGATTATGAACGGGATGTCAGTAGTACAAAACAATTATTTCAGGATATTTCCTCAGGGAAAAGACTGAATATGGATGCGGCCAATGAGATTGTCAACACGCTCTCCCATAAATCAAATGACAATCAGAATATCATTTCATCCATTATGCAGGTACGAAGCCTTGATGAATATACCTATTATCACAGCTTAAACGTCTCCATGCTTTGTATGCTTATTGGGAGATGGTTGAGGCTTGATGATGAGAATATCAGAAATTTAGCTCAGGCAGGGCTCCTTCATGACATTGGTAAATCGCAGATATCACCTGAAATCTTAAACAAACCTGGGAGGCTCACGGATAGCGAATTCGCTGAGATGAAACATCATTCCGAGTATGGCTATAGCCTTCTTTCAGGCATAAGTGAAATTCCTCCGGAGGTGTCCATCGCCATTCTGACCCATCACGAAAAAGAGGATGGCAGCGGTTATCCCATGGGTCTTACCGGGGATAAATTGAACCTCTATTCAAAAATTATTACCGTGGCCGATATTTTTGATGCCATGACTGCAAACCGCACCTATAAAAAGAAGGACACACCCTTAAAGGTATTTGAGCTCATGCAGCATGGCAGTTTTGGCGTTTTGGACCCCGTGGTTTTAAATGTATTTTTAGAAAATGTCACGAACTATTATCTTGGGGCCCGGGTTAAGCTTAATACAGGAGAGACGGGGAACATAGTCTTTATGAATAAAATGGATTTCTCTCGACCCGTTGTGCAGGTGGATGATCACTATGTGGACACGGGGGTGTCCAAAACAGTAAGGATTATGGAGTTTATGTAATGGAATATTAGAGAGGCAGGGTACAATGAACAAAGGCCATCGCGGCATGATGTTTTTAATATTTATGCTACTTGGTATTCTTGTCACGCTTCAGTTTCGAGGAATCGTTCAAAATGAGTCCCAGGACGATTATTCGATCAAAGAGCTGACATCGGAGCTTCAGGCTGAAAAGACTGAAAACCAAATGCTTATGGAGCAGTTGGCCACTATTGAAGCTGAATATGAGCTGATGCTCAAGAATATCGGTAACAATTTAAACAATCAGGAGGCCATCGATCTTCTTAAAGTCAGGGATTATGAATATTTAAGAGCGGGCTTGGTGGCTGTCACGGGCAGGGGTATTGTCATCACCATGGAAGATGCCAAGACCATAGGGGAATTGGATATTAAGGAATATATTATCCATGACTATGATGTTAACGATATTCTGGACGAACTTAAAGCCAATGGTGCTCAGGCCATTTCCATTAATGATGAACGGGTCGTCGTAAATACCAAACCAGTGTGTGCGGGCCCTACCATCATCGTTAACGATAACCGGTATCCGCCCCCTTTTGTGATCAAGGCCATCGGGGATCCAGATGTACTTTTTGAAGCAATTGAGACTTTGCCGCAGGTTGCTTTTATGCGTCTTTGCGGTATCCGTATAGATGTCGTAAAGCAGCAGCAATTAACGGTGGACCGATTCCATTTAAATCGGCGTCATTCTATTGATGATGTTTTTAAAGGCTTGGAGGTAGTCAAAAATTGAAAACATTTAAAATCATATCCCTTACAATGGTTTGCCTCCTCTTAGGCGTCACCATAGCTTGGCAGTTTACGAGTGTCAAGCAAAATCTGGTTTTGGCTCAGTACGAGAAGAAAAATATCAATCAGATCATCGATGAATTGCTTCTTGAAAAAAGCAACAATGATAAGCTTAAAGTCCGTTTGCAGGAGCTTCAAAATGAACTGGACGGCATTAAAAATAAAACAAAAGGCGATAAGGATTATGTAGCGGAACTGGAACAGCAGATTTTGAATGCCCGCATTATGGCTGGCTTGGAAACCGTAAAGGGAAAAGGACTGGTCTTGCTTGTTGAGCAATTGGGTGACCGCTCAATTGACGATACCAATATTGAAGAACTGCTTAATGAGTTGAAGGCTACCGATGTCCAGGCCATTAGCGTCAATGATGAAAGAATTGTTGCAACCAGTGAAATTCGAACTGCCGGGGATTATATCATGATTAATGGAAGGCAGTTAGGCCCGCCTTATACCATCAAGGCCATTGGTGACCCCGATTTAATGGAAAGGTCATTAAAGCTTCTAGGTGGGGTGCTTTCAAGATTTGAATACTACGAGTTTAATGTAGAAATCACAAAAGAACAGAACGTGGTTATCCCGGGCGTGCGGAGTGACACTTTGAGAATTGATAAGCTTACACCTGTGGAATAGTCATTTTGGGTTGTCCGCCCGTAATATAATAATGGTAGGAGAAAGAGTCATTGTAAACAATGGCTCTTTTTTATCCCTACTAGCAGGTCAAAGCTTGAGGTGCTCTTTATAAAAAAAGCACCTCTAAAGGCGGGAGGTTCAATGTCCCTATGAAGTATTTAAAGCGCTATTCGAGTTTACTGATTACTATCGTATTGGCTGTGTTGACGGTCAGTCTATATGTGCTTCCTGAAATCCCCAATCTATCTACATGGACTTATGCACTGGAGCTGACCGGCTCGCTAACAGAAGGGAATGAAGAGGTGAATATTGAGCCGCAGTATTTTGCATCGGGACTTAGTGACAAATATACAGGCTTGAGAAGCTGGGGCATTGCCAGGGGGAAAAACGGTGAGTGGCCAAGGGCAGATCCAGGTGCTCCTGAGTTGATAGCCAAATACAACTCCCTTTATCTGGCCGATACTACTCAAAATAAAATCTACCTGACCTTTGATGAGGGCTATGAAAACGGGTATACCGGGAAGATTCTCGATGTGCTTTATGAGAATAAGGTCAATGCGCTGTTTTTTATTACGGGACCTTACTTGCAGAAGGAGGAGGCACTTGTTAAGCGGATGCTTGATGAGGGGCATGCAGTGGGCAATCACACCATCCACCATAAGAGCTTGCCCCTTCTGGATGCTGCTGAGCTTGAGGCAGAGACTGTAGGCCTTGATAGACAATTCTACGAGAAGTTCGGACGGAGCATGGTGTTTTTAAGGCCCCCCAAGGGTGAATACAGTGAGAAGTCTTTAGAAATTACTTCAAGGTTGGGCTACATCAATGTGTTCTGGAGCTTTGCCTATGATGATTGGGCAGTCGATCGGCAGAGAGGCTGGGAGTATGCTTTTGAAATGGTGAAGAAAAATCTCCATAATGGCGAGATTCTTTTGCTTCACGCGGTGTCCAGGGATAATGCGGAAGCTCTGGACGCCATTATCCAATACGCGAGAGAAGCCGGCTATGAGTTCGGAGACGTATTTGAGCTTGAAAAGATTGTTCGAGGTGAAAAGCCATGAAAAAAGGAATTCATAGAATTAAGGGGGAGAAGAAGCGGTTGGCTGAACCTGGCCAAAGCCTCAGCGAAAAGCTTTCCCGTATCTTTGAAATACCTGGAGATGTGATTGGCAATCGGCCACGGGTGACAGCCATTGGCCGAGGCGAGGTGCTTATTGAGAATTTTAAGGGTATTATGGATTTCCAGGATGGGGTGATTCGAATAAATACCAATAACGGTGTCATTAAAATCACGGGGAGTGCCCTTAATATCAGGGAGATTACCAGTGAAGAAATGATTATCGGAGGGAAGATCTCCAATATCGATTATGATGCGTAGAAGAGAGTGAGAGGGCCTATGTTTCTGGTACATTTGTGGAATTATATCAGGGGATATGTTATTATTGTGGTATCTGGCCTAAGTGTTGAGCGCTTCATTAATATCTGCTCCAAGCGTCAAATTCTGTTGTGGGATATTGTGAGGAAGGATAATGAAGCGGCTATCCTTAAGGCTAGTCTTCGGGGATTTAAGCTCATGAGACCGGCAGCTAAAAAATCAGGCTGCAGGGTGCGTATCCAAAAACGCTGCGGATTACCTTTTTTTCTGAGCCGATTTAAAAAAAGAAAGGGCTTTAAGCTGGGGTTCCTTATTTTTATCTCCCTTTTGGCACTTTCCACCTCCATCCTTTGGGATATTGAAATTACTGGATGTAAGCCGGAAATGATGCCGCAGGTTATGAATGTCTTAAATATGGAGAAAATAGGGAGAGGGAGCTTTAAAATGGGCCTTGATCCCAAAAGTCTTGCTTCCCGGATTATTTTGAAGGTGGACGGGATTGCCTGGGTAGGTGTTGAAATTAAAGGTGTAAAGCTCTTTGTCACTATAGAGGAGCGAGTTGCCGTTCCTGAACTAATGAGCAATGACGAGTTTTTTCATGTTGTTGCCGAACGGGACGGCTTGATTATCGACATGGCGGTTCTGGCAGGTAAAGCCCTGGTCAAAGAGGGAGAGACTGTAAAAAAGGGACAAATATTGGTTTCAGGCAAGCTTGAGAGTAAGTATCCCGAATTAGGCACCCGTGATGTTCACGCCTTGGGCCGAGTCATCGCAAGAACATGGTATGAAAGCTCATTGCCCGTCTCTATGGAATACAACCAAAGAATACGGACCGATAGGACCCATGAAATTGTTTATTTAAAGTTTTTAGATGGAAAGCTTAGACTTCCCGGGGGAGATCATCCCTTTGAAATTTATGAGACCTCTACCTATGATAAAACGCTGGCAGGACCATTTGGTCTTAAATTACCTATAGGATTGACGGTTGAAAAAAGCTTTGAAATAATGGAAAGACAAGTAACCCTCACCGAGGAAGAGGCCATCAGTATTGCGGCAGAAACGGCGCGTAATAATTTGGCCCACCGTTTGCCCTCTGATTCCAAGGTGGTTGACGAAAAAGTCAATCAGGTTAAGGGTGAGAATAACCAAATGTATATTCAGGTGGTTCTGGAGTGTGAGGAGGACATAGCAGGCCTTCAGCCATTTACACAAGGAAATTAAAGCGGTCTGAATATTATGGAACAACGAATAATACACAAGGAAGGTAGATTGATTGGATACAGTTGTTGAGAGGTTGATTGAGTTACCCGACCCCTATTTGACGGCAAATGTTTTCGGAACTAATGATATTAACATCCGACTTATAGAGGATAGACTGGATGTGAAAATTACAGCTCGAAACAATGAATTGCACATTTCAGGCTTTGAAAGCCGTTCGGATAAAGCGGCTGACATCTTGAAAAAATTAATGCAGATTGCAGAGAGCGGAGATTTGATCACTGAGCAAAACGTACGCTATCTCTTGGAGCTCACCGAAGAGGAACAGGTTAAAAGCGATGAGCTTCCATTGGATCAGGTTTGTGTGACATATCGGGGGAAGCCTGTAAAGTCCAAGACCTTTGGCCAAAAAAAATATGTTGAGGCCATGCGTAAAAGCCCGATAGTTTTTGGTATTGGGCCCGCCGGAACGGGAAAGACTTTTTTAGCGGTAGCCTTGGCGGTCAAGACCTTTCGTGAAAAACTGGTGAGCAGGATCATCCTTACCCGTCCTGCTGTAGAAGCCGGGGAACGTCTCGGGTTCTTGCCCGGTGATCTTCAAAACAAGGTAGATCCTTATTTGCGCCCTCTCTACGACGCTTTGTATACCATCATGGGTCCGGAAACCTATCAGAGCAATCTGGAAAAGGGTATCATTGAAGTTGCCCCCCTGGCCTATATGCGGGGAAGAACATTGGACGACGCTTTTATTATTTTGGATGAGGCCCAGAACACAACGCCCGAGCAGATGAAAATGTTTCTAACTCGTATGGGCGCAGGGTCACGTGTTGTCATCACCGGAGATATCACACAGATAGACTTACCGGGCGGTAAGTCCGGCCTTAATGAGGCCAGACGCGTGCTCAGTGATTTAGAGGGCATTTCCTTTGTCTATCTTACCCATCGGGATGTGGTACGTCATGAACTGGTTCAGCGCATAGTGAGAGCTTATGAGAATGATGCGAAGGGCAGGGGTTGATATGGTTAAAAAGCACCATAAGCATGCGGATGTCAAGTTCTACAAGGTTATAAAAAGTACATCCTTTCAACGGATCATGACCTTGATTCTCACTTGGCTGATCATTTCTACCGTAATCTCCTATGAGGCGGCTCCCAAAAAGTACAAGCTTAAAGTGGGCGAGATTTCTCAATATGATATTCAAGCACCCCGTGATATTGAGAATACCGTAAAGACCAGACAGAATGCGGAGATAAAAGCCTCTGAGCTGACGCGCGTTGTTATAGCCATTGACAGTGCAAACAGTGATATGCTGAACGGGACCTATGAGTATTTTGACGGCTTTGAGAATCTAATTTCGGAGGTTAATAAGGCAGAGGATGAATTAACTCTGGATGATCACATCAAAGCAGCTGACCCAAGTGGGTTGTATAGTGTCCTGTTTAAATTGGAAGAGTCCCAAAGACAGCATGTTTTTTCAGAGGAAGGACAAGCAGACCTCCAAAAGCTCAAAAGTCTCGTCATTCGGACGACGCTGCCTGCTTTAACAGAAAAAAAACTGATGACCGAAGATATGGAAAGCGAACGTCAAAAGGCCATTGAAAGTGTTGTCGAGAGACTTGGTAATGAGGATTTAGAGCCCATTGTCGAGGATGTATTCAAAAAGGTTCTCAAGCCCAATAGCCGCCTTGACGAAGAAGCAACCCGGATTCAAAAGGATAGCTTTATAGAGCGCTATCTCACCGAAAATCCTGTTATCATCTACAAGGATGAACGTATAATCAGCAAGGACGATGTGGTCACCGAAGACAAATTTGAGGTTTTGAAGGAGCTTAATTACATAGATAGTGAAGGCAAACCTGATTATCTCCTCTTTCTTGCGGTGTTCCTCATTAATTTACTTTTGTTCATTCTTGCCATGGTTTACTTAAGAAGCTTTCATCCCAAGCTTTACTTTGATCGCAATGCCATTATGCTCATGTGTGCTGTCATGCTTATCACCACGCTTTTTGCCTGGACCATAAGGGAGTTTGTTCCCGGTTTTTCCTACCTATTGATGCCTATTTTCATTGCGCCTGTTTTAATGGCCATTTTCTTGGGCATTGAGCCCGCTATTACCGTCAACCTACTTCTTACCTTCAGCTTTGCGCTCATGGTAGGCGGAAATTATGATTTTATGCTCCTATCGCTGTTAGGAGGATCCTGTGCGGCCTTCTTTACCGTTAATGCCACCCAGAGAAGAAAAATCTCACTGGCAGGTATTATTTTAGGGGGTCTGAACATTCTTATTATTGTGTTTATTGGTCTCATCGATAAGCGGAGTGTTGAAGATCTCATCAACAGTGGCGGACTGGCTTTTATAAATGGTATATTCTCCATTATTCTCGCCATTGGCCTCCTGCCGTTCTTGGAAAGTACCTTCAATGTGGTAACACCTTTAAAACTGCTGGAACTAGCTGATCCCAATCACCCTCTTTTAAAGCGGCTTTTGATGGAGGCGCCCGGAACCTATCACCATAGCTTGATGGTGGGAAATCTGGCTGAGATGGCCACTCGTGAAATCGGGGGAAATGCTCTTCTTGCAAGGGTGGGTGCCTATTTCCATGATGTAGGCAAGCTCAAGCGCCCCCATTTCTTTAAGGAAAACCAGATGGCCGATAATCCCCATGATAAGCTTACCCCTAATTTAAGTACCCTGGTCATTACCTCCCATACCAAGGATGGCGAGGAGCTGGCTCTGAAATATCGCCTGCCCAAGATTATAAGGGACATTATTGTTCAGCATCATGGGACGACGATGGTAGCCTATTTCTATCATAAGGCAACCAAGACGGAAAAGGTAGAGGAGCTTAAGGAGGCGAATTTCCGCTATGAAGGCCCAGTACCCGACACCCGCGAGGCGGCGGTGGTCATGCTGGCTGATTCGGTGGAAGCGGCGGTCCGGGCCATGCCCGACAAAACCCAGGGGAAAATGGAAGGGCTGGTACACAAGATTATTAAGGACAAGCTTGATGACGGACAGCTTGATCGCTGTGATCTGACCTTGAAGGACTTAAGCATCATAGCTGACAGCTTCCTGCAGGTATTAAGCGGTGTTTTCCATGAACGTCCTGAATATCCTGAACTTGAAAAGAAAAACACGCTGATGGAGCTTGATAATAGCGTTTATAATGCATCAAAGGATCAAAATCATAATGGTAGGAGGAACCCGGATGAAGCTGACAATATACAATCGCCAGAAGGTTCAGAAAATCCCCAAGGAGACTCTGAAGCTCGTTGAGAAGGCCGCTAAGCTCTGTGTGAAGAAAGAGGCGTTTTCCTGGCCCTGCGAAGCGTTTATCACTTTGACTGATAACGCAGCCATACAGGAGATCAATGCTGACTGCAGAGGCATCGATAAGCCAACGGATGTACTATCTTTTCCCATGATTGAATATCGTGATGGTAGACCTGATATCCTGCCGGGAGATATCGACCCGGAGACCAATCGTGTCCCCTTGGGCGATATTATCATTTCGGTTGAAAAGGCTATTGAACAAGCCGAAAGCTATGGTCACAGCCCTGAGCGGGAGTTTGCTTTTCTGGCTGTGCATGGCATGCTCCATCTCTTGGGCTTTGACCACGAAAATGAGCAGGATGAAAGTATTATGTTTGGTAAGCAGGAAGCGATTCTTGCTGAGATTGGGCTTGAAAGATAATAAGCGGATGTGAGAGACATTTTGAAAAACAGAACATTAAAACAGAGCTTTAAAAATGCTTTAAATGGGATTTATCAAGCCGTGTTATCGGAAAAAAATATGCGCATACATGTGGGAGCCACTGTCTTAGTCGTTTTAGGGGGGATTCTTCTTAGCCTGGACACTATACGCTGGGTCCTCTTAACGATAGCCATCGGTTTTGTCCTGGTTAGTGAATTGATCAATACATCACTGGAAAAACTTACAGACATGGTCACCAGCGAATACTCTGAAACAGCCGGGAAGGTAAAGGACATCGCGGCCGCTGCTGTTCTCGTCAGCGCAGTCCTATCGGTTATTGTGGGACTTTTGGTGTTTTACCAACCGCTGATGAACTGGATACAATAAAATTGCAGAAAACGAGGTTTATTATGGACTTACTTTCATTGAAAAATATATTAATGATGACCCCCATTCTTTTGCTTGCCCTTCCTGTTCATGAGTTTGCTCATGGCTGGGTAGCCTATAAAATGGGGGACCCAACCGCTAAATATGCAGGGCGCTTGACTTTAAATCCTTTTAAGCATTTAGACCTATTAGGCGTAATCATGATGTATGCCGTGGGCTTTGGTTGGGCTAAGCCCGTCCCGGTTAACTCGGTGTATTTTAAGAATCGTAGGCTAGGAATGATTCTGGTATCGCTTGCAGGGCCTCTTTCAAATATTATACTTGGCTTTTTAAGCATGTTCATATGGGGTATTATCGTTAAGCTTATTAATGTTGGCGTCATTGTAGCCCAATCAGCAAATGTTGCAAATTTTATCGTCAATGCTCAAGATTTCTTCCAGACCCTTGTCCTCGTCAATATCAGCCTTGCCGTGTTCAATATGATTCCCGTACCACCTCTGGACGGCTCTCGCTTAGTTTCTTCTTTTATTCCGGAAGAAAGCTACTATCGCTTTGCACGGTATGAACAATACATTGGTCTTGTGTTTTTGGCCCTGGTTGTTCTTTTGCCTGATAATATTTTTAGCAAAGTCATCAGTTTCTTTGCCGTCCCTATCTACAATAGCATGGCTATTGTGACACAATTCCTCCTCGGGCTTTAGGGACGGCTTAACATCTAGGTGATTAAACACTTATTCATCATCATCCCCATCGTCATGGGATGGTGCATATTCCAATATCTCTCCTGGCTGACAGTCCAGAATCCGGCA
>JAEYPI010000104.1 GCA_023410885.1 Bacillota bacterium
GGCAAGGAGAACGGGGATAAAAGAGTAAAGCCTAAATTTAACACAACATAGAACAGGGTCTGAATTCCGATGGTAAGAATGACAGCAAGTGAGACTAAACTGGCAAGAACACTCTTCTGTTTGGCACAAAGCAAAAGACCTCGAAGGATAAATCCGGCTAAAAGGGCTATTACAATTATGAAAACCAGCCACCCGTATCTATGAATACTATAGGTGAGTAAAAAATCATTGTTGATACTCGGTAAAATCTGCGATGCCGAAAGCCCTTCAGACATCTTTGGAAGCGCGCCTTGACCAGTAAAGCGTGCACCTTCTATAAGCTTGCGGATAATAGTTCCCATGTAGCCTGCACCCAACGGATCAAGGGATGGATCAAGAGCCATCTCAACCCTTCTCCAAATTCTTTCGCTGCTGGCGACGAGTATCACTAATGAGCCGGCCACTGCAGGAAGATAGATAAGCAATATAGCGTATAATTTTTTGACAGCAAACCAATTTTTTAGAATGGCTGTTCTAAGAATCAAGAGACCGGACAGCGAAAAGAGTATGATACCGGTCCAGCTTGACGCTATAAAAGCAATAGTCAACGGTATACAAAAGTAAAATCCGCAAAGTACAATGCCCCAGTAGCCTTTGTTCCTCATACTGTATACAATACCGGCAAAGGCAGTTGGAAATAGCAGAATCAAATAAGTTAGGTACGTATATTGTCCATGCATAGGTGATGAAAGTAAAAGAATAAGGGGTGCTAATCCGGCCAGTAAGAAGAATATCAAGCGAGGATATTTTCCTAATAGGGTAAAGTCCAGATAATAACAGAACACCATCACGCCTATTCCTACTCCTGTAAACAATAATTGCCGATTATAGTTTTCTATACCGTCAATGCTCTGGGGAGAGGTGAAAAACCTTAACAAGATTCCCGCGCATAGCAGTAAAGAAGTCAAAATGATCATCGACCATTCTGGCTTTGGCTGATGGGTTCGGTCAAGGGCTGTACCCACAGCGACAGGATCTCCCATTTGCTCAATGGCTTTAACCGTTGCCATCTCCTCTTCCATGCCCTGGGCTTTATAGGCCTCTTTTTGGTCATTAATATGGCCCTCAATTTCTGTAGAAATCCCGTCATGAACTTTTTTACACCGAATCTGATCGCAAACCGTATGAGTATAGGCCTTTATTTTTGCGTCATTAGGCCCCAGGGGGCTGTTGGCAGACGTTTGGGATGCGCCACTAAGGTCTTCTATAGACTCCTCTACGGCTCGAACTATTATTGACTGATTTGTATGATCGGGTGATGCTCTTCTTTTAGCAGGCTGCTTCAACTGTGACCCCCCCCTTAAGCACTTGATTGACCGCGGAGGAAAAAGCTTTCCATTCCGCTTTTTTGTCAGCGAGCAGGCCCCTGCCCTTTTTGGTTATGCTGTAATACTTCCGTACTCTTAAGCTGTCGGCATTTTCATCATAAGAGGTCACCATCCCCTGCTGCTCAAGATTATGCAATAGCGGATACAGGGTTCCGGCTTTCAGGGTAAAGGTATCATCCGATTTCTTTGACAATTCCTCAATCATCTGGTAGCCATACATATCCTTATCCTCAAGTAGCTTCAGCAGCAGCATGGTGGTGCTGCCGGTTAAAAGGCTTTTATCAACGCTCACTAGCTATAACCTCCAATGTATCGATAATCTATATATAATATATATCGACCACCTATATATTTCAAGCACTAAATTAATAAATTTTTTTATTCACTCGTACCGATATCGGGTAAAATAGATATAAACTGCTATTTTATCTGGGAGGTAGCCATGGACAATTTTATTTATCAGAATGGAACCAGAATTATTTTTGGTAAGGGTACAGAAACCTCCGTCGGTTTAGAAACCAAATTGCATAGCAATAAGGTACTTTTACACTACGGCGGCGGCAGTATTAAGAAGACAGGACTTTATGACAGGGTTATTAAATCACTGAAAGAGGCAGGCGTTGAGGTTGTTGAGCTTTCAGGTGTTCTGCCCAACCCCCGTCTTTCTCTGGTTCATGAAGGCATACGTCTGTGTCGTGAAAAGGATATCAGCTTTGTTTTAGCGGTGGGTGGCGGCAGCGCCATTGACTCAGCCAAGGCCATTGCAGCGGGTGTTCCTTATGAAGGAGAGGTTTGGGATTTTTACGAGGGCAAAGCGCAGCCCCAGAAGGTTTTACCCGTAGGTGTGGTGTTGACCATTCCGGCTGCGGGCAGTGAATCAAGTGAAAACTCAGTCATTACCAATGAGAATGGCTGGTATAAGCGTGGCCTTGGCCATGAGCTATTACGGCCTGTTTTTGCCATTATGAATCCGGAGCTTACCTATACTCTACCACCTTATCAAATCGCTTGTGGAGCGACCGATATCATGGCCCATGTATTGGAGCGTTATTTCACACACACTCCAAACGTGGATTTCACTGACAGGATGTGTGAGGCGGCATTAAAAACGATTATTCTCAATGTGCCAAAAATTCTTAAGAACCCTACTGATTATGCGCCGAGAGCGGAAATGATGTGGGTAGGCACCATCGCCCATAACAATTTACTAAGCACCGGACGCGTCGGTGACTGGGGGTCTCATCGCATTGAGCATGAAATAAGTGCCATCTATGATATTGCCCATGGTGCAGGGCTCGCCATTGTTTTCCCCGCTTGGATGAAGTATGTTTACAAGCACGATGTGGCTCGTTTTGCCCAATTCGCTCACAGGGTATGGAATATTGACGATAACCTGTTCGATCTTGAAGAAATGGCGTTAAAGGGTATTGAAAGCTTTGAAGCCTTCCTGTCCTCCATCGGCATGCCCGTTAGACTCAGTCAGGCCAATATAGACGACTCCCGACTGGAGGAAATGGCCGACAAGTGTACCGGATCAGATACTTATACAGTCGGAAGCTTTCTGAAGATTAAACGCCAAGATGCCCTAAACATCTTAAAGCTGGCAAGGTGACAAATGGGGACGGTTCTTGACTTGCTCTTTTTCATGAGAGCAAGTCAAGAACCGTCCCCAACTTGCCACTTGCCAGCTTGCTAGGCTTTTATTATGCCACAGGCTAGCCGCTTTCCGGAGTTGCCTGCGGGCTGGGTTCTGAAGTCATCGGGGTTCTGATGAATCACCACGGCACGACCCAGCAGTTGTTGAGGCACAAACCTGTCTGTAAAAACAATCATAAAGGCATAGCCATTGTTGGAGAACAACACAGGTAAATCCCCTGCATGCTCCGGATGTGTCATTCCGGTAGGATTATAATGGCCGCCTGCTGACTGAAAGGGGTCGGTAGGATTTCCAATCTCACAGCTGTTTCCATCATGAATATGGAAACCAAAGGGACCAATGGGGGGATTTTGGGGTGTGGGCGGAACAGTTCTTGGCAGATTATAGACCTCAGCCACGACCAACGTACCATTATAAGCAGGGTAAAAGCTTACAGTACCATTAATATCTGGAGCCAGTGGCCCGCCCATGAGCTCTGCCTTGGCGAAGGGTGTTCTTGAAAGTATCAAGTTAGCAAAGAAATTGACATTTTTAATTCTCACGGTTTTTCCTCCCTGTCAAAATGCTCGGACATGAAGAGACAAAATGATGCTAGTACATCATATGCTTGCATTCATTCTTTGGACAGAAAAACCTTCCTATTAAATGCTTTATTCAAGCCCCACCATCTTCATGAGATAACGCGCATTCGAAGTTTTGCAACGCCCCTTGTGAAGCTTGTAATCAAAGTGTATCCGGTTATTAGAGTAGCTCTCGGTAAAATGAAGGTTTGAAAACCGCAAAGAGTCCTCCGCTTCAAGATCACAAAGCTCATAGTCATGGGTGGAGATCAAGCCGATAGTCCATGGCTTGTTGAGCCCTCTCAATACGATTTTTGCACCTTCTATCCTATCCTTTGAATTGGTTCCTTTAAAGATTTCGTCTATAAGAAAAATCATATTCTTCTCTTTCCTTGAGGAATCCACAATCTTCTTGATTCTTAAAAGCTCAGCATAAAAAGTGGAGACCCCTTCACTTAAGTCATCAATATTCCGCATGGAAGTAAAGAGGCTCATTAATCCTGCACTCATGGCCTTCGCACAAACCGGTGCACCCGCATAGGCCAGCACCAGATTAGTGCCTACGGTCCGCAGCAGCGTCGTCTTCCCTGACATATTGGAGCCTGTTATGATGCTCACACCGTTGATTGTCACATTGTTGGGTATTCTTTTCTCATAAGGAATATAGGGGTGTGACAGCTCCAGGGCAGAAAAAGCAGGCTTTCCCTGAGTAAGATCAGGGTAAGTGGAAACAGGCGTAATGAGGGCCAGAGCTGAAAGACTGGCCAGAGCCTCATATTCCCCCAGAATCTCCAGCCATTGGTCCACCCTGTGGGTATTATCCTTCTTCCAGCGTTCAAGGCTCCTATAAAGGTGAAAGTCCCACAAAAAAAGCGCATTGAGAATGAAGTAAATCAACGGACTGTGCTTAAAATCAATGTATTCAGATAGGGCGGTAATTCTTTTGATTTCAGAAGAAGCCTTATTGTTCTTACCCAGGAGATCCCCCTTTAAGCCATTCAGATAAGGATCTGCAAAATCCTCCTCTTCTATGAGTTCTATGAGCTTCTGATAGGTTTCAAGCTCGTTCTTGTATTGATGAACAAGCCCTAAATAAGGAGAAAGGGTCTTGAAGCTCCAGGCAAAGAGCACAAGCTGCAGGATGAGACCTGATAGAAAAAACAAATAGAGCCAGGGAAAGACTCTTCCCGCCAAAAGTGCTGATGCAAGCGTCAATAGGGGAAGCCCAAAATGCAGCACAGGGCTTTTAAGAATGGCAGGTACCCGCTCTGATTGGCGAATGGCGTTAAATAGGCCCTCCGGGTCCTTGGCTGTCTTTTTATATAACATTCCCCTCAGGGTTAATTCCTCAATAAAATCAAGCTTGGCAGAGAGCTCCTTAACAGCTCCCTGCCGCTTGATGATATTCTCATAATGGCAGTCTGGACTGCTGAAAAGGGTTGCCAAACGGTGTCGGCCTTTAAAGGTGTGGGTGAGATTGATGAGCTGGAATAGAGATTTAGCCCCAAAAATATTAAGATCGGAGCTATAGGGATGATCGGGCGTTAAGAACTCCTCCCCCGTATCGGGAAAAGTTGTCCATCCACCATTGATTCTTTTAAGAAAATCTTCATAAATGCTCCTCAGTATCTCGCACTTTCTCAAATCCCGCTTTACCTTGTTATGGCGGGCCATCAAGAAAATAAAAGCGGCAATGAACACAAAGCCCACCCCAATTGCGAGAGTGGAACTCTTTCTATACAAAAGGCCCCCTACTAAAAGAGCCCCCACAAAAAAAACGAGCATACGTCTATTCACGAAACGGTCATTCAGCGCTTTTAATCGGTTTGCTTCCTGGCAGGCTTTTTCAAGGCGTTGCTTAAACTCTCTTTCTTGCATCTTTTCATCCCTCTTGTCTTGTTCTATCATAATTTATCTGTTGTGGATCATTCTCTTTATTGCTGTTCTGCCGTTCCCTCCAACCACTCCCCAACTCAATCCAATAAGTTATATAATCTGGGGATATAATAGTTGCAGGCTTTCATACAATCTTATTATAATATAATTACCGCTTTGAAAGTTACTTATTGCCACTTTTCTTAAAAGGAGCATAAGCAAGACTATTTCTGTTTATTAATAAATTGAAAGGTAAACTTATGGATAAAAAAATTCTTACAAAAAGTTTGGTTTTGAAGCTCATTGGTATCTTACTCCTTGGTATTATCGTTCTTATTGTCATGGTAAAGTACGCACCCCAGCTTGTTGAGCTGGTTAAGAATCCACAGCAATTTGCAGATTACATCAAATCCTTTGGCGTTTGGGGTTCAATTGTCTTTGTATTGTTTGAAATACTCCAAGTCATTATAGCCCTTATTCCTGGCGACATTTTCCACGTAGCGGCCGGTTTTATCTATGGTATGCCTTTAGGCTTTATTCTGGCCTACTTCGGAGAGATTCTCGGAGCTCTTATTGCCTTTGGTATCGCTAAGTTTTTCGGTGCGGAGATTGTAAAAAAGTTTGTTAGTGAAAAATGGATTCAAAAGACCAGTGATCTTATTAACTCAGCTAAAGGAACCTTCGGCATTCTGGTACTTTGCCTTATCCCAGGCATCCCCAAGGATATTCTTATTTACGTAGCCGGTTTAACACCTGTAAAACCGTTGCGGTTCTTAATCATATTCCTCCTCTGCCGGATACCCGACATTTTTGTTAAAGCCAGCGGAGGTTCACAAATCTATGAACAGAATTATACTGGCCTTTTAATCGTCGTTATCGCGCTTCTTGTACTCTTGGGTATTGGGTATTTTTTAAAGAAGAAATTCGTCAAGAGTGAGGAGTAAGGCCATGCCACAGGAAATCGAGCGCAAATTTCTTGTACGTCATGACGGCTACAAGGAAGGGGCCTCCAAATCATACTTTCGTCAAGGCTATTTATGCAGCCACAAAGACCGGGTTGTTCGTGTCAGGATAGCCGATGATAATGCAACCCTTTCCATTAAGGGAGCGACAGTCGGTGCGGTTCGCCCTGAGTTTGAGTATTCTATTCCTCTTAAGGATGCTCAGGCTTTGCTTGACCTTTGTGAAAAACCATTGGTGGAGAAATACCGCTATACCCTTTCCTATGGCGGAATGACCTGGGAAGTGGATGAATTCTCCGGTGATAATGAAGGCCTTGTCGTTGCAGAAATCGAGCTTACCTCAGAAGGTCAGGATTTCCAAAAACCCGATTGGGTTGGTAAGGAAGTCACCTATGATTCGCGCTATTATAACGCGGCTCTCATTCATTCACCCTACAAGACCTGGATCATGCCGTAACCTTGGTATCGGGCTTGTTCAGTGTATCCGAATCTGCTTTTATGCCATGGACGGGCACAGAATTCAGGCGACCTCAATAAAATGATGTGAGGTGGTATGAATGAAATGCGATTTTATTAGAAATCAGACGATCAAAGACAAACTGTACCATAACAAGGCTATGATGATCGAGGTCAAGATCGATTATCCTTTTATTACAGAGGGATACGACGGAAACAATATGCCCTTTAATATGCATTACAGGCAAAAGGCACAGAAAAATTATCGTTATGCCTCTACAAAGCTCTATCAGGCAGCCCATAAACACTATACCGTTGCAAAGCCTCAGGGAGTCCCTTTTAATAACTTTGAGTTCGCAGAGGTCTACGAGCCCACGTATATCAAAAAACCCATGATGAGTCTCTATTACGACCTCTATGAATTCACCGGCGGTGCCCATGGCAATACCATTAGAAAGGGCAATACATGGGATATGAAGCGTGGTACCCTGCTTACCATGGATGCGCTTTTCGAAAAAGATTACGACTACAAGTCCTTGATTTTAAAGTATATGGAATCAGATGCCAGACGGAGACAAATCACCGGCGCAGCCCACTATTTTGATGGCCTGGATGAGAATTTAAATAAATATTATGATGAGAATAATTTTTACCTGACCGAGGAGGGGCTTGCTGTCTTCTATCCCCTATATACGATAGCTCCTCATTCTGACGGCATTCAGGTCTTTACAATACCATTCCCCTTCTTTGGTGAAAAACTCAAATATAAATTATAACCTCCACCTCAATAGAGGTACGTACCATAAGCCCCATCCCGTAAAACTTATAAGAAGACATGGGAATGCAAAATCCCCATGTCTTTTTAGTTACATTAAAATCAGGAGGCTCAGGCCCATGACAATCATGCCACCTATGAGACCAAAAATGGCCAGATGATGCTCGCCATACTCTCTGGCAGAGGGCAAAAGCTCATCCAGTGAGATAAAGACCATGATACCCGCAATGGAACCATATATAATCCCAAATACCGCGTCATTCATAAAGGGTGCCAGAACTAAAACCGCAAGAATTGCACCGGCCGGCTCAGCCAGACCAGAAAGAAGGGATAAGTAAAAAGCTTTCTTTTTGTCACCTGTCGCACAATAGACCGGTAAAGCAACTGAAATCCCTTCAGGAATGTTATGAATGGCTACAGCTACAGCAATGGCGATTCCCAAGGACAAATCATTAATACCTGAAACAAAGGTCGCCAGGCCCTCAGGGAAATTATGAATGGTAATAGCTAAGGCTGCAAGCTTTCCCGTCTTAATAAGCTTCTGAGAGTCCTTACCAAACCCGCAAACATCAAACCTTTCTACACGGTGAGGCTCATGGGGGTTTTCCTGTTCGGGAACCAGCTTGTCAATGAGAGCTATTAAAAAAATCCCAGCGAAGAATGCCGCGAAGGCTACCCATTCCCCTGATTTTGTCCCAAAAGCATTGATAAGAAAATGCTTGGCTTCCGGTAGTATCTCTACAAATGAGACGTAAATCATAACACCCGCTGAGAATCCTAAAGCAATTGAAAGAATTTTGGCATTAATTTTCTTAAAAAGCAACACGATAAGTCCGCCAATTCCTGTAGAAAGACCCGCAAAAATTGAAAGCCCCACGGCAAGCATGACATTTTTTAATTCCATAAAATCCCCCAAAAATCGTCTGTCTTAAAAGTGTCGTAAGATTGCAGCCCGATTATTTTTTCTATTCTAGCAAAAAAGGTCTAATAACCTTATCGAGAACCTTTACCCAATTCATTATTCCACTCTTTTTAATTATTTTCAATAGGAAAACCTTCAATTATCCTCCGTTGAAACATTGATTATTAGTCATGCTAGCGCTCATTATAAAAACACACAGGCTATTGTGTTACGGATACCAAAAAATTATAATGAATTGTTAACCTCTATCAAATATCGGATAAAACTCTGGTCAGTTATTTATAAAGGGGCATTGGTATAGGAGGTACAGATTTGAAAGAGATGATAGGTGCTACAAGCCTTTCCGAAAAACAGCTTCAAGACATCAAAGAGCTTGAGAATGCTTGCAGCCGCTATGAGAAATTGAGTATGAAGCTGAACTGGGATATGCTCAATACGCGGGCTCCCCATGAAACCAATGATTTTTTGTACTACGAAAATAACCAACTTATCGGGTTTCTAGGGCTCTATGGATTTGGCCCAAGACCTAAAGAGATAGAATTGACGGGAATGGTACATCCAGAACATCGACGCAGAGGAATTTTTAAGGGTTTATTCAATGAAGCGAAAAAAGTATGTCATTCCCGTGATGTAGAAAGAATTTTAATCATTACCGAGCGTTCTTGTCCATCCGGAACGGGTTTTACAAAGTCAACGGGTGCCGTCTACAGCTTTTCTGAATATCGAATGAAATTTAACGAGATGACTGTACCCAGCTTTATAGGCCATGGCATCACCCTTCGCAAGGCAGAGTCGCGTGATTATCCGACCATTAAAAAGATGGATGCTTTATGCTTTGGTGCATCGGATGACTCGCTGGAAGAAGAGTCTTCTTCGCTCCAGGACTCATACAGAGCACTCTACATATCAGAGCTTGATGGAAAATTCATAGGAAAGATCGGAACTACTATGGAAGGAGAAGATGGCTATATCTTTGGTTTTGTAGTGGCTCCTGAATACCGGGGCAAAGGCTTTGGCAGGGAGACATTAAGCCTGGCCTTGTTAAAATTGCAGTCCATGAACATCCATACAATCCTTCTCGAGGTTGCCGTTCAAAATGAAAATGCTCTTTCGCTATATAAGTCATGTGGCTTTAAGGAAGATACTGTCTACGATTATTATGAGCTTAAGCTTTAACGATATTTAAAAAAAGGGGGTCTGAAAAAACGTCAGTCCCCCATTCCACTCCCCTTGGAAATGTACATTTACTTTATTAATCCACGTTGCTTAAATAGCGCCAAGGTGATCAAGCAGGATTTTAATTCCCATGCCGATGAGAATAATACCCCCTGCTAATTCAGCCTTCGACTCAAATTTTGCTCCAAAGGCATTCCCAATTTTCACACCGAGAAATGAAAAACAAAAGGTTATGATGCCAATCATGGAAACAGCGGGAATGATATTAACTTGCAAAAACGCAAGAGTCACACCTATAGCTAATGCGTCAATACTCGTGGCCAGGGATAATACCGTCATATTTTTAAAGCTGAAGGAGTATTGGTCCGTAATATCACAAGCAGCCTCGCCGGCAGCACCACACGGTTTGCACTTAGTGTCCCGTGATTCTCTTATCATATTGATGCCTATAATGGAAAGCAGAATAAAGGCAATCCAATGATCGATGCTGGTTATATAATCCTTGAACTGTGTTCCCAGTATATAACCGATAAGGGGCATAAGGGCCTGAAATCCGCCAAAAAAACATCCGATGATAACGGCATTTTTATAGCTCATTTTTTTCATTGATAAGCCTTTACAGACAGCAACCGCAAATGCATCCATTGAGAGCCCGACTGCAATAATAAATAATTCTAAAATTCCCATCCTGTTAATCTCCTTAGTGCTGTTAATAAAAAAGTATTCCCTGCTTTATTTGGGTTTAGCAACCTTTTCACAAAACAAGAAAGACTCACAGGCAGTCTTTTGAACTACCCATGAGTCTTGTTTATTAAGGCAAACCAGACCCAAATAGGTCATTGTGTTGATTTACCACACAGCAAATGCTGTGCTAACTACTCCCCCACGGCATGTCGAATCGATTTTACCACAACTATCGACGCATTTCAACATAGGTTGCGGGACAGAAAAAATTCATCAATCCTATTGTTATCAGGTAAGGCTATTATAGCCGCTCCCTAATAGGCATGAGTAAATCAAGTTGTAAATCCTCTGGTTCAGTATTTTCCAAACTGATATGGCTAACATAATTAAGGTGCTCTTCAAGCAATCCACACATATGCTCTTGATCCTGCATATCTCCTGCGAACTCATATTTTTCGCTTCTATTCACCCAATCAAATAGCCATTCCCATTCATTAAAATTGCCCATTGCAATCATATGGGCTGCATACAGCCCTCCAGCAAAATGCTTTTTGGTGAGTGGAGCCGGTACTTCCAAATCATCTGGAATTGTCACCCACATTTCATAACCGTGATAGCCGGTTTCGTCCACAGGGTTGGGATGATTAAAGCCATAATGCCGTAAGTCTGGTTTTATTTTGGCCAGGCCTGCAGCTCTCACAAACTGGTCAATTATTTTATTGGTATGGTACTCAGGCTCATCTCCAATATAGTGGGATGTAGCAATGGTTGCGGGTGGCAGATAGATAATCCGCACATCATTCAGCTTCGACAGACTTTCCTCTGCTTTTTTCAAATTACTCATAGTCTTATCCTCCTTAAAATTGATACTTGTGAGGGATAAGGATTCTATGGAAGCCAGTAAAGTATCATCCTGGGTAATCAGGCGGTGGATTTGTACATCCGTTGTTTTCTGTAATTCATCGACAAAACGGCTGAGGATGCTCTTAATCGTTGACAATGCGGCTATTTCTTCAACCAATTCACTAATATTTTCACGGAAAATCTCTATAGCTGTAACAGCATCGGGTTTTTGCAGTATTACTTTGATTTGCTTGAGTGGGATCCTTAACTTACGTAATATCAAAATCTGTCGTAATCGGGAGAGTACGGTTTCATTGTACATACGATAAGCGTAATCATCACGCCGATAGCTGTCTATAAGTCCTGCTTGCTCATAATAACGCAACATCCTTGTAGATATACCAAAGCTTTTTGAAACTTGGCTAATTGTCATTGGTTCCATATTTCCTTACCTCCTTCCTCAATTGGAGTATAAACTACGACACGTTGTCAAAGTCAATAAGGTATTCACACTTTAAATAATAATCGACATGTGTTAAAAATCATTGATACAATTTATTTTCATATATATTATACCCGATTAATGGAATAGGCCATCTATAAAACGATGGCCCATTCCATTATATTTGGTCTTATTATCAACAATTTGGTTTTGACACTAACCTTTTCCGCTTAAGTTCACCCTCATTAGCCCTTGGCTTTAACGGGAATCCAAACCTCACAGGAATAATTAGCTGAGCTCATATCTCCCTCATAATAGACTTCGAGCTCGGGAAGACCTGCATGCTCATAGCCAGTCGCCGGGAACCACTCACTGTAGATTCTTTTCCAGACATCCTGTATGGCTGTGGGCATGGGGCCTACCGATTCAAAGACAGCCCACGTGGAAGCCGGTATTTCATGGACTTCAAAGCCTAGAGTGTCCTTATCCTCGGATTCAACCGCAATTAAATACGTAAAGGTGTTCATTTCCTTGTCGAAGTCATTCATACAGACGCCGAGCATGGGCTTTTGGGGATTAATATCACAGATCTTCTCTGAGGTACCATCATTATTGCATTGTACCCAAAATGCCGGGATGGCACGATAGTTCTCGCCGTTGATGGTGCTTACTTTGATACTTTTCCCTGCCAATTTAAAGCTGCCCTTTTCAATAATACGATAATTCATACCTACAACTCCTTTTATCGATAATGTGAAGGTAATACGTGGAAAGGCCTTAAGATTGACACCTTTACGCTTTACCTGGGACGGCGGTAGACCATGCAATTTTGAAAAAGCCTTGGTAAAAGACTCCGGAGTCTCATAACCATATTTTAAGGCTAGGTCAATCACTTTTATCCCGTCGGTTGAAGCGAGCTCCTGGGCCGCCAGTGTAAGCCTCCGTCTCCTGACGTATTCGGACACGGTAACACCTGTGAGCATCATAAAGGACCGTTGGAAATGAAAAACTGAGGATGCGGCCTCGCGAGCTGCCACATTCACCTTCACTTCCTCCAATAGGTTCTCTTCAATGTAATCAATTGCCCTGTTCAATCTGTTTAGCCATTCCATACCTAACCTCCTGACACCCTAATCATAGCATCTGCGTTATGGATAATCCTGTCTTTAATTGCTTTCTTCAGACAGGTTCTTTTACTATGTAGACGTCCTAATAAAGAAAGCCCCCTGTTCTGATGTCTCAATCATGACAGAGGGTTACTTCTTTAGTTTTAGATTCAATTAAACTATTGCATTTGGACTATCTTAATCTTCATCATTACCGCTGAGTTTATCAGCCTGATCTGTGGTGATAAGCGCATCGATCAACTCGTCTATATCACCATTGATGAACTGATCGATCTGGTATAGCGTAAACCCAATGCGATGGTCTGTTACCCGTCGTTGTGGGAAATTGTAGGTTCTGATTCTTTCACTTCTGTCACCGGTACCCACTTGTCCCTTGCGGTTCTCGGCAATCTCAGTGCTATGCTTTTGCATCTCAATCTCGTAGAGCTTTGCCTTTAAAACCTTCATAGCCTTATCCCGGTTCTTGTGCTGAGAACGCTGATCCTGACAGGTTACTACAATACCCGATGGCAAATGGGTAATACGAATGGCGGAAGAGGTCTTGTTAATGTGCTGACCTCCGGCTCCCGAGGCTCGATAGGTATCCACCTCGATATCACCGGGGTTAATCTCAACCTCCGGAACATCATCCACTTCGGGAAGTACGGCAACCGTTGCGGTAGAGGTATGTATTCTCCCGCTGGACTCGGTAGTGGGTACGCGTTGAACGCGATGAACACCGCTCTCGAACTTTAAGCGACTATAGGCACCCTTCCCTTCAATTTCAAAGACCACTTCCTTAAAGCCGCCAATTTCTGTGGGGTTAGAGTCGATAATGTTTACCGACCACCCTTTGCTCTCCGCATAATGCGCATACATGCGATAAAGGACTGCTGCAAAAAGGGCTGCTTCATCGCCCCCCGCTCCCCCGCGTATTTCGACAATGACGTTCCGTTCGTCGTTGGGGTCTTTTGGCATCAGGAGGATTTTGAGCTCTTTTTCGGTACGTTCCATGCCGTTCGTTGCCTCTTTTATCTCAAGCTCAATCATTTCCTCAAGCTCTTTGTCTGGTTTATCGTCCAACATGAGCTTTGCTTCCTCCAGCGATTGGGCAAAGGCTTTATATTCGCGAAATTTCTCCACAATGTCAGAGAGCTCAGTATGCTCCTTCATCAGCCTTAGATACTGCTCTTGATCATTCATGACACTAGGATCAGCCAGCCTCATATTCAGTTCTTCAAAGCGATTCTCAATAACCTCAAGTCTTTCCAGCATAACAATCACCTTCTCCTTAAACGGAGCCTCTGTTTCAGTCTCTCAACACTGGCATTGGCAATCAATTCTTTAGGATAGCCAAACTTTTTAACCAGTTCTATGGCCTCTTCACAATCGCCCACGTCGGTGTGAAAATGAGAATCACTATCGATAACAAT
Organism: Bacillota bacterium; assembly: GCA_023410885.1. GTDB lineage: Bacteria > Bacillota > Clostridia > DSM-8532 > DSM-8532 > DTU059. Next base: position 14,259 of record JAEYPI010000104.1, read on the forward strand.
ATAAACACCACGCTTCGCGCATTCTTCCAAAAGCCTTTGATAGTTCTCGGCAGCATTCATCCTGAAAGAAATTGGTCTTAATGAAGAATTGTTGACCTCAATTAAAACTCCTTGATCTGCTGCAGCTTTGGAAAGCTCAACATAATCTAGCTCCACCCTGCTGTCATCGGGATGTCCGATAATATTGACATATGGATTTTTCATACTGTTGATAAGGGCTTGCGTATTTTCCTTACGAGTCGAGGGCTTTAAACACGGAATATGAAAGCTCGCAATCAGCACTTCCAATTCCTCTAGATGGGCATCTTCGGTATCCAAAGACCCCTCATAATCCACAATATTGGCCTCCATACCTTTTAAAATTTCAACGTCATACAGGTAATTGGGAATAACCTTTAAATTATGGAAATGGTAGATATGGGCACTTCCAGGCATTCTGGGTCCGTGATCCGTCATAGCGATAAGCTCAAGACCCTTATCTGAGGCCTCTTTAGCATATTCAGTGATGGTACTGTAGGCATGACCGCTGGATTGGGTATGAAGATGGCAGTCTGCAACAAGTTTCATCTATTCACATCCTTCTGTTAAGTATGATTGCATCGCATAAAGCCGTGAAATTGCTTCATTTTTGCAGGTTCGGAACCTATTTTATATCTTATCATGATTAACAACAGGCATGCTAAGCCAGTTATTAGGTTCGCAACATAACACTACAATTATACATAATAGAATTCAACATGCAAACTGCCGTTTTTTACAGCCGGGTAGACCTAAGCCGGTAAGCCTTCTTCTCGCATGGATATTTTTGCTTTCTATTAGGTATGCACCACAAGCCTCGTCCTGTGGAATAAGGTGCGTACCTTTAGGTATGCACCACAAGCCTCGACCCGTGGAATATGGGAAAAGGGTCGCCATAGGCAACCCTTTCCCCTGCTAAGAATTCAATTATACACAGCCTGGAAGGCTTAATTTGCTGATTCCGGAAAATCGACCCCTCCCTGAGAGTGCCACTTTTTTTCCGGAATAATCTATCATCAAAAGAGCTGATTACTCGATCTCGACCTTCCTAACCCTCTTCTCAGGGTCCGCTTTAGGAAGTGTCACACTAAGAATGCCATCTTTATAGCATGCTTTCACCTCATCATTCTTAATGTTTCTCACATTAAAGCTGCGTCTGTAAGAGCCATTTTGCCGCTCTTTATAGATGTAGCCGTCCTCTTCCTCACTGGTTTCCTTCTTGATATCGACGCCAAGGGTCAAGATATCATCATGGATATCAATTACAATATCCTCTTTGTTAACCCCTGGGAGCTCAGCTTCTACAATGTATTCATTTTCAGTTTCTTTAACGTCAGCTCTAATGGGAGTGGTAATAGCTGAAACTCTTGCGAAGAAGGGATCTCTAAAGAAATCTTCGAAGAATCGGTCAATCCCAAACCATTCATCTTTTCTTGACACATTACCATTTTTTCTTGAATAGGGTACCATACTAAACATAAGAACACCTCCATTGATCTTATTTCTTTTTTGATTTTGACTTTCTTTGACCTTGTGATATTATTCTACATTCTCCCAGTTGAATGATCAAGTTTGTTTTTGACTTTCTTTGACCTATATACAGTCAACTTATTTAATTGCTCCTCTCTCCCTTCTTCTTGCTCTTATTTTCTTCCATTTTCGCAGCTTTTTATACATCAATGATTATCTCCCTTTAGTCGTTGCTTTCACCTCTTATAAGAAATCAAAAAACATGGTTCTATTTTTTCCCGCCCAACGCTTTAGGTCCTCTTTTTTTACAATGCCTGTCACTAAGAAGGCTGCTAAAATGATCACCAATACGATACTCACCGAGCATAGCATGGCCACCCTTCCTGAAAAATTCCAGAGTCTCGGTAATTGCTTAAGAATTAAGGCTGATACTGAACCCAAAAGTGTCGCTACCAGCGGTTTTAAAAGCCACTCCCCCAAATCGATGGACATACCGGATATCTTTGATATTTCTCTGAAATTAAGGATAATGGTGAGGAGACTCCCCCCAATGACTGCATAAATATAGGCGTCCACACCCAGTAGTGGTATGCCGAACCATATGATCAGAAGCCTCAAAATGCTCCCTACAAGCGTGTTTATTAATATTGAAGATTCGCGAGCAAGGCCGTTTAATATACCGAGCATGGTTTGCTGAAGGTATAAAAAGACACCTGTAAAGGCAAGGAGATTCAGGATACTCCCTACACCTTTTCCCGGATAGACCAGCTCTGCAATCTCATGGCTACAGACCGCAAAAAATGACGTAAATATGAGGCCCATGATCAGCGTCAACCTTATGGACTGAGAAATTTGACGATTTGCTACCGTATATTGCTTGGCGGCAACAGCGCTGGCAATAGCCGGAACGAGTGCTGTAGCCAAGGCCATGGGCAGCATTGAGGGAAAAAACACTAAAGGAGCAGCCATACCGGTAAGCACCCCAAATGCTTTTAAACTGTCTTGGAAAGATAGTCCATAAAGAATAAGGCGTTGAGGGATGAGCAAATTTTCAGCAGTTCCTATAGACGAAAGGATGAGACGATTCGTCGAAATAGGAAGGGCCGTCTTGGCTATTTTCTTGAGCATTTCCTTTTGACTTTCTGATTGCTGTGCTACCATAGCTCCTTTTTTTAACTTAACCCATAGAAAAGCGATATAGACCACCAGCACATTGACATACTCGCCCACCAACATGGCCATTACCGCTAAAAGACACATGCTTTCGAGGCCTTTTCCTTTAAAGGAATCAAACAATAGGAGCACAAAGACAAGCTTTACTACTTGCTCAAGAATTTGGCCGATGGAATTGGGTAGCATTTCCTGCCTACCATAAAAGTATCCTTTATAAGCAGATGTCGCTGCAATCGGTGGTACAAGAATTATCATCCAGAACAGGGAGTTGCGTGTTCTGGCGTCTCCGGCAATGCCTAGAACCAATGCATCAAGGTTTAGCACTAGTAGTCCGCATACGATTACTCCTACAATCATGACTAAGCCTGCTGACAAGGAAGCGATTTTCATCCCTTTTGCATCTAAATGTCTGGAGGTTTCCTCGGCAACGAAACGGGAGACTGCCACCGAAACGCCTGCTGAAAGTACGAGTACCAGAAGGGAATAAATAGGCACAACGAGCTGGTAAAGACCAAGGCCCTCTGAACCGATGCTATTTGCAATAAATACACGGTAAACAAAACCGATGGCTTTCACCATGAACCCTGTAACAGTGAGCACAGCCGCGTTGTACTTTAGCGAGCGCCGAGCCATTGAACGCCTCCCTGAAGATTCTATTGACCCTCCATTCTATGATTATCTTGGGAAATATATGTTTTTAGGCTAGTCCTATGTATTTACTCATTTGTTAAAATAAATGCTCAGCTTTGTTGCCTGTGGTGGAAGAAGTACTGATGATGACGATGATAATTCCAATTCCGGTTCTGAAACGAAGGGTGGAATTTTTTCAAAAATCAAAGACAGTGACAACAAAGATGACGCGGAGAAGGACGATAAAGACTTTGTAAATTAACCGTCTATGAAAAAAATAAGCGGTTATTTCTTATGAATTTTGTTAGATACTTTTTTATTGCAAAACTAAAAATTCCGTCCAATGACCATGAAAATGCGACACCTTGCATAATTCACGCTTATAGTGCGGCACACTATAAAGTCCCTCCATATGACCTTGTGCATCATCAGCCAAGACCGAAAGGAGCATCATGAGAAAGAAAAGCCCCGATAAGCTTAAGTTCAGTTTTATTCAGCTCACGTTTTGGTGCTCCTGGTGTGCTTTTACATCCTTTGCTGCTCTGTTTTTCAAGAAAAGAGGACTATCCAATGCCGAAATCGGGCTTGCTATTTCTTTAAGCACCTTAGGAGGTATCCTGGGGCAGTTTGTATGGGGTTTACTCTGTGATAAGTTCCACACCATAAAGAAAAGCTTCATCGCCGCGAATCTGATGATTTGGGCAGCTATCCTATCCTTTCTATTTTTAAAAAGCGCAACCTGGGTTCTAATCCTCATGTTTCTATTAGGCTTTGCACAAGTTCCTCAGCCCTCTATACTGGATACCTGGATACTTAAAAAGCTACCGGGTAAAGAGGAGGAATATGGGCATATCCGCCTTTGGGCCTCGGTCGGTTTTGCGGTCTTTGCACTCAGTTTTGGATGGGCTATCCGTTATTTTGGGTTTAATATCATGTTTATAGCCGCTTCGTTTTTCATTCTCATGACGTTATTGGTAACCATGAGCCTGGCCGATGTGCAAGAAGGGGATAGTCATCAAGGCAGTTTAAAAAAAAGCATGAAAGAGCTACTAAAAAATAAGCGGTATCTTTTTTTTATTGTGGTTTGCTTTATTATCGGGCTAGCCTATCGTACTGTCCATTTGCTTCTTCCACTTATTATTGATTATGTAAAAGGAAATTCAAGTGATCTTGGTCTTGCCTATTTTGTGGGTGTCATCACAGAGATACCCATGTTATTGGCGTCAAAGAAGCTCTCTAAAAAATTTGAATCCAATAGGTTAATCCTTTTATCGGTTCTTTTATATATGGTGCAATTTCTGATACTCCTTATGGCCCGAAGCCCTTTTCTGGTGTTTGTGGCCATGCTCGCTCAGGGCCTGGCCTTTGGCAATTATCTTCCCAGCATCAGGCTTTTTGTTTATGAAAATGCTCCAGAAAACTTAAGGACTACAGCTCAAACCCTTGCCGATGCCCTTTGCAGCAGCCTTACAGCCGTGATTGGCTCGGCAGCGGGCGGACTTATTATTGAAAATTACGGCGTCAAGACCGTTCTAATCATTGGCATGGGCCTTCTGATACTGGCCTGTGTTATTCTTTCATTCGATATCCTTCGAAAACATCAGCGTCAATAGATTTTATAAGGCATTTTTATACGCTTTCCTCAAAAATGTTAATTTTTATAGCTTGGTAATTCTCCAGATTCAGTATATATTTATTATTGAAATTCCTTTATAATAAATTGACGAACAATGTTTGTTAATATTTAGACAATCTGATTATTTTATTTGATTTGCATTCATTTAGTATAAGGAAAGGAGACTTATGATGTATAAAATCGTGAGAAAAGAAGTTTTAAATGCTCAAGTAAAGCTTCTTGAAATTGATGCCCCCTATGTGGCACGCAAGGCCGAACCTGGTCAATTTATCATCCTGCGGGTTGATGAAGAAGGCGAACGTGTTCCATTAACCATTGCCGATTATGACAGGGAAAAAGGAACCGTAACAATTATATTCCAGGAGGTGGGAGCCTCCACTAAAATATTGGGTTCAATGAATGAAGGAGACAGCCTTGTCGATTTCTGCGGGCCTTTGGGCATTGCCTCACATTTTGACGGTGTAAAAAAAGCTGCGGTCATTGGTGGCGGTCTGGGAACAGCCATTGCTTATCCCCAAGCCAAAAAACTACATAGTATGGGTGTTGAAGTCGATGTTATAACAGGTTTTAGGAATAAAGACCTTGTTATTTTGGAAAAAGAAATGGGCGCAGTGGCCAATAAGCTCGTTGTGACCACCGATGACGGTTCCAACGGAACAAAGGGCTTTGTCTCCGATATTCTTAAGCAACTCATTGATGAAGGCAATGCCTATGATGTGGTCATTGCCATTGGTCCTCCTATTATGATGAAGGTTGTCTGCGATGTAACCAGACCCTATGGCATCAAGACCATTGTCAGCTTGAACCCTATCATGGTCGATGGAACCGGAATGTGCGGTGGATGTCGTGTAACCGTTGGCGGAAAAACAAAATTTGCTTGCGTGGACGGCCCTGACTTTGATGGACATGAGGTCGATTTCCCTGAGCTTATGAGACGTCTCTCCATGTACAAGGATCATGAGAGAACATCCCAAGAACGACATATATGCAGAATGGAGGGTATGACCAATGCCTAATATGTCCCTGAAAAAAGTGGCCATTCCTGAGCGGGACCCACAAATTCGTAGCCGCAACTTTGAAGAGGTTTCTTTGGGTTATACCGAAGAAATGGCCAGAGAAGAGGCTCAACGCTGCTTAAATTGTAAGCACAAGCCCTGCGTCTCGGGCTGTCCTGTTAATGTTAAAATTCCTGAATTTGTTACCCTCATTGCAGAGGGCAAATTTGGAGAGGCTTATGAAAAGATCCTTGAAACCAATAGTCTGCCTGCAGTTTGCGGTCGTGTTTGCCCTCAGGAAACACAATGTGAACAAAAATGTGTTCGCGCCATTAAAGGCGACCCTGTTGGTATAGGCCGTCTTGAGCGTTTCGCAGCAGATTGGGCTTTGAAGAATATGGGCAAAACTTATGTAAAAACACCCCGCAACGGGAAAAAGGTAGCTGTTATCGGATCAGGCCCTGCAGGCCTCTCCTGCGCAGGAGATCTTGTAAAGGTTGGCTATGATGTAACCATTTTTGAAGCCTTCCATACCGCCGGCGGTGTTTTGGTTTATGGTATCCCAGAATTCAGACTACCCAAGAAGCTGGTACAAAAAGAAATCAACGGACTGCTGGAGCAGGGTGTTGAACTTCGCACCAATATGGTCATTGGTAAAGTACTTACCATCGAGGAAATATTCCAAGAGGGCTATTCCGCTGTGTTTATCGGATCGGGCGCAGGTCTGCCCACCTTCATGAATATTCCCGGTGAAAATTTAAATGGCGTATACTCGGCAAACGAATTCCTTACCCGTATTAATCTGATGAAGGCCTATAAGCCAGATGCCGATACCCCCGTTATGCGCGGTAAATCAGTTGCAGTTGTTGGCGGTGGAAACGTCGCCATGGATGCTGCCAGGTGCGCACAGCGTTTAGGAGCTGAGAAGGTTTATATTATCTACAGACGTTCCGAGGCCGAAATGCCCGCTCGTCTTGAAGAAGTCCATCATGCAAAGGAAGAGGGGATTATCTTTAAGCTCCTCACCAATCCCACCCAGGTTATAGGCGACGAAAAAGGCTGGGTAACAGGCCTTGAGTGTATTGAAATGGAACTTGGTGAACCCGACGCCTCTGGCAGACGCCGGCCCGTTACAAAAGCCGGCAGTGAGCACGTGGTAGATGTGGATACCGTCATTATCGCCATTGGTACCTCCCCCAATCCACTTATTCGAAGCACCACTCCCGACCTTGAGACCAATAAATGGGGTTGTATTGTGGCAAACGAAGAAACCGGTCAAACCAGTAAAGAGGGCGTATTTGCAGGAGGCGATGCCGTTACAGGTGCTGCCACTGTTATTCTGGCTATGGGAGCTGGCAAGGCCGCAGCCAAAGCCATTGATGAGTATATTCAATCCAAGGGCTAAATCAACGCTACAATAAGTAGATAAGAGCTCTTGGCTTACTTCACCAAAGTGAGTCAGGGGCTTTTTTATTTTTTCTATTTTTTGCAACTTTTCATTTCGCTTCTTGCATTTTAAAAAAACCTTTGGTATAATTCTTTTTGTCCGGCCTTGTTTTCAAATCACTCTGGCCCAAAGTTAATAAATGATGTCCCTAACGGACATGCAATCTGCTGCAATGGGGTAGTAGAATTGAGAGCTTTCACGGACTTTTTCTTTAATCTAATCGTTAGATCATATTGCAAGTGATGGCTTTTTTTGTTGCATTTTTAGCTATGTTTAATTATTATCATGGTTTGAAGAAATACTATTATATATGGAGGTCGTTGTAATGAAAACTCTTGCTGGTGTTTACGAACAAGTCGTAAGACGTAACCAAGGCGAACCGGAATTTCATCAGGCTGTCAAAGAGGTCTTGGAATCTTTAGAGCCTGTTGCCGAAAAGCACCCAGAATACGTTAAAGCAGGTATCTTTGATCGCATCGTTGAGCCCGAAAGACAAATCCTTTTCCGCGTGCCATGGGTGGATGACAAAGGAACAGTACAAGTCAATCGTGGTTTCCGTGTTCAATTCAATAGCGCCATAGGCCCCTATAAAGGCGGACTCCGTTTCCATCCTTCCGTTAATTTGGGCATCATTAAATTCCTCGGCTTTGAGCAGTGCTTTAAGAACTCTCTGACCACATTGCCCATGGGCGGTGGTAAAGGCGGCGCGGACTTCGATCCCAAGGGCAAATCCGATATGGAAATCATGCGTTTCTGCCAGAGCTTTATGTTTGAGCTGGCTCGACACATTGGCCCGGATACTGATGTTCCCGCAGGCGACATTGGTGTAGGCGCCCGTGAGATTGGATATATGTACGGTATGTACAAGAAGCTACGCAACGACTTTACCGGCGTTCTGACCGGAAAGGGCATTCCCTACGGAGGAAGCCTTGCACGTACTCAGGCTACCGGCTATGGTCTGTGCTATTTTATGAACGAAGCACTGAAAGCCAAGGGCAAGTCCTTCGAAGGTAAAACAGTCGTTGTTTCCGGTTCAGGAAATGTTGCCATCTACGCGACAGAAAAAGTTAACCAGCTCGGTGGTAAGGTTGTGGCCTTAAGCGATTCCAATGGCTATGTTTATGATAAAGACGGCATTAAGCTGGAAACCGTTCAGTTGATCAAAGAAGTACAAAGAGGGCGTATCTCCGAGTACGTTAAGCACCATCCAACCGCAATTTACAAAGAGGGCTGCAGAGGCATCTGGACTATTCCCTGTGATATCGCACTGCCTTGCGCCACTCAGAATGAGCTCGACGGCAATGATGCTGAAATCCTTGTTAAGAATGGTTGCTTCGCCGTAGGTGAAGGTGCCAATATGCCTTCAACCCCCGAAGCCGTTGATGTTTTCTTAAAGAACAAGGTCATCTATGGTCCTGCAAAAGCAGCCAATGCCGGCGGTGTTGCCACCTCCGGACTTGAAATGTCACAAAACAGTATAAGACTTTCTTGGACTTTTGAAGAAGTCGATGCAAAACTCAAGGGTATTATGCAGGACATTTACAAAAACGCAAGTGCCGCCGCTGCTGAATACGGCGATGAAAACAACCTGGTCATGGGCGCCAACATTGCAGGCTTCAAGAAAATCGCAGCCGCTATGTATGCTCAAGGTATTGTATACTAAAAGTCATTTAAATAACATAAACCTCCTGTTTGGCTGCACCTTTCCGGTGCAGCTTTTTCATTGTGGCAACACTGAGAAATAATTCTAACCTTGGGCCTCCTACAATATATATAGCTTGTACGCAATTTCCAAGGAAAGAAAGACGGGATGACAGGGGTGTTGTTATGCTGGATGGTTTGGTTGGTTTGTATAACAGAATGGGGCTTTTAGGCTCTTTAATAACAGGCCTGATTGTTGTCTTCTTCATTGGGGGATTCTATGTCAATATTTTGGTTCGCCGTCGCTATCTTTCGCTTTCTGAGGAGCTTGCGGCACTCTGCGGGGGTGAGTTGAATGAATTTCGTTCAGAGATGCTCAACTGGATAGCTGAAGAATACAAAGCGAGCCTTTCAAGCGGAGTTGAAGCCATCAACACAACCTGTATCATGGACATGGGCCTTGAAGCCTATCAAAGACTTTGTGTTCTTGGTGAAAGCTACTTAAAGAAGGTTAACGGCCTACTGATAACAACGGGCCTCTTTGGAACTTTTCTTGGACTTACATCGGCCATTGGCAATCTGGGAAGCATCATGGCCAACACCAGTGCTGAGGCCCTTATGACGGAAGCGGGAATTAGCACCTTTCAAGTTTTAATCTCCTCTTTGCAGGGGATGTCGGTCGCCTTCATTACAAGCCTATTTGGGACAGGCTTCTCTATATTTCTCTCCCTGCTCATGACTTTCATGGGCTATGGCCAGGCAAAAAGACTTTTCATCACTCAGCTTGAAGAATATTTAGATGTCAAACTAGCCTCCGAGTCTATGGAAGCCAAGCTCAAGCTCAGCTTTGATCGAAAGGATGAGGTTAGCTCGCTGGCAACCACTTTGACGGATTCTCTGACCCTTTTTAACCATACCATAGGTACATACACCCAAGAGCTCCACTCGCTCAAAACCTTTAATCAGGAATTGGGACAAAACCTGGATCGTGCCAATAACAGTGCGGCCTTTCTATGCCAATCTCTCGATAAATCCTCTGAAACCATTTACCAGAGTGGTGTCAGCTTTTTTGCCTGCGCAGAAGAGCTCAAGAGCCTTGTCAGCGAAATAAAGAGTGAAAACCGCAAGACTGAGGCCATGAGCGGGCTGTTGGCCAATCTTGCTCAAATCCTTGACGCAACGACTCAGGATAGAAAAATCTTCCTAAAGACCGTAGGTGAAATACCTGACAGGCTTTTAAATTACAGCGAAGCTGCCTTTGCCAGAATTGAAAGAGGGAGGTAAGCGCTCATGAAAGCAATGCATCGCATGAATAGCGGACAGGAGGAGGAACACTTCTGGCCCTCATTTACCGATGTCATGTCCTCCCTTGCCTTTGTTTTGTTTTTTTTCATTGTCATTTTATTTGTCAAGCAAATCATGTCGGCCAAGACTTGGGATAATCAAATGGCTCAAGCGGCCTCATCCCTTGCTGAAAAACAAACACTCATAGAAAAGACTGAAAGCGACCTGGCGCTCATCAATGAAGAGCTTGAGCAGAAAAAGCAGGAAATGGCGGGCCTTGAAGCCTCCCTCTCTGATCGGGAGACACGCATCAATCAGCTCGAGGGTCAGCTATCCAAGGATCGACAATCCCTGAGCCAGAAGGAAAGCGAGTTAACAGACTTAAGAAGTCAGCTTAAAGAAATCTCCGTCCTTCGCCTCAGTCTGCTAAAGGACGTAAAACAATCCATTGAGGCTGAGCTGGACACAACCTTCGAGAGCAATAGCGGGCCTTTGGTAGCCATTGACGACAATGCCAATCTGGTAATCCAAAGCAGTCTACTCTTTGCCAAAGGTTCAAGCGCAATATCCGAAAATGGACGGAAAATGCTGCGGCAATTCTCAATAGCCTTCAATAAAATCTTGTCCAGCCCCTCTGTCAGGGAGAATATCGATTCCATCATTATTTCAGGCTATGCTGATTCGGACGATACCTTTCATAACAACTATGCCCTGTCCTGTGAAAGGGCCATCGCTGTGATTACCACCATGATGAAAGAAAACCCCGCCCTGGAGAAAAACTACGGGCAATTCTTCCAGGCTTCGGGGTTCTCAGAATTCAGACCTCTGGTAAAAGAAACCGACGAGGCCTCAAAGGCCAAAAACAGGCGCATTCAAATCTCAATCAACATCAAGGATGCTCATATTCAGGAGATTATCACCGATTATATGAGTAAGCAGCCTTAATGATGGCAGTCAAAAACTCACAGGCTTTTTCCATATCGGATATGCGGATCATTTCATCGGTGCTGTGGACCTTATCCATGCCGACACTAATGTCCACGGCCGGAATACCCTTGCCGTTGATAATATTGGTATCACTTCCGCCACCGGATATCTCGAGCTTCAAAGGTATGCCGGATAATTCCGAGGCTTTTTTCAGAAGTTGTATGATGGTATCACTTTCCCGGAGATTATACCCCGGATACATACGCTCCAGATCAATCTCAACAGAACCACCCATTTGCGAGGCGGTTTTCTCAAAGGAGGCTATAATTTCGTCGGTATAGCGGACGATTTTCTCCTCCGTGATGGACCGAACCTCACCCTCAATCGTGCAGGTACCACAGACGATATTACGGGCTTGCCCGCCCTTGATAATGCCAATATTGGAGGTGCTCTCGGTATCAATTCTGCCAAAGTTGGGCATTTGCGAGATAGCCTTTGAGGCCATCAAAATAGCACTTAAACCTTTTTCAGGCTCCAGTCCTGCATGGGCCGCGCGGCCTTTGAAGGTAGCCAGAAAACGATTATAAAAAGGTGCTTTTACAACTGCTTCACCTATGGGGCCGCCGCTATCCAAAATAAAGGCAAAGTCTGCCGGTATTTTGCATAAATCTAAGTTTCTGGCCCCGAACAAACCGCCTTCTTCCGCCACTGTAAAGGCGATATAGATGTCTCCAAATGGGGTATTATCTTCTTTGAGAGATTTTACCGTCTCCAGAGCAACGGCAATTCCCGCAGCATCATCGCCGCCCAGGATGGTGGTCCCATCACTTCGAATAATGTCACCTTCTACCACAGGCTTCTTCGATAACCCCGGAACCACTGTGTCCATATGTGCCATTAAGAGCAATGCGGGTTTACCGGGTACGCCTTTAATGTGACAAACCACATTTCCCGCATTACCCCCGATTTTTTCGCCCGTATTATCTTCATAGGGCTCATATCCCATGGCCTTCAGCCTTGCTAATAGCGCATCGGCCATATCTCTTTCACTCTTTGTCAGGCTGTCGATCCGAACCAAACTTAAAAATTCATCTACCAGACGTTTTTGATTAATCATTTTCTTTCCTCCTTAAACAACTCTTAATTCTTGATGGCATACCCGGAGTCGCTAATCAGCTTTTAAATCCCCGTTGACCCGAAGCCCCCGCCTCTGTCTGACCCAATGGCCAGAACCGAATCCACTTTGATAAGATTAATACGGGGAACCTCTGCCAGAACCAGTTGAGCAATCCGTTCACCCTTTTTGATGAGATAGGGACCTTTTAGATTTCCCTTGCTGTCCAAAGTAAAGTAATCCTGTTTATCATCCAAGGTATCCTTTTCAGGAGAGGTATTGGTCATCAGGATGCCTAATTCATTGCGATACCCGGCATCAATGGTTCCGGGGGAATTAGACAACCGTAAGGGCGTCTTTAAGCTAATGCCGCTTCTTGGCCGCACCTGAATCTCATAGCCCTCCGGAATGGCGAATTTTAAACCGGTTGGGATAATAACTGTCTGACCGGGTGTGATCATCACATCCTCGGCCGCACAGACATCCATGCCCGCATCGTAGGGATTGGCATAGCACGGTAGTGTTACACCGTCCCGAATGACCTCCACGTAAACATCAATCATTCTATGCACCTCTATACTATTCTATAAACGATAATTTATCGCTCCAACTTTTTACATTACGATGGGAACGCTTCAATATCCATCTTGGGCACTTGATTCAAATGCCTAAACGCCCCTGAACCAATGACCTTTTGTAAACCCTCGGTCTTTTAGGTCCTGAATAATCTTTCGACTTTGCTCATCCCATTCATTCCGCCCTTTGAGCTGTGCGGCATAGTGGCGAATCACCGCCTCCAAGG
>JAEYPI010000124.1 GCA_023410885.1 Bacillota bacterium
AGTAGAGCAAGAACCCGTCTTATTCATCATCCCGTGATGAGCATCTTGAAAATCTTTATTCATTTAAGAAATTGCATTCTTCGGCTCCGATGACTATAATAATACTAACTTGTCTTTATTCATTAAATAGAAAGGCGAGTTATCGTATATAATTTGTAGCATGGTAGGAGATGAATTTTAATGATTCTGGTATTGAAGCCTGGTGTTGACCAGGTACAAAAGGATGAGCTTATCAGGCACATTGAATCAATGGGCCTTAAAGCGCATGTCTCGGTGGGAGAAGGAACAACCATCGTTGGTCTTGTAGGTGATACCTCCAGGATAAATAGCTTTACCTTCTCATCCCATGATATTGTCAACAATGTCCTTCGTGTCAGTGAGCCCTTTAAAAAAGCCAATCGCATGTTTCACCCTGTCGATACGGTCATCGACGTTTGTGGAAGAAAAATAGGGAAGGGCTATTTTGTCATTATTTCAGGCCCCTGTTCAGTAGAAAGTGAAGAACAAATTGTTGGCATTGCACGGGAACTTAAAAAAGCAGGCGCCTCATTTTTAAGAGGTGGGGCCTATAAGCCTCGTACCTCGCCCTATAGCTTTCAGGGCTTAGGCTTGGAAGGCTTGGATTATCTAAAGAGTGCAAGACAGGAGACGGGTTTACCTATTGTTTCAGAAATCATGTCCACCGATGTCCTGGATCGATTTGTTGAGGATGTTGATATCATCCAGGTAGGGGCACGTAATATGCAGAACTTTGTAATGCTGAGGGAATTGGGCAGAACTAATAAGCCTATTTTATTGAAACGGGGTTTATCAGCCACTTTTGAAGAATGGTTAATGTCAGCCGAATATATATTAAGTGAAGGAAACGAAAAGGTTATCCTTTGCGAGCGAGGGATTCGAACTTTTGAGACCTATACCCGAAACACCCTGGACCTTAGTGCGGTTCCCGCAGTCAAAAAGCTCAGCCATCTTCCGGTTATTGTGGATCCAAGCCATGGCACCGGAAAAGCGTGGATGGTTGGTCCCATGTCCAAGGCCGCCCTGGTTTCAGGAGCAGATGGTGTCGTCATAGAGGTTCATAATAATCCTAAATGTGCCTTAAGTGACGGTGAACAATCCATAACCCCTGATGAATATGCTGCCATTCTGCCAAAGCTCAAGCAATATGCGCAGATTGAAGAAAAGCGGCTGGAGGTTTAATTCATGGAAAAGGTCCAAATAAAAACCGGGAACAAAGCCTATGAGGTTTTAATTGAATCCGGGCTTTTTTCTGAATTGCCGCGAGTTTTTAAAGAGAAATATTCAGGTAAGAAATTGGCTCTTGTGTCTGACAGTAACGTTTTTCCTCTCTATGGGGAAAACTTATATAGTGCACTTATCAAAATCGGTTTTGAGGTTGTGCCCATTGTCTTTGAGGCTGGCGAAGCCCATAAAACAATGGAAACCTTAAACTGGATCTATACAAAGCTGGCTGAGGATGCATTTACTCGCAGCGATATGGTCATTGCGTTGGGCGGTGGTGTTACGGGGGATATGGCCGGACTTGCGGCGGCCACCTTTTTAAGAGGGATGGGCTTCATACAAATCCCTACCACTTTATTAGCCATGGTCGATTCCAGCATTGGGGGCAAGGTCGCAGTGGATCTACCCCAAGGCAAAAATCTCGTAGGCGCTTTTTATCAGCCCGATGCTGTTTATGCAGACCCTCAATTGTTGGAGACCTTGAACGATGAGCAGTTTGCAGATGGTATGGCGGAATTGCTGAAGCATGGCTTTATTCGGGATGTTGACCTTTGTCAAAGTCTTGTTGAGATAATGCCTAAAAACGCTTCTGTTGGTCTCGAGGGTAAGGCTTCTAAGATGACCCGCAGGCAAATCCATGCTGGTGAGCTTGATAAAATGATCATGAAAAGCTGTTGTATAAAACGAGATGTGGTTCAACAGGATGAGAATGACAATGGCATTCGTCAACTCCTCAACTTTGGTCATACCTTGGGCCATGCCATTGAACGGGTTCAGCATTATACAGGTCTTTCCCATGGCCAAGCCGTATCGGTAGGGATGGTCGTCATGACCCAGTTGACGGAGAAAATGGGCCTTACCCGTTTGGGGGAAACACAGAAGCTTAGAGAAGCGTTAGCCTTATATGACCTTCCAGTGGATATACCCAAGCTTGATATTCAGGCGTTGGTGTCTGCTATCAGCATCGATAAAAAAGCGCGTTCGGGAAAAATTACCATTGCCTATATTGAACAATTGGGCGAGGGCAAGCTTAAGGAGCTTGAGCTTAAAGAGTTGGAGGATCGGATTTATGGCATCCTTATGCATTCAATCCACACCCCTTAAGGGAAGGATTTTGGCTCAACCCTCAAAAAGTATGGCACACAGGGCTTTGATATGCGCGGCACTAGCCAATGGGGAGAGCCATATTGACAATATTGTTTTGTCGGATGATATTACAGCGACTCTTGGTGCTATACGTCTGTTAGGTGCAGAAGCTTTAATTGAGAACAGTACGCATTTTAGCGGAAGAAAACGAATTACAATAAGGGCAAAAGGCCGAATTGACTTGAGGGGCAATCAGATTGATTGTTTAGAATCAGGGTCTACGGCGCGTTTTATAATGCCCATCACACGGCTTTCATCAAAGCAGGTCACACTGACAGGACGAGGTCGGTTGGTGGAGCGCCCCTTTGATCTCTATAGGACGCTTTTTACCCAGAAGGGTGTGTCTTATTCTGATTGTGAAGGGAAAATGCCCATTACTCTATCTGGGAAATTGGTGCCGGGAGAGTATGTACTTCCGGGAGATGTGAGCTCACAGTTTATATCGGGGTTACTTTTTACCCTGCCCCTTTTGGATGGACCTTCTGAAATCAGGGCTACAAATAAGCTGGAATCCCTGCCTTACATAGAGATGACCCTCCATACTCTAAAGGAATTTGGTATCCACATCCATTATGATCTAGAGCAGCAGTGCTTTGATATTCCAGGAGGGCAGACTTATCATGCCCAATCCAATTACTGTGTAGAAGGGGATTGGTCCCAAGCCGCTTTCTTTTGTGTGATGGGTGCTCTTTCGGAAAGCCTCACCCTTGAAGGCTTAAGGAGTGATTCAATTCAAGGGGATAAAGTAATCCTCGGTATTCTTGAGGAAATGGGAGCTAAGCCTTTCATAGAGTCTGGGTGTATTACCTTAAGAAAATCAGTGCTCAAGGGTGTGGAGATCGATGCTTCCCAATGCCCGGATTTAGTGCCGGTTCTTTCAGTGGCGGCATCTCTTGCACAGGGTGTGACCCATATTAAAAATGCGGCGCGATTGCGCATTAAGGAATCGGACCGGCTGGCAACAACCTGTCATGAACTAAGCGCTCTGGGGGCTCAAATTACTGAGCAACCCGATGGTTTGATCATTAAGGGTGTGCCCTACTTAAAGGGCGGAACGGCTGATGGATCGGGGGATCATCGCATTGTAATGGCTCTGGCTGTTGCTTCTACAGTTTGTGAAGGGCCTGTGAGGATAGTGGGAAGCGATGCAGTAAACAAGTCCTATCCGGAGTTTTGGCAGGACTTTATAGCGCTCGGTGGAAGGGTGGAGGACAATGAGTAGTATTTTTGGTGAAAATCTTAAAATATCCGTATTTGGTGAGTCCCATGGACCCGCTATAGGGGTGGTCATGGATGGCCTGCCCTCGGGCATTGCTCTAGGTTTTGAAAAGATTTCCAGGGAAATGGGAAGGCGTAGACCCAATACCGGTGCCCATTCCACAAAGCGGCAGGAACCGGATGAAGTGGAGCTGTTAAGCGGTCTTTATCAGGGAAGAACAACGGGAACCCCGCTATGCGCCATGATTCGCAACAAGGACGCCCATTCAGCCGATTACAACGATATGGAAAGATTATTGCGGCCCGGTCATGCGGATTTTACGGGCCATGTCCGGTATAGAGGCTTTAATGATATTCGGGGCGGTGGCCATTTTTCAGGTCGTTTGACCGCACCGTTGGTTTTTGCAGGAGCCGTAGCCCAACATATTTTAGATGAACAACAAATCAGCATTGGTGCGCATATTGACAAAATATATGATATGAGGGATTTGGGCTTTGACAAGGTCCAGATTTCCCATGAACAGCTGCTGTCTTTAAGAGAAATGGATATCCCGGTCAATGATAGAGCTTGTCGGGAGGTTTATCTCGAAATCATTGAGGAGGCCAGAAAACGAGGGGACTCTGTGGGAGGCATTGTTGAGGCAGCCATTATCGGGCTTCCGGCAGGAATCGGATCTCCACTGTTTAACAATGTTGAAGCAAGGCTATCCTCGTTGCTGTTTTCTATACCTGCGGTCAAGGGCGTGGAATTCGGGGATGGCTTTGATATAGCATCGCTTTACGGAAGTGAGGCAAATGACAGCTTCTACACTGACGGGGATCGCATTCTCACTCGCACCAACCATAACGGAGGCTTAAATGGCGGAATTACCAATGGTATGCCCTTAACCCTTCGTGTGGCTATAAAACCTACAGCATCAATTTCCATTGAGCAGGAAACCGTGGATCTGAAAGCCCATGAAAATGCCACATTAAGCGTTCAAGGACGTCATGATGCCTGTATTGTTCCCAGAGCCGTCCCGGTTATAGAAGCGGCCTGTGCACTTGTTCTCTGTGACCTTCTACTTGGTCAATACGGATTAGAAATTCTGAATGAAGGAAGTACGATCTAATGGATAAGAACCTGCTTGATATTCTGCGATCAGAAATTGATTCTGTGGACCGTGAGCTTTCAATACTTCTCCAAAAGCGTATGGACCTTGTGAATCGTGTAGCAGAGTATAAACGTCGAACCCAAACAAAGGTTTTGGATGAAGCAAGAGAGCAAAAGGTACTGGAAAATGTCCTTTCCGTTGTTACAAATCCAGATTATAACGACAGCATTAAAGCTTCCTTTGAAAGCATTATGGCTCATTCACGAGATTATCAAAAAAAAAGGCTCTCGTGGGATCAAGATTTATCAAATCGCTTTGTCTTAATAGGAGAAAAGCTTTCCCATAGCTTGTCACCGGTCATTCATGGACTTTTTTTTGAAAAAGCCAAGCTCAATGGCTCCTATGATCTTCTGGAGGCACCTCAACATGAGCTTTCTGGGCTCTTAACACGACTTAAGAAGGAAGGTTATTCAGGGGCTAATGTAACCATACCCTATAAAACCGAGATAATGAGCTATTTGGATACCCTTTCTGATGAAGCCCTCCGGGTGGGTGCTGTTAATACCATAAAGCTGGGAGCTCAGTGCAGTGGCTATAACACAGACTATCAGGGATTTGGCTGGGCGCTTGAATACTGCGGAATTGATGCGAAGGGTAAGGCCTGTGCGGTGCTGGGAACCGGTGGTTCTTCCAGGGCTGTTGTAGCCTGGCTCAAGGATCAAGGGGCCTCTCGTATTACGCTTGTCACCAGGGATATCATTGCGGCCTGCTCAAAGTATCCGGACCTTCAATGTATGAATATAAAAGCATTTAGGTCTCAAGGCTATGACCTTGTTGTTAATACCACACCTTTAGGCATGTCGCCCAAGGTTAATTTTTCACCCCTTTCAAAAGAACAGCTTCAAGGAGCAGGTTTTGTCATGGACCTTATTTATAACCCGGATGAAACCCTGTTGCTTCGCTACGCTCATGAATTGGGTATTCCGTATGCCAATGGTCTCTATATGCTTGTGGCTCAAGGTATCTGTGCCCAGGAAATATGGCAGGGCAAATCCTATAGTCAGGATATGGTTAATGGAATCTATGAGGAAATAAAAGCATGAAATCAAATATTGTACTGATCGGGCTCATGGGCTGCGGAAAAACCACCATTGGGAAAAGTCTTTCCAATCTATTGGAAATGCCTTTTGTTGATGTGGATGAAGAGATTGAAAAGCAATATGGTCCCATTAAAAAGATTTTTGAAAAGGGAGAGGACTATTTCAGGGACCTTGAAAGCTTTGAGGTTGAAAGTCTTTCCCATCTGGAAAATACGGTGATATCAACCGGAGGTGGTGTTGTACTCCGTCCTTCAAACATGGAAGTACTAAGGGGGACCGGGACGATCTTTTATCTTAACCGGCCACTGAAGGACATCCTTAAAACGGTGGACCCAAGTAACAGACCATTACTTAAAGATGGTAAAGAGGCTTTATACAAATTACATTCAGAACGCGAGCCTCTGTATCTCCATTACAGTGACCATGTTATTGAGGCCTCCAGTTTAAAGCAAGCTGTTTCAGCAATCGCATCTCTTATTATGGGTCGAGGCTTGTGATACGTTTTTATTAAAACGTATCTCTATCTAAGAAGGTGTTATAGTACAGGGTAACGTCATATATTTGACACAGGGTATTAATTTAACGGTGACAAGACTTTGAAAAAAACCGATATCCTGTATCTGATCATCATTATGCTTGGTATCACGATTTTCGCTAATTCATTTTTAAAGTCCGAGCCTGTCATTTTACCCGAAGTAAAATCTGACAATAGCTTGAGTACGCCATCTATGCCATCTCAGCAACCCAAAGAGGATGAGGATGAGGGGATGGTATATCTCGAAGGTATAAATGATAGCAATCCGGTGAAAGTTGAAGCTGAACAGCTTGATGATATACCGCTTAAAGTCAGCTTTGAACCCGCAATTAACGCACGCTCGGCAATTGTCATGGATTTTGATACAGGGGCCATACTCTACGAAAAAAATGCATATCGGAAAAGGCCAATGGCCAGCACCACCAAAATTATGACTGCTATTATTGCTATTGAGAATTCCTCCCTTGAGGAGGATGTCGTAATCAGCGAAAAAGCAGGCCATATGGGCGGATCGGTAATGGGCTTAAAATCGGGCACCACGGTTTCAATGAAGGATCTTTTGCATGGCATGCTGATCTGCTCAGGAAACGATGCAGCGGTGGCGATAGCCGAGCATGTCGGCGGCAGTATAGAAGGTTTTTCAGAGCTTATGAACAAAAAGGCCCTGGAGCTGGGTGCTTTTTCTACCAGTTTTTCAAACCCCCATGGCTTAGATGCACATGATCACTATACCACAGCCTATGACCTGGCAAAGATAACACGGTATGCGCTGAATATCAGTATTTTTAATGAGATAGTCCGTACAAAAGAGTTTGTATATAATGGTACAACCCATAGGAACACTAATGAAATGCTATTGGGTTATGAAGGGGCAGATGGTGTTAAAACCGGCTATACTGGTCTTGCAGGGCGGTGCTTGGTCACAAGTGTCACAAAGAGCAACATGCGTCTTATATCTGTTGTGCTCTTCTGTGATACTAAAAATTTAAGAACCAGCAGCAGTCGTCAAATCCTGGATTATACCTTCGAGGAATATGGACCTGTAACCCTACTGGTTCGCGGGCGAATAATGGGTAGTATCAAGGTGGAGCGTTCCCGTACTTCCCAAGAAATCCAGGTAGCCGTTTCAGAGGATGTAAAGACCATTTTGAAGCATGGACAGAAGGATATGCTGTATACCCGGGTGTCTCTTCCCGAGGATATTATGGCACCTGTCAAGCGTGGAAGTGTGATGGGTACCGTCTCAGTCTTTCAGGGAGAAAAAATCATAGCTGAAACATCTTTAATAGCCCTTAACGGTGCCGAAAAGATGCGATTAGCCGATTATATCGCCAAGGTTTTTCACCAATGGATAAAGCTAATCCATTAAATTCATATACAGGGGATGAGTCAAGTCCATCTAGTCCTTTCAATGCATAATCAAAGGGTATATCCTGCAACCACAATACCTTCAATCTCTGGTGGAACTTGTGCGTTTGACAGGGGGTAGAAAGTAAATTTGCTTATCAATTATAAATATGTTCTCATGCCTTTAACGAGAGGTGTTATGTATTTATGCAATCTTTGAATTTAAAACTTGCAAAAACTCTTTTCCTATCATACAATAGATAAAGAATTACTTTTAAAAGAAAAATCAGGCGTTTTTATTAGTTGGAGGAGTCTGCATGCAAGCATTTCAAGGTCTAAGCAAAGATGAACTTTTAGAGAGAAAGAATAAACTTTTACTCGAATATGAAAATTATAAAAAGCAGGGCTTAAAGCTTGATATGTCCAGAGGAAAGCCTTGCAATGAGCAATTGGATCTTTCCAATGGTTTGTTTGACGATGCAAAAAACTTATATTCACAAGATGGAACGGATTGCCGCAATTATGGACTTCTTGACGGTATTAAGGAAGCTAAAGCGCTTTTTGCCGAGCTTTTTAATCTTTCTGACGATGAGATTTTTATTGGTGGCAATTCCAGTCTAAATCTCATGTATGACTTGGTTTCCAAAGCCTTTATTCATGGATTGAACGGTTTTGAGAAGCCCTGGGGCAAGCTTGATAAGGTTAAATTTCTTTGTCCCAGCCCCGGTTATGACCGTCACTTTGCCATTACAGAGCTTTTTGGAGTAGAAATGATTCCAATACCGATGAACCATGAAGGACCCGATATGGATAGAATCGAAGCCCTTGTGGCTGAAGATGAGTCCATTAAGGGAATGTGGTGCATCCCCATGTACAGCAATCCATCCGGTATTACATATTCAAATGATGTAGTCATGCGTCTGGCCGCCATGAAAACGAAGGCTGCTGATTTCCGTATCCTATGGGATAATGCTTACGCTTTTCATCATCTCTATGAGGAACCGGACCAGCTTTTGGATATCATCGCTGAATGTCGAAAGGCCGGTAATCCGCATCGGGTATTTATGTTCAGCTCCACCTCAAAGGTAACCTTCCCCGGAGGTGGTATATCCATTATGGCTTCAAGCAAGGAGAATATTGCACACATCAAAAAACTGATTGCAATACAGACCATTGGCAACGATAAAATCAATATGCTACTTCATGTTCGCTTCTTAAAGGATGCCGATCATATGCGTGCTCATATGAAAAAACATGCTGAGATACTTCGTCCTAAGTTTGAGGCTGTAAATGAAATTCTTGAGAAAAATTTATCCGGTAAAGGAATTGCTGAATGGAATAATCCAAGAGGCGGTTATTTTATTAGTCTTGAAATTCTTGATGGCTGTGCCAAGAGAACAGTAAGCCTTGCCAAAGAAGCAGGCGTCACCTTTACACCGGCCGGGGCCACCTTTCCCTATGGTAAGGACCCCAATGACGCCAATATTCGTATTGCACCTACATATCCTCCTATTGAGGAGCTTCGTAAGGCTATTGCGATTCTTTCACTATGTGTAGAGCTTGCAGCATTGGAAAAAGTTCTTGCGTAATCGAAATCCCATTAGACTTTATTAGCAGCGTGATTACAAAGGGGTGAATAAGGATTTATTCATCCCTTTTACCGTTTCTTTATTCCTGTGAATTTTGTTAACTTAAGAGGTCTCACTATTGCTTAGATTTTTATTATAAATTTATATATTCAAATTCCGATTTAAGACTGGATTTTTGCCATGGTTAGTTATATAATAATCTCTGCGCTAGTGATTTTTAATACAATAAGATAGGATATCGTACTGTTGTCAACACATCGTGTTGACAACTCCATATATAGCCATAAAATGGAGGTTATAAGAATTGCGTAACATCTATGAAAGCCCTTTCAATACACGCTATGCAAGCGCTGAAATGCTTGAGATATTTTCACCTGATACTAAGTTTAAAACATGGCGAAGACTATGGATAGCCTTAGCGGAATCTGAAAAAGAGCTGGGGCTGGATATCACAGATGATCAAATTGAAGAATTAAAGACTTTCAAAGATGACATCAATTATGACCTCGCTGAAAAAATTGAGAAGGAAACACGCCATGATGTAATGTCCCATGTGCATGCCTACGGTGCTCAATGTGATAAAGCTAAAGGCATTATCCATTTAGGGGCCACATCCTGCTTTGTTGGTGACAATACGGATATCATCGTTTATTCAGAAGCGCTAAAGCTCGTCAAGAATAAAGTGCTTTCCGTTATTAAGAAGTTATCCCGCTTTGCAGACCAATATAAGGATATGCCTACCTTGGGCTTTACCCATTATCAACCTGCTCAATTGGTTACGGTTGGGAAGAGAGCATGCTTATGGATTCAAGATCTTCTGTTGGATGTTGAGGAGTTGGATTTTGTCATCTCTAACCTAAAGCTTCTGGGCAGCAAGGGCACAACCGGTACTCAGGCTAGCTTTTTGGCTTTATTTGATGGTGACCACGAAAAGGTAAAAAAGCTTGAACAGCTTATTTCTCAAAAAATTGGCTTTGAAAAAGTGATGGCTGTTACAGGCCAAACCTACTCACGGAAGCAGGACTCTCGAATTCTGAATGCGCTTAGTGCGGTTGCGCAAAGCGCGTATAAATTCAGTAATGATTTGCGTCTTCTTGCCAATCTTAAAGAATTGGAAGAACCTTTTGAAAAGAAGCAAATTGGTTCATCCGCCATGGCCTACAAGCGAAATCCAATGAGAAGTGAGCGTATCTCATCTTTGGCCCGCTATGTCATTATAGATGCCCTTAATCCTGCTATAACCGCTTCAACGCAGTGGTTTGAAAGGACCTTGGATGATTCCGCCAATAAGCGTATCAGTATTCCGGAAGCCTTTCTTGCCGTTGATGCCATTTTAAATCTCTATAATAATATCGCTGATGGTATTGTAGTCTATCCTAAGATTATCAAAAAGAGAGTGATGGAAGAACTCCCCTTTATGGCTACAGAAAACATACTGATGGAAGCTGTAAAACGTGGGGGTGACCGTCAAGAGCTACATGAGAGGATTCGTGTTCATTCCATGGCAGCTGCGCGGGTGGTTAAAGAAGAGGGTGGAGCTAATGATCTCATTTCAAGAATAGCCAATGACCCTGTCTTTGATATGAGCCTGGAGGAACTTAATAGTGTACTATCTGCTGAGAACTATATTGGTCGCAGTCGTGAGCAAGTCTCAGAGTTTCTGAAAGAGCAGGTTGAGCCTGTACTTCTTATGAATCAGGTTGTAGAAGCTTATGTCGATCTTAAATCTTAAATGAATAAGCCATAAGTCCTATTGCGCTTAGGACAATTCATGCAGTAGTATTGTCATGTCATCCTGTTGTGTTTAAAACTTATCAATGACTTAGACGGAGGTACAGTGGTATGGTCACTATCAACAAATATAGTAATGTTCCTTTATATTGCCAACTGAAGAACCTTATTATTGAGAAGATTGAAAAAAGAGAGTTTGAGGCTGATTCCAAAATACCTTCCGAACAAGATTTTTGTGAACAATATGATATTTCAAGACCGACTGTGCGGCAGGCTATCAATGACCTTACAGCCAGTGGTCAGCTCTATAAAATGAAGGGGAAGGGAACCTTCGTTTCTGCGCAAAAAACCTATATCAATGTCAAGGATTACACCGGATTTACCGATTCGATTCTTGATACAAAAGATCCTTCGGCCAAGAACATTTTGTCCATTGAAGTGATTAACGGACAGGAGAATTCCAGGATTTCTGAGATTTTCTCTCTTAGACCTGATTCAAAGGTTGATTTTGCAGCCATAACCTACACCAATATATTGAGTAACGATGTGGTATCTCTGAATATCTCCTATATTCCTTTATCTCTTTTTCCCGAGGTCTGTGAGGATATACAGAGCAATAAAGACATCCTTCGCGGCAAATACCCACTGATTCCCAACAGTACCAAAAGCATGCTGGATATTATCAGTACCGATCAGAAGGATGCCATCTATCTAAAGCTCCAGCCTGGACAACCCTTAATCCGCATTAATAATATATTATATTCAAAAAGCGGACAGCCCGTCGAATATATTGTCACCAAGTATCGGGCTGATAAAACAAGATTACAATTTGAAAACCATAAATAGTCATTATATTGAGAACAAAGCCGACAGATGCTCTTTTGGAGACTGTCGGCTTTTCACTGTTACGGGTCGAGGCTTGTTGTGCACAAAGTGCACCTCTTGTTACGGGTCGAGGCTTGTTGTGCACAAAGTGCACCTCTTGTTACGGATCTAGGCTTTGTGTTAGATTATTACTGCATGCTTTGCTTTGAGGTTTGATATTTCTGTGCAGCCATCTGAACATCGCTCAAATTTGCATTTTTTACATTATACCAGCCCTTTTGTTTCATGGCGTCAAAAATTTGCAATTGAACCTGCTGCTTGTCATTAATAATCTTGGTAAATTCGGATCTTAAATTTTCGCAAGTCGATTCTGGTAGATAAGTTCCATAAGCGCTAATGATCTGTTTTTCACTTGCTAAAGCGTCATTCATGATTTCTTGTTCTGATAAAATTGCCTGATGTTGCATGTTCTGTCCTCCTTCTAATTTGTGGGTCGAGTCATGTGTTGCGTTCTTTGGAACGCAACTCTAATCACGGGTCGAGTCATGTGTTGTGTTCTTTGGAACGCAACTCTAATCACGGGTCGAGTCATGTGTTGCGTTCTTTAGAACGCAACTCTTCTACTGCTGTTGGGCGGGTTTATTATGGGAATTCAGGTAATTGAACAGCATGTCAAAATGCTGTTTATGAAGCTGAGCCGCTTTACCGCATATATCCTTGAGTTGAGGATCATTTATGCTCTGAGAATAAAGATCGAGCTTCTTATAGTATAAGGTTTCGTAATTGAGCATGTCCTCCAATATGGTAAGATTTTTACTGGACAGCATGGCTTGGCCTTGCTGTCCTTGCATTTGCTGTCCCTGCATTTGCTGTCCACCTTGCATCTGTTGATTATTTTGCTGCATATTGTTCATGATTACACCTCCGTTATTTTTATGTCGCTAGACATCAGTATTTTTCTCAAAAATTAAACTTTTATGAATTTTTTCATTCAATATTATTATGATATTAGTAGCAAGACTTCGGTAAAAATTGTTGCATATTTTTGAATATATCGAATTTTGATCCAATATACTTATACTGACCGAATGGGTCATGCACCTTGCATGTACCGACAGATACTGAAGGGGGATTGGCCGTGGAGAGTTTGTACAGCATTTATAATGATATTGCTGAGAGGACGAAGGGCGATATATACATAGGAGTTGTAGGACCGGTGAGAACCGGGAAGTCGACTTTTATTAAAAAGTTTATGGAAGCTCTTGTCGTGCCCATTATCAAAAATCCATACGAGAGAGAAAGAGCTGTTGATGAGACACCTCAAAGCGCATCAGGAAGAATGATCATGACAACGGAGCCTAAGTTCATTCCCAACGAAGCGGTCACCATCACCATGGAAGAGAATGTCACGTTGCGTGTTCGGTTGGTCGACTGCGTAGGCTTCATGGTAAAGAGCGCCATCGGCCACATGGAAGATGAGATGCCACGTATGGTGAAGACGCCATGGTCAGAATATGAGATTCCTTTTGAAGAAGCCGCCGCTATTGGAACCCGTAAGGTCATCAATGATCATTCAACCATTGGTGTGATGATCACTGCTGACGGCTCCTTCACTCAATTCTCAAGAAACGAATATCAGGAATCTGAAGAGAGCGTTGTCAGAGAACTGAAGGCCTCGGGTAAGCCTTTTGTTATTTTGCTGAATAGCTCCGTTCCTGAAGCTGCAGAAACCAAGCAGCTTGCAAATGACTTAAGTGAAAGATACATGAAGCCGGTTATTCCTGTTGACTGCCTGAACCTTAATATTCAGGCCATCAATAAGGTTATGAACGGGATTCTGTTGGATTTCCCGGTTAGAGAAATTTGCTTTAACCTTCATGGCTGGATTCTTTCGCTGGACAGCGAGCATTGGCTGAGAAAAGAAATGATTTGTGCATTACGTGACTCCTTTATGGACAGATCTACAGTACAACTGGCTTATAATGCTGCTGACAGGCTAAGGGGCTATGAGTTTTTAAACAAAGCCTCAATAAATGACATCCGCATGGGAACAGGAGAGCTCACCATGGAGATAAAGCCTGCGGAGGGCTTATTCTATCGGATTGTAAAAGAGGATATCGGACTGGAGATCGATGGAGAACAGCGTCTATTTGCAGTGCTTAAAGAATTATCAGGAATTCGTACAGAATACTTAAAGGTGGAGGCTGCATTGACTGAGGTTCGGGCAAAGGGCTATGGCGTAGTCACGCCTAAGCTTGAAGAGCTCACTTTAGAGCCCCCGGAAATTGTGCGCCAGGGATCACGCTTTGGTATTAAGCTTCGCGCTAGCGCACCATCCATCCATATGATCAGGGCCGATATTGAGACAGAGATTGCCCCGCTGGTGGGTACGGAAAAGCAATCAGAAGAGCTGGTCAATTATCTTCTGAAAGAATTTGAGGGCAAACCTGAAAAGCTATGGGATTCCAATATTTTTGGTAAATCCCTCCATGAGCTCATTACCGAGGGACTTCAGAACAAACTATACCGGATGCCGGAGGATGCTCAGCTTAAGCTTCAGGAAACTCTGCAAAAGATAATCAATGAAGGAAGCGGCGGGCTGATTTGTATTATTCTTTAATTAATCATAGGACTAAGACAATCTTTTCAATAACTCCCGAGTGTGAAAAAAGCGCTTGGGAGTTTTTTCAATATGAGAAAGGAACTATATTTTATTATTTTGCATTCTAAATGTTGTAAAAGAGATAAGCTTAAATGATATAATAAAATCAGAAAAAGTAAAAACATCGCTTATTTAATTCATATCTGGCCTATTCTCCCTTTGCTTTTTCATTAATTGTGCTTAGCTCTTCCATACATTTTAAAGACCATTAATGCAGTAAAGCCGCGTAATTAAATTGAGGAGGTTCGAATATGCAAAATGAAATTACCACTGTTCAGCCTTTATTCAATAAGGATGGTGCACTGGCCAATCCTGGATGGGCAAAAGACCTCATGTTCCAGTATGATCGTAAGGCTATTAAAGCCAGTAAAATCAAAATTAAGGAGTGGGACTACTATTACATATCAGACGGTCGCTATGTTGTGAGCTTTACTGTGGCCGATCTTGCTTATGTCGGCCTTATCACCGTGACATTTATTGATCTCGAGAAAAAAACAGAGCACAGTGTTACCTCCATGCCCATTCTGCCCATGGGAAGGCTGAAGCTATCCAATACCAGTCACCATGGCGATGTCTATTTTAAAGATAAAAAAATGGATTTGGCTTTTACCCGTAAGGAAAAGGTACGTCATTTGACATGCCATATTCCTCATTTTATTAACAATGAACCCTTTACAGGAGAATTTTTTTTGGAACAGCCCTCAATGGATACAATGGTCATTGCAACACCTTGGAAAGAGGATAAAAAAGCCTTTTATTATAATCAGAAAATTAACTGTATGCCCGTTATGGGAATTCTTAAAATAGGAAATACGGATTACAGCTTTACCCCTGATAATACTTTTTCAACACTGGATTGGGGTAGGGGTGTTTGGACCTATGATAATACTTGGTACTGGGGAACGGCCAATGGTATTATACAGGATGAAAGGGGTTCCGGGCCTTTTGGTTTTAATATAGGCTATGGCTTTGGCGATACGTCAATGGCCAGTGAAAATATGATATTTTTTAGAAACAAAGCGCATAAATTGGACAGAATAATTTTTCATATTCCCGAAGAGGGCTATTGCAGTGAAAATCATCCTTGGCAATTCACAACATCGGACGGACGATTAGAAATGCATATGGATCCCATTATTGACCGTCATGCATATATTAAGGTGGGTCCTATTTGCAATGATGGCCATCAAGTCTTTGGTAAATTCACAGGAACAGCCATTCTAGATGATGGCACCAAGCTTGAATTTTCAAATTTAATGGGCTTTGCCGAGAAGGTTCATAATCGCTATTAATGAACAATATAATATTAATATTTATTTTTTAATTGCGGCATGTGTAATAAATGGATTTAATCATTAAATAAGTGGTATAATATTCATGTATTATTTTATAAAACCCCGAAAGGAGATAGAATGTATGAAGGAAGGCTCTGAGATAAAGAGAAAAAGGGGAAGACCCAAGAAAAATATTACTGAAAATGTTCCGGAACTGAAAATAGCAGTAAAGAGAGGTCGGGGCCGCCCGAAGAAGAATCAAATTGCTGTCGCAGCCCCGGTTAAATCAAATGAGACTAAGGTCACACCTTCTGTTGATCTTACCTATAAACCCATAAATTCATGGGATAATCCTAAATTCAACAAGCGTAGTATTATGTCTTTCAGTGAGGGCTACAAGGCTTTTATGAACAAGGCTAAAACTGAGCGGGAGTTTATAAAAGAGAGTATTATTCTAGCCGAGCAAAAAGGCTTTAAAAATCTTGATGACCTTGGTGATACAAAATTAAATGCCGGTGATAGGGTTTATCGTGTTGTTAAAGATAAGCTCATGATCTTGTCGGTAATCGGCAAAAAGCCCACTGAGCAAGGAACCCGTATTGTGGGTGCTCATGTGGATTCTCCGCGCATTGACATTAAGCAAAATCCACTCTTTGAATCAACCGACATGGTATTTTTTAAGACCCATTATTATGGCGGCATTAAAAAGTATCAATGGGTGGCCATACCCCTTGCACTTCATGGCGTTATTGTAAAGGCCGATGGTTCAAAGGTTGAGGTTAATATAGGTGAAGACGAAAAGGACCCTGTATTCACCATTACCGATCTTTTACCCCATTTGGCAAAGGATCAATATGAAAAGAAGCTCAATGAAGCCTTCCAGGGAGAGCAGATGAATGTACTGTTAGGCTCGGAACCCGTTGGTGATAAGGATGAAAAGGACCGCTTCAAGAAAAATATCCTAACCCTTTTAAATGAAAAATACGGCATTATTGAAGAAGATCTGATCTCTTCGGAGCTGGAGCTGGTTCCTGCTTTTAAAGCCCGTGATGTGGGTCTGGACAGAAGCATGATCGGTGCTTATGCACATGATGACAGAGTTTGTGCCTATCCCGCTCTTATGGCCATTTCTGAGACTGAAGCCCCTGAATATACCGCCATTTGCTATTTGACTGACAAGGAAGAAATCGGCAGCGTAGGCAATACCGGAGCTGAATCCAGAGCCCTTGAGAATTTTGTCGCTGATCTATGCGCGTTTACAACAAAGGGTCAGTATTCCGATCGCTTGGTTCGTGGGTCACTTGATCGCTCAAAAATGCTTTCAGCCGATGTAAATGCCGCTGTGGACCCCAATTACGAGGGCACCCATGATAAGATGAACGCAGGCTATATCGGCAAGGGTATTGCCATTATGAAGTTCAGTGGCTCCAGAGGAAAATCCGGTGCCAGCGATGCTCATGCAGAGTATCTGGGTGAGATCAGAAAATTATTAAATGACAACTTTATTCCATGGCATATTACCGAATTAGGTGCCGTTGACAAGGGCGGCGGTGGCACCATCGCACAAATGATTGCCAACCTTGGCGTTGATGTCATTGACGTAGGTGTGCCGGTTCTCTCCATGCACGCACCCTATGAAGTGATCAGTAAGGTTGACCTTTACGCCACCTACAAAGGCTATAGTGTATTTATGAAGTAATTGATGGGGGACATTCCGTAAATGGTTTGTCCCCTTTTTCAAGTTGTTTACATCCATAATATAACAATAAAGGATTAATAAGATGAAATGAGGAATTATATGGAATGCAGAGTGGGCTGTGCTGCTTGCTGTATCGACATCACCATTTCCTCGGCCATACCGGGTATGCCCAACGGAAAGCCTGCGGGGATTCGTTGCCTTCAGTTGACGCCAGAAAATAAATGCAAGCTATTTGGACAGCCGGAAAGACCTCAAGTGTGCTTAAATTTCACGCCTTCAGCAGAAACCTGCGGTCAATGTAATGACGAGGCACATCTTCTTCTATCCGAGCTTGAAAAAGCCACAAAGCCATAAATGAGAGGTGTTCTCCATGAAAAAAAGCCTCATAATACCCTTATCGAGCCTTTTTGCGATTGCTTTACTTTTATTTCTCAAGTGGCCTGTGTATGCCAATGACGGTGTTCTGGGCGTCACACCGGATGGGGTTTATCCTATCACCCAGTCCGATATTATGATGGTCTCTGAAGAAATTAATATTGATTGTACAACCGGGAAAGTCACCTGCAGATTTGATTTTAAAAATTATGGTAGTGATCAGACCGTCTTAATGGGATTTCCTGCGAGACTGAATGAGAATCTTGAATATTCTTCATTTACGGAAGAGGAAGATGTTACTATCAGGAATTTTACTGCGAGGGAGGGGGAAAAGAAGCTTCCTGTTACTCTGGCGGAAACCATTCCAAATCCTCCATTAAAAGAAGTGAATGGGATGGAGGAATATTCTAAGTGGTATACTTTCTCAGTTAATTTTAAAAAGAATGAAGAAAAAACACTGTATCATACCTATGAGGTAAACTTTCCATTTACTTCAGACGGTAATGTCTATATGGGCTACGTTATTGAAACCGGCGCCCTCTGGAAGGGTCCCATAGGTCACTCAAAGGTCATTTTTGATATGGGTGATATTCCCATGTATACGTTGGATAATCTTTTTCCCAACAATTATTATCGTATTGAAGGTCAGAAACTCATCTTTGAAAGTCGGGAATTTAAACCTGAATATAATTTGTCGGTATTAAAGAATGAACATAGATTTAGCGAGGAATGGCTAAATGACATGTACCTAGACAGTGAACTGAAGGCGTTTATCAAACAGAGACTAGAGATTTTTAAAATTACTCCGAAAGCCATTCGAGAAAACAGTCAAACGTATTTTGCGCGATACCAGGAACTGGTCAATGAAGATCCTATCTCAGCGCTCTATATTAAGAGTGCCTTAGGACTATACAATGGCAACGAAAAACCCGCCAATGCTTCATGTGAGATTTTAAAGCACTCTGGCAGTGTCTGGGAATATGAAGTTTCGGCAACCGATCCCGATGGTGATATCATTGGATTCGAGGCTGAATATCAGGGTCTTGAACCTTATAACCTTGAAAATTATTCGAGCGAGATGTCTTATCGCTCAGAGACAAAGAAATTCGTAGGCCGTGGCTATCTCAACATTAATGCGGACTTTGACCAATCAACACCCTTTAGTATTACCTTTACCATAAAGGATAGCGCGGGCAACTCCGACACAGCAACTATTCTTCTTCAGACTGAACTGCTTGAACC
>JAEYPI010000125.1 GCA_023410885.1 Bacillota bacterium
AGCGTATACAAAACCTGTAGCAATGCCCTGCAATACCAGTTGAACAAACACGCACAAACCTCCCTAGATACATCATTTTTTTGTAAGACGCATGGTGGGGTACCCCCCAGTCCCCCACCATGCCCAATACGGGAACTATCAATAATCTTATTTGTAGAGTTCCCAGGCACTGTCTTTTACAGTCATAAGAACTGTGGGCTGTTCAAGATTATGGCGTTCACCGAAATACAGTTCTCCTTCAAAGCCCATAACCTCACCTTTCCAGTTCTGAATAGCATCACGAAGGGCTGCTTTGTCCGTTCCTGCTGTTTCGAGACAGGGGCGAAGGATCTGAGTAATAGCTCTGTAGGTCCATGCCATCAGCAAAGGCTGTGCGACTTCTTTTTCATTTGCAAAAAGCTTTGCCACATTATTAGCGAATTCGGCGGAGTCAGCAGTTGTATCTTTATGGTAATAGGTACAAAGAACTGTCCCTTCCGCTGCTTCTCCTCCGAGAACGAATAACTGGTCATTTGCAAGTCCGCCTGTGCCAAAGAATGTTGCGTCGATACCAAGCTGGCGTGCCTGAATCATAATAGCAGGGGCTGCAGGAATGGTTCCGCAAACTGCAATGCCATCCGGCTTTGCTTCCGCAATCTTTGTAAGCTGAGCTGTAAATTCAGTATCAGCTGAATTGTAGCTTTCAATGGCTACCGGTGTAACACCAAGCTCTTTAAGTCTGTTTACAACACCGTCTTTAACACCTGTACCATAGTCGTTGGTATCATAAATAACTGCGATTTTTTTCAATCCCATATCGTTAAGGGCCGCGTCACCAAGGGACGCTGCTTGAAGATCATCCGGTTTAATTACCTGGAAGGTCCATTCATTGTCCTTATTTGCGATAGCTGCATTGGTACCACCGACAACGATGTATGGCACTTCTGCTTTTTCATTGACAGGGATTGCTGCGAGAACCTGTGATGAGCCCCACCCGCCAACAACAACATCCACTTTTTCCTGATCGACGAGCTTTTGCATGGCAGTAACTGCTTCACTTGGGTTGGTCGCGTCATCAACAATGACCATTTCTAGCTTACGGCCTTTAATACCGCCATCTGCATTGATTTCATCTATAGCCATTTGCGCGCCGTATTGGATATTGATACCATAAGAAGTTCCTCCACCGGAAAGCGGAGCAATAACACCAACCTTGATTGGACCTGAGTCAGACTTAGAACCACACCCTGCCAAGGAACAGACCATAATAACAGCCAATAATAATGCTAAGACTTTTTTCATTTTTTCTCCCCCTTATTGATCGATGTTGTGTGATATTATTAATTTCATTAGACTCAGAGATGCTGCCTGTTAACCATTAAACATCCATTAAAATGGCATCAATTTCTACGTCTATACCGCGAAGCCCTGCCTGGACCAGCGTGCGTGCAGGACGCTGGTGCTCGTCAGGAAAATATTCTTTGTATATCTCATTAAAACGCGGAATATTGGTAAGATCTGTGAGATAGATGGTAATCTTCACTGCCCTGTCAATGCTTACACCGGATGCTGCAGCTACTGCGGAAATATTGTCAAGTGTTTTTCGAACCTGCTGCTCAAAATCACCTTGAATAGGGGCATTTGTCTCTTTATCCAAAGGCCCCCAGCCAGACATGAACACAAACGGTCCAACCTTTAAAGCTTGCGGAAAAGGTCCTCTTCCCTTAGGTGCATTTTCTGTGTAAATAACCTCCCTAGTATACTCTTTCATATCAACGATCCCCCCCTTCTGTCTGTATATAATAAAGCTATTGGGCTGATTGGGTTTCTATTTAGCGGAGACGGAATATACGACGAATATTGTCACCGAAAACAAGCTTTTTGTCCTCTGCACTTAGAATAGGACAATGTTTGTCTATGTAGCTTCTTGCCTGTGCATAAGTGCAGTTTCTTTCTGTATTAGGCAAATCCGTTCCCCAAACCATTTTTTCCGGGCCAAGATGGGATTTAAGATCCTGTACCAGCGGATGTATTTCAAGATAGGGATAATCCCATGCGGTTCCGCCGGGAACAGGGTGGCTCACCTGCATAGGAAACAGGAGCTCCAGATACATGTTTGGCCTTTGCCATATTTTCCATAAATCTTCTCGTATCGGAATAAAAGTATCTTTATCTCTGATATTGCGAAGCGGGATACCGTGAACAAGAATACAGGGTATTTCAGGAAAGCGCTTATGCCATCCTTCCAGCCTGAACATCTGCTTCATGAAACGTTCATAAGCCGAAGCAATGAATTCGCCCTTTTCATATATTGCGGTGATGTCCCAGAACACAGGAAGCCCTAAATTTCTGACTTCCGACCAAAATCCGTTAAATCTTTCATCATCAAAATTAATGGAAAAGCCGGTCTCGAAAAATCTCTCATTTGCAAAATAGAGCGCCTGCAAGCCTTGTTCAATTGCACCTTTTCGAAGTTTCTTTATTTCTTCGGGACTGTCGGCCTTCGATTCGTTCACTTGTATTGTCCCTATGAAACGATCAGGATATTTCTTAACTGCGTCTGAAATAAACTGGTTTAAATCACCATATAAAAATGCATTTTGGAGAATACCCATCGAAACTCCAGCGGCATCCATATGAGCCAGAAGAAATTCCGGGGAGGACTCCAAACTTTGCATATTCGGAGCATAAAGGGAAAGGTAATAGCCTTCTCCATTCTTTTCCCATTGCAGCCGTCCAAAACTACCGGCGCCAAATTTAACATCGTACGCTCCGCTTGGATTTGGGTTGTTATCATCCCATAAAACATATTTGCTCTTATCTGTTTCTACTGTGCCATCCTTTAGACGTTTTACAGCCGCCGCGGGAGATGACGCAACAAAACGCTGCAAATACATGTTTTGTTCTTCTATTGATCGCGGTCCGTATTGTTTTCCTAAATTAGGAAAAGTGTGCATATGCGCATCAATAATCATTTTTTCCCCTCCTAAATTATTCGTTGTCACCTTTTACTCTATATCCGCCGCCTATAATATCTAGGCCGTGAATACCATCTTGAGGTTTCGCAAATATAACAAGGCTATAATAATCGCTTCGCAGATAAACTCTGGTAAGCTGCAGAGGATCTCCGTCTGCTGAATAAGAAATGGATTCGTGCAGCAGCAAAGGATATTTATCTGAGATTTCCAGTAGCTTTGCCTGTGTCGGGGTAGCTCCTACTGCTCTGACCTGAACTTCAACACGATCCACTTTTTGCCCAATACTTTGCAGCATTTTTTGCACGGATTCATTCTCTAATTTTGCAATATCCAGCCGTTCTCCAATTTTTAAAGGAAAATATCTTGATTCAGTCCAAATAGGAGTTTCTTTTGATCTGCAAAGACGCCTTACCCGTATTAATTCCTCATTTTCAGAAATCCCAAATACCTTGGCAATACTTTCAACGGGCTTTATTTTAATATTTTCCACTACAGTCGCCGTGCGGGTTAGACCTCTATGCTGCATTTCATCTTCCATACGGCGAAAATCATCCAAGCCGATGATAGACTCCCGATGACCATGATTAATATTTGAGACAATGGATCTGGACCCGCGCTTCTTTATAATCAATCCATCTTCTTCTAAACGTTCCAGCGCTTTGCGGATGGTTATTCGGCTTACGTTAAATTGTTGAATAAGCTCAGTTTCACTTTGTATGGGATCTCCCGGATTCAGCTCCCCGTTTTCTATTTGCTTTCGTATCTGACGTTCGACCTGATAATATAGGGCCACAGGACTTTTGTCATTCAATTGCATGGGTGAAAACCTCCTAGAATTTATGTGATTATACATGTTTAACCTCCAGTAAAGCTATATTGAGGCACTATGGGCTTGTCTTATCCCTCATCTATAAATTGTACCTCACTTCAATCATTTCAAAAGGATTTTATTGTTTTTCCTGGAGATATCTTTTGATACCAAAAATAATTCTATCAACTGCATCAATCACATTCTCTATTTTGGTGGCAAGATTAATTCTTACATGCGTGTCAGGGTGCTGTGTGTCGGGCCAGAACCAGTTTCCGTAATAAACTGCAACGCGGCAGTATTCCTCAAATACATTTTTCATCTCCACAAACGGAACATAGGCGCCAAAATCAGCCCACATAAGATAAGTTCCTTCTGTTGGGGAAATTCTTACTTTAGGAAGTTCTTTTAAAAATCTTTCACGAGCATACTCAAAATTATTTCTTATCACTTTTAACACGGTTTTCAACCATTCGTCACCATGAGTAAATGCAGCTTCCGTTGCAGCATATCCGAACATTGCCCCACGAATAAATCGTGTATCTTTCATGTGCGCTTCATATTGTGCTCTCAGTTCCACATTCGGAATAATGGCACATGCATTTTGACAGCCTGCCAAATTAAAAGTTTTGCTGGCAGAAATAAGAGTCACTAACATATCATCGTAGTCAACCATACTGGCAGTAGGAATATGCCTTTTGTCTTTATCAAGTATAATGTCCTGATGCACTTCATCACTTATAATAAAAACCTTATATCTTCTGCAGATCTCTATTATTTTCTCAAGCTCGTCTGCTCCCCAGACTCTTCCTGTCGGATTGTGCGGAGATCCTAGAATTAAAATCTTAACTCCGTTAATCGCAATATCTTTTTCAAGGCGCTTATAATCTATGACATACTGACCGTTTGCCTTTTCTATCAGTTCATGCGCTATAATCTTTCTTCCGGTATTAACGGCAGCTTCTATAAATGGGCGATAGCATGGTGCAAAGATCATGCAAGTATCATCAGGCTTTGTTTTGATATGTACAAAAGCATGTATTGCAGGTATAATCCCAGGTGTAAAATAAATCCATTCTTTGCTTACTCCATAACCATGATGATCCTTTTCCCATCTTAATATGCTTTCATAATAGCTATCCGGAACTTGATAATAGCCAAAAACTCCGAATTTAACCATTCTACCTAACGCCTCTATAACTTCATCAGGAGCCTTAAAATCCATGTCCGCAACCCAAAGCGGAAGTAAATCACTCCTACCAAAGTGATGTTCTATGCCATCCCATTTCATGCAATTTGAATGATGTCTGTCAGGAGTATAGTTGTTTTCAATATCCATCATCGAACAAAGCGAACCTTTCACTTTTATTGTCCAATTGATTACTTATGTCTTTATTTGGCCACAACATATCAACTTATTATAATATTATAATATATTGATATCATAATATCTATTTTCAGAATTGTCAACAGATCGAAAACATGTATTTTATGGAAACCCGGCAGGCTGTGAAAAAGGGTTGAAGTGTCCGAAACTCCTGATACACTGTAATTAGCGGCGCCGTAAATAAACCTGAAGGAGATTTATTTATGGAGCTCTTTCATGTGCCAAAGTTACTGGTGGCAAAGCCGACTGTCCCAGCGTGGTGCGCGGATTGGCCGAAATACTATGAAGAATCCGGAGATTTTGATTGGGAAAGAGTGTTCAATTTCTAAGTAACGGAAAGCGCAAAACGGACGCGGTAATTACTGCGTCCGTTTTTTTTAAAAAACTGGAGAACTTCCTATGTAAGGGTTTTCATTTTTCAAATTATTGTACTTAATGCTGTCATTAAGCCAATCATTGCAATTCCTACTTGGCATAATAATGCCCGGCAGGTCACTGAAAACTCGCTTGTTTATCAGGCGAAACATCCACCCTATTAGCATTAGTCCGAGTGGATTTAATATCACAAAAATAAACGGTACGTTAAGATAACCTCTGATTATGGCGTATATCAAGGTAGCTGAGGTTGCGATAACAAGGCTGGAAAACATGATGACCAAAGGGATTTTAACAGCGTTGTATATCTTGGCGCAAATGGTTTCTATTATATCTTTATTTACGCCGCTCTTGGTTAGTGTTTTGCATACAATTGGCATGAGACAAACCGAAGCGTGGATAAACATTTTGAGCATGAAAAAACGCATCTCACTAATCTTGTGAAATGCGTTTTTTTGGCGGAGAAGCGGGGATTCGAACCCCGGCGCCCCTTGCGAGACCTAACGGTTTAGCAAACCGTCCCCTTCGACCTACTTGGGTACTTCTCCATATAAATTGGCGGAGAGAGTGAGATTCGAACTCACGGTAGGCTCGCACCTACGCCGGTTTTCAAGACCGGTGCCTTAAACCAACTCGACCATCTCTCCATATGAAATTTTAGGCACGGATTATATTCTACAATAGGTTGAGGGCTTTGTCAACAGGTTTTGAACAGGACAAAGGGCATGGAATAGATTCCATGCCCCCTATTTTAATACACCTTCGGTTCATCCTTTACCGGACAACTGTACCCCGCAACAGCTATTCCGGTTGTCCTGCGGAGTTCCAGCTTGCCATTTCGATTGCCTTTTTCACCATATTTCCGCAATCTCGGGATGAAACTGATCCCCATCCTTCTCTGCTTACCGTATCATACACACCAAGCTCTCGGGCAATCTCAACCTTCAGACCTTCTGACATTACGCCTTTACGCCTGCTCATGATTTCAATTCCTCCTTGTTGGTAAACCGAAAGCGTACACCAATATATTTGCCGCAGCATAGAATTTTTATTCCACACATAGTCAACCAATGTTATCCACAGTTATCCACAGCCTTGTGGATAAAGTTATAAACAGCAAAACCCGCATCAAATGCGGGTTTGAGACCAGTGTGTTTAATAAATAGGCCTTTATTCCTAATTTTCTGTGGATTGTTTTATGTTTTGTCCACAAGTCGTCATTACAACCTAACTTCTTATCAATCATTGACATTTTATAGGCACCTTTTGCCATGTAATTTGTGCAAATTGCACAATAACAGTTTATAAAATTTGTTACATCAAAAGAACTTTTGTCGAAATAGTACTTTTCTTAAGTTTCCTCTTGCTATTCAAAGCGTAAGCTGATATCCATAGCTTTAACAGAGTGAGTCAAAGCTCCTGATGAAATCAGGTCGACTCCTGTTTTTGCAATGATTTCAGCCCTTTCCAGCGTGATGTTTCCGGAAGCCTCAGTCAAGGCCCGGCCACCAATATAATCCACAGCTTCCTTCATGGCCTCAGGTTTCATATTATCCAGCATGATAATATCGGCACCGGCCTCCAAAGCCTCTTTAACCTGATCCATGGACTCAGTTTCAACCTCAATGCGAATGGTATGCGGCACCTGTGCCCTTGCCCTTTGAACAGCGGCTGTAATACCTCCGGCTGCTTTTATGTGGTTATCCTTAATAAGAACACCATCCGATAGACAAAAACGATGGTTGGTGCCGCCGCCGGCCCGAACAGCGTATTTATCAAGATAACGCAGACCTGGTACTGTTTTACGGGTATCGACGATTTTAGATGATGTTCCGTTAAGAATATCTGCAAATTTTCTTGTGGCAGATGCTATGCCACTCATTCGCTGAAGAAGGTTCAGGGCCGTTCTCTCGGCTTTAAGCATGGCTCGGGCATTGCCCGAAATATGCATAATACGGGTGCCGACCTTAACCGGTTCCCCTTCTTTTACATAGCGCTCTACATAGATTTTAGGGTCTAGGAGGGCAAAGACTCTTTCAAAAACGTCTAAGCCTGCTATAACACCCTCTTCTTTTGCGATAAGATTGGCGGAGCATACCTCATCAGCCGATACAGTGCTGTCAGTGGTTAAATCACCCATGGGCATATCTTCTTTAAGTGCACGCACAATAATTTCATCAATTATGGAGATATCAAGCATTGTGGGTTCCTCCCTGAAAAATAATGTTTTTGATCCAATTCTGATCGTCTGTCGCTGGATAATCCGATCTGAAGTGAGCCCCTCTACTCTCATTTCTCAAAAGAGCAGCTTTCACCACCATGCTTGAGAGCAAAAGCATATTTTTAAGCTCCATCATATTCGTGTGGTTGACCTCTATACCCTTTATGTCCTCTTGCATTTCTAATAGGATTGCTATGGCTGCATTCAGGCTGTCTTCAGTACGAACAATGCCGACATTTTTATTCATGAGAGCTTGAAGCTTACCAACCTGAGCCGCAACATTCAATTCCTTACACAGTCTGGCTTTATAGGCGTTGATTTGAGGTACGAGACCCGTACTTTTCTGGATTTCATCAAGATTCTCCGTAATTTGACGACCAATCCTCTTACCAAAGACCAGGCCCTCTAAAAGCGAATTGGAAGCAAGGCGATTTGCACCATGAATGCCATTACAAGCCGCTTCTCCAACTGCATAGAAGCCCTTGATGGTGGTTCTGCCCCATTCATCGGTCTTAATCCCACCCATGCTATAATGCTGGGAAGGCGCTACCGGTATAAAGTCCTTGGACATATCGATACCGTAGGACATGCATGTTTTAAAGATAGTGGGAAAACGATGCTCCAGATAGCTTCTTTCTTTATGGGTGATATCAAGAAAAACATGGTCGGTGCCAGTTTTCTTCATCTCCTCAAAGATCGCCCGGGAGACCACGTCTCTTGGGGCAAGCTCCTCCATGGGATGGTAACCCGGCATGAAGCGCTCACCTTTGTGGTTGCGAAGCAGAGCCCCTTCTCCTCGGACGGCCTCCGATATTAAAAAGCTTTTGTTCAAGGGATGGTAGAACACGGTAGGATGGAATTGTACAAATTCCAGATCCATAAGCTCAACACCTGCCCGATAGGCCAGTGCTGCCCCATCACCGGTGGCAACCTCGGGGTTGGTGGTGCTGGCATACAGTCTGCCATAACCGCCTGAGGCACAAACCACCACAGGTGCGTAATAGGCCTTAAGCTCCGAACCATCCTCCTTGGAAGTCAGAACCCCTTTACAGACATTATCCTCAGTCAAAAGGTCTATGGCAAAGGTACATTCTTTTATGGTCACATTATCCAAAGAAGAAACGGCTCTGACAAGGGTATCGCAAACTTCCTTGCCCGTGGCATCACCGGTATGTATGATGCGGTTCATGCTATGAGCGCCTTCACGGGTTAGAGACAGACGCCTTGCTTCATCCCGATCAAAGTTGACACCGTATAAACACAGGGTTGCAATATTATCGGCTGCCTCGCTGACTAAAACATCTACAGTACGCTCATCACAAAGGCCCGCACCTGCGTACAGCGTATCTTTAAAATGAAGACTTGGGGAATCCTTTTGGTCCAGTGAAACTGCAATTCCCCCTTGGGCCAACACAGAATTATTAATTTCAATGGTCTCTTTAGTAATAATAAGAACCTTGGCCTGCTTTGGTATGGATAAAGCAGTATACACACCTGCAATCCCACTTCCAATAATCACTACGTCAAAGAATTCACAGGGTAACGCCTGGGTATTAAAGTTGACAAGATATCGATCCTGGTCTTGAGGCCCCTGTTCTCTTAATTCTGTCATCATTTTTCACCTTCGTTGATCTCATGCCATGTCTTTAGACCTGTAGCATTCTCTCCAAGCTTAAAGAGGCTTTTTTAATTGTATCATCGTCCAGCGTAATCTCATGCTTCATATCCCGCAAGGATTCATAGAGAACCTCAAGAGAGGTCTTTTTCATATTGGGGCAGATGAAGCGGTATTTCAACATATGGAAGCTTTTCTCCGGGTTCAGTTTATGAAGCTGATGCAGGATACCTTCTTCAGTTCCGATAATAAACTCCTTGGCATCGGACTGGGTGCAGAAATCAATGATCTGCTTGGTGCTCCCAACAAAATCAGCCAATTCCACAACCTCGGGAGGGGCTTCGGGATGGATGGCCAGAACGGCATTGGGGTAAGCCTCCCTAGCCTCCTGCACATGCATGGTGGTCAGTGCGTTATGGGTGGGACAAAAGCCTGGCCAGAGGATAAATTCCTTCTCTGGTACCTGCTTGGCGATATAGCTGCCCAGATTCCTGTCCGGAAGAAACAGTATCTGCTTATGGGGCAGTGATTGCACAACCTTTACAGCAATGGAAGAGGTGCAACAAATATCACATTCCGCTTTGATTGCGGCTGTAGTATTGACATAGCAGACTACTGCAGCTTCAGGATATTTCGCCTTTAGCTTTTTTAGATCTTCAGCATTAGCCATATCGGCCATAGGGCAGCCGGCACCTATGGCGGGTAAAAGGACCGTCTTTTCAGGCGACAAAATCTTGGCGCTTTCAGCCATGAAATGGACACCGCAAAATACAATAACATCCTTATCGGTTTGCGCACAATAGCGGCTTAACTCAAAGGAATCGCCAACCTTATCGGCGATATCCTGAATTTCTCCATCCTGATAAATATGGGCTACGATGCACGCGTTTCGTTCTTTCTTGAGCCTTAAAATTTCACTTTGATAATCCATCTATACACCACTTTTCTAATGTTTAATATCTTCGATCTCGATCATAGGGCCGAACCTGATCAAAAAAGCGTTTACGGTTTTTGGCCACCTGGCGCTTAAGCTTGATCCACTTGATAAAATCCTCACCAAAAAAGAGGAAATAATTAATAAGGGAAACTAAAATGGCAGCTGCCAAATACCATGCTCTGACTTGTATATAAGTATACAGCATAAATAAAAGGTATAGAGCATCTAGAATACCCAAATATTTAACCTTAACAGGGAGTACAAAAAAGAGCATAAACTCTTGGTTTGGGAAAAGCGTTGCATAGGCCAGAAAAAGCGACAAGTTAAGGTAATAACCTGTGACGCCGGCTCCCGTTATAAAGGCGGCGATGATGCTTCCAAGCATACCTGTAAAGAAATAGACATTAAGTCTAAAACGCCCCCAATAATGTTCTAGGGTGGAACCGAGCATATAGGTAAGATACACAGTAAACAAAATCCATATAGGACTGAAGGTGTCAGGAAGCAAAACAAAGGTTACAAGCCTCCATACCTGACCCTTTAAAACCTCGCTGGGAATAAGTGCCAAGGCCTGAACGGTTCTTGCCTGATTCCCCCCAAAGACAACAAGGTTCAGAAGAAAAACCGCCAAATTCATGGCGGCAATATACAATGTCAAATTGCTAATAGCGTAACGGCCATACCGAAGCTCAAGCCGCGATAACCCCTTCATCTTCAATCACTCCTGAATAGAATTTTGATGGGCATTTACCCTATTATACGGCAAATCAAT
The DNA here is from genome assembly GCA_023410885.1 of Bacillota bacterium. Taxonomy (GTDB): domain Bacteria; phylum Bacillota; class Clostridia; order DSM-8532; family DSM-8532; genus DTU059. Next base: position 11,073 of record JAEYPI010000125.1, read on the forward strand.
ATCAAGTACAATGTGCATTTACCCTAAAAATGATTGTACCATCAGTAAGCCGTAACATAGGCTGATATCCATATTCTACTCACTTTGTCATCTTCAAATTCAAGATTCATTGTATCAATTAAAGACGAGATTTCGCTTCCTGATTCTTCCTCTCTGAGGACAAAATAGGTCCAGGCATCATCTTCTATGAAGCCCTTATCGGGTATGCCATAAAGAGATAGGGCCTTCTCCCGGGTATCAGAGAGCTTAAGCCCCTTTAAAGTTGTGTCGTTGCTTCCCTCCTCCAGGGATAGAAATGTGATTTTATCCTGAGTAATGCCTATGCGAAGCCCTTCCTCCTCAAGGAGAACACCAGCATCAAGCTCATCGGGCGTAAACGCTGATAGTCGGTCCAAAAGTGCTTTATCAATGGATTCCATTTGATCATAGAGCGTTATATCACCCACCGAAAGATCCTGGGCAACAAGTTCCGTCACTTGGGAATTGTCGTATTTAGAACCGCTCGTGGTCTTGTTTTCCTTCCACTTTCCATGACCAAGATATTGATATTCCACGGTGATCTGGGCTACATCACAATAGATTCCCTCGATGTTATCAATAAAATTATAGTTATCGGAAAGCTTGAGCTGAAGGCTGGTTCGGGCCTCCAGATACAGGGAGTCCCCGGAAAGCATGGGTTTTACCCTGATGTCATAACGGTAGTTTTCTATATCGGTTCGTTTAGCAGCGCCTTTTGCTATACGCTCGGGTAAGGTGTACATATTGAGCATGTTTCTCTTTTCGTGAACCCAAAGCGCCTTAGTGCCCTCTATCGTGGCCAAAGCCTCTTTGGCGATACTGTCATAGTCCTCGGGAAGAATACTGGTCAGATTTCCATTTGAAAATAGGAAAAGGTCTCCCTGTATTCCTCCCCGGGTCTTAAGGAGTATGAGACTCTCCTTATCCTGACCAAGATTTAAAAGAACCTCTATATCACATTGATCCCCAAAAGAGTCCAGCGTTGCTACACTTACTTTGCTCGAATCCGCACCGTCAATAACCAAGAGACAACCCATAAAGCTTTGATCCTCATAGGCCACAATTTTCTCAGCCTTCCCATCACCATTGAGATCCTGAACTTTAAAGTCTCCGGCATAAATGTAATAGGGTTCATTGTTAAGCCATAGGGTCGAAAGCTTTTTGCTGATTCTATCAAAATCAAAAGTTAGATTATATTGGGGAAAAAAGTAGGAATCATAGCCCTGGGCCTTATTTTCTATAAGCTCGAATTGCATTCCCAAAACTGTTACAAGCTGTTCCAACGTCAAAGAAAGACTTTCCAGCATACCTGGAAAAGAGGTTAACTCCTCCGCGTCGGGTAAATTCTCTATTTCTTGCGCATTTTCGACAGGTTCCTTTGTTGGTTCATTGGAAGCAGGCGTGTTTGACGGTGTGGCTGAATGAGTTTGAGGCCCCGGATTATTCAAAGGACCTTCTCCAATATCAATATTGGAAGGGGTATTGGCCTGAATAGAACACGCAGACAACCCTAAAGTAGCAATCAGAATGACTATAACGACCATGCGCTTTCCCGACATAATATCATCCTTTGAAATTTTCTCTTTTGTTTCATTATATATTATATTTATTTATGTTGCAAAAAGTCATTTTAGTAGACTTTCTGTAGAAAGCTGATGGGATTTGTCTGCTAAATCCTTTAAGCTTCGATTACGTCACCGGCCACGCCTTCAAGCAGTGGGGATATTTCATCGAAATAATGGATATCCATAATGTGCATGGCACGAGTCATGGCCACATAGAGAAGCTTGGCGTCCATATCTGAAAGGCCATAGCGATTGCTTGAACAATCGGACAAAATAACGGCATCAAATTCAAGACCTTTTGCTAGATGAGCAGGAACCACCATGACACCGCCATTGTACTCGCCCTCAGCCCCTGTTATCAAGGTGATATCCTTTATTTTCTTTTTGAGGCTGTAGTGGAGAAGCTCACATTCCTCGGCGGTTTTGGCGATAACGGCTATAAGGTTCATCCCCTTTTTGAGCAATTCCTCAATGCGGCTGGCCACACCCTCCTCCCGCTCCTTCATGGATCGATCCTTTATGAGCTTTACCGGATCACCATGACGAAAAACGGGCTTAGCCAGAGGAACACCCGGTATAGCCATCTTCTTAGCTACAATATTGGCTGCATCCATAATTTCTATAGTCGTACGATAGCTTTGCTCCAGGGTGAGGAGCGTGCTTCGCCTGTCGGTAAAAACACCTTCTATGAGTTCCTCCCAGCTTTTAAGACTCCGATAGGAGTGAATGCCCTGGCACAAGTCCCCCAAAATAGTAAAGGAGCTGTCTTTAATGATCCTTTTGATGACATAGAGTTGAAAAGCTGAGAAATCCTGTGCTTCATCAATGACGATATGACGAACAGGAATTTTTTCATCTATGCCATGGATGCGGTATTTGATATGAATAATGGGCGCCAGATCCTCCGTTTCAATTTTTCCAGATTTTATGACCTCCTGGCTCCATTGGGCAGCAAAGGCTTCAACATCATTGGAGGCCGTATCACGAAGGTAAAGGATAAAATCCTTGTAATGCTCAAAAGCCTGCTTCTTTAATATACCGGATAAATAATCGTTAATAGCTTTCTTGCCTTCCCTATCCAGCGCTTTAAGCCTGAAATCTCTGCGGGTAAAGGCCTCCGAGATTTTTGCCTGCCGTTCGGGGGATTCCTCCATCGTTTCTTTTAATGTAAGAACCTCGTCGGCACAATCCTTTTCAAGCTTGGCCGCGAAGGCATTCTTTTTCTTGGATACCCGGTAGGTCATATGCTTTTTAAGCTCCTCAAGCCTGCTTTTAACAGGAAGCCGCTTATATTCACGGATGAAAAGAGATTGGAGCTCGTCATAGGCCATAACCTTTTCATTGAAAATTGTAAAGTCTTTTTGAGGAAGCATAGCCGATTCAACCGCATCTAAAAAGTTATCCAGCAATTCCTTAAAGACCATGGAGCATTTCAGGCTGGAGGCCATCTTCAGCTTTTCAGCCTGCTCCTTATCCTTATCCATGGCCAGGAGCATGAGCTTTTCATTGGGGTCCCGGAATTTAAAGCGTTTTCCGATAAGGTCCATACCAAAATTTTCAAAGGTGGTTTGGCGAACCCTATCCACCCCGAGCTCGGGAAGAATTTCCGAAATATAGTTTAGAAAAAGGGTATTGGGCGCGATAATCATAAAGCTCTCAGGATTAAAGCTCTTCTCGTGAGTGTAAACCAAATAGGCAATACGATGGAGGGCAATGGTTGTTTTTCCGCTCCCGGCGGCTCCCTGCACAATAAGGGGTGTCCACATATCGGCGCGAATGATCTGATTCTGCTCAGCTTGAATGGTTGAGACGATATCCTTGAGGCGATTATCCGCATTTGCCCCCAAATAACCCTGCAAAAACTCATCATTGGTGGTAATGTCAATATCGAAAATATTAAGGAGCTCACCCTCTTCTATGGAAAACTGTCTTTTAATCATCAGCTCACCATGGACATCACCCTTGGGGCAAAGATAATGAGCCTTCCCCAAACGCTCCTCGTAATATAGACTGGCCACAGGAGCACGCCAATCGATGATGACGGGCTTCATGTCCTCGTCCCGAATTAGGCACATTTTCCCCAGATAGAGCTTTTCAATCTCTCTGGCGCCTTCCTCCATAAAATCGATGCGCGCAAAGTAGGGCTTCTTTTCAGCCTCAATAAGGTTTTTTAGCTTTAATGCAACCGCACCCTGCAAAAGCTTGCCTACCGACAGGTCCACATAATCCAAGGAGCTGTCGCTGCTGCCGGATTTTAAAAGACGATCAATCTCGGTGTCTATTCTATTTTTATTTTGGCGGGATTCCTTAAGTGTTTTACCCACTAAATCCAAGGTTTCTGTCAGGTGAGCGTGTTCTTCCGGATATGAATAGTGTTCCATGCAAGACATTTTTACCCCTCCTCGTAAGCTTTTCGACATATCATTGTATGCTACTTGGTCGCTTCTTTGAAGCAGTGCAAAGAGATATTCTATTACAACGCACCCGTGAGTGTCAAGGACACTTTTATTACATTTTAAAAATCGCATCGGCGCTCAATTTACAAATGCACTGTCATAAGCCAATGCATAATGATTGTCATTGTTTAGAACACTATTCTTAAGCTTTATCACATCCCAATAATAAAAGAGGAGGGATTATTTATGCATACCATGTGGAAGGGCTCCATCAGCTTCGGCCTTGTAAACATTCCCATAAAAATGTTTGCTGCAACAGAGGACCGGGACATTCATTTTAGATATATCCACAATAAATGCAAGACTCCCATTAAGAACGAAAGAGTTTGCCCCACCTGTAACGAAAAAGTGACTCAGAATGATATTGTCAGGGGTTATGAGTATGAACCGGGGCATTTTGTAATTATCGAGGATAAGGATATTGACGCCGTACGCCCCACTTCAGCCAAAACCATTGAAATCCTGGATTTTGTCAATTTAAAAGAAATAGACCCTATCTATTTTGAAAAATCCTATTATTTATCGCCCCAGGAAAATGGAGGTTCTAAAGCTTATAATCTCTTGCGTCAGGCCATGAATGATACGGGCAGGATTGCAATAGCACGTATCACCATTAGGGATAAACAGTCTCTGGCGGTTTTGCGGGTTCTAAAGAATGTGCTGGTATTGGAAACCATTTATTTCCCTGACGAAGTAAGGGACATGAAGCAGATTCCCGGCATACCCGAAAATGCAAGTGCCGATGAACGGGAGCTCCAAATGGCCGGACAGCTCATTGAAAATCTGACGGCCGATTTTGAACCTGAAAAGTATAAGGATGATTATCGAGAAGCGCTCCTTACCATGATTCACCAAAAGATTGAGGGTGAAGAAATCGTGTCGGCTCCCGAAGCCCCTCAGCGCAATGTTATTGACCTTATGGCAGCACTTCAAGCGAGCCTTAAAAAGACTGAAGAATTCCGCCGGGAACCAAAAACAAGTGCCGGGAATAAAAAGGAGCGCACCGGCAAAAAAGCAGGTAAAACAACAAAGGACGAAAAGGTTAAGGTGGGCGCGGGCTGATTGGCTGTTGCTAGAGGATGTAAACAGTAAAGAAGCGATTATTGTAGCAAAAATGAGGTAGGTAATGGATTGGATTGTGCCCATGGAGCCTCTGCTAACACCATCCGTCCCCGATGGCGAAGATTACGTCCATCAGGTCAAATGGGATGGCATTCGAGGTCTTTGCTATATTAAAGACGGAGGAGTCCGGGTTTTTACTAAAAAAGGCCGGGATCGCACCTTGTTTTATCCTGAGCTGGCCGAGCTTCCAGGTCTTTTAAAAGGGGAAAGCGCGGTTTTAGACGGTGAAATCATCATTCTGAATAATGAGATGAAACCAACTTTTCAATTGAGCCTTATACGAGAAAGGGTGACCACCCCTGCAAAAGTAAGCCACTATGCCAGGAAGTACCCGATACAATACATCGTATTTGATCTCATGGCCTTAAATGGCGAGCCCCTAATTCATAAGCCACTTAAAGAACGCAGCATCCTTTTGCGCGAGCATGTGAAAACCGGAAGCTTTACCGCTGTTACAGACGATTTTGATAATGGAAGCGAGCTTTTCTTACTCATGAAGGAAAAGGGCTGGGAGGGCATCGTCTCAAAGAAAAAAAACAGTCTATATTTACCGGGAAAAACGCATCATGATTGGTTTAAGACCAAGCTATTCCGAAGAATTTTATCCATTGTAGCGGGCGTGACCCTAAGGGAGGGATACCCCAATGCCTTGGTTTTGGCTATTCTGGGAGCCGAAGGCCTGGTTTTTATCGGAAAAGCCTCTATCGGACTTACCCAGCAGCACTTTAAGCTGTTGAAAGACAATATCTCCATCCTAAAGTCAGATCCGCCCTCTATTGAAAAGACACCCCTTTTCACAGCAAATGCCCGGGAATTAAGGGATGTGGTGTGGTTCAAGCCCCAGCTCACGGTATGGGTGAGCTTTCTGGAATGGACATCCGATGGCGGTATTCGGCACCCCAAAATTCTCGGGTTTACCTCATCAGGGATAGAAGAGGCCAATGGAAAGGAGTATGTGGAATGACAAAAGCTGAGACTGTGGTTATCGAGGGTAAAAAGCTGAAGCTTTCCAATCCGGAAAAACCACTCTGGCCCGAAGCAGGGATCAGAAAAATCGACTACCTCGCCCGCATGATTGAATTATCACCCTACCTTTTACCCCATGCCGAGAACCGGCTTTTAACCACCATCCGCTATCCTCACGGTATACATGGTGAATCCTTTTTTGCCAAAAATCTTCCTGACTATGCCCCAAAATGGATGAGCAAGCATGTCTGGAATGATGTTGAATACGCGCTATTGGACTCAGTCCCCACTTTGGCCTGGTTCGTAAACCTAGCGGCCTTGGAATTTCACACTTCTTTTAATACTTATAAGAAAGAAGAGCACCCGACTTCCATTGTTTTTGACCTGGACCCTTCTGAAGGACAGCACTTTGAGGATGTGGTCGATGTGGCGCTCTTGATAAAAGAAACCCTGGACTCCTTATCCATTACAAGCTACATTAAGACCTCCGGAGCAACAGGCATGCAGCTTTATATCCCAACTGGCGGCAAATATGATTATGATACGGCCCGGAAAATCAATGAATTCTTTGGCCAGTACTTCGCTCAGAAATATCCCCGGAAGATAACCATCGAACGTCTGGTTGAAAAGAGGGGCACCAAGCTTTACTTCGATTATCTGCAAATGTGGCAGGGAAAGACCATCACCATGGTTTACTCACCGCGGGCCAGAGAAAAGGCAACCCTGTCCATGCCCGTCACCTGGGATGAGGTAAAAAAGGGCATCAAGCCTGAAGACTTTACCTTGAATAACGCACTGGACCGATTAAAAGAAACCGGTGACCTCTTTTTGCCCCTCCTTAAAGCCAAAGGCCCGGAAAAGAGTCTCGATGATGTATTAACACAGGTCCTTAAAAACTAAATTACTCTCTTTTCTTTTCATTCCAAAAAATATCAGTTATAATAAAATTACCTTGCTAGGGCGGCGGTAACTTTATTGATATTCGTTCCTCATATGAATAAAATTAACTTGCTAGGGCGGTAGTAACTTTATTGATACTCGTTCCTCGTATTAATAAAATTACCTTGCTAGGGCGGCGGTCATTATAGGACGCATCACAAGACTCGACCCAATAACCAAATCTAATTTAAATAACTATAGAAGATAGAAAATCAGTGGGACTTAAGTGTTTAAATTTCAGGGGTTGTGAAAAAAATGCCGAACAAGCATCCTATTTTTGTGGGTGTCAAACGTAAATTTGCTGACCTTAAAATAGCCACGAAAATCTTGACCTTCTATAGTGCCGTCATGCTTTTCTCCGTTTTAGTAAGCGCTTTTTTTTATCAAAGTATTTATAATAGTACAATGTCCAAAAAGGTTAGCGAAGTATCAGTACAAACCCTTTATTCTATCAGCTCCAATATTTATTCCATTATTGAAAATGCCAAGAACCTGTCCAAGGTTATTATTGCCAGTGACGAAATTCAGCAGCCCCTGAGAGGAAGCCAGGAGCTTCTCGTAGTAAACAGCCTTGAGAGTACCTCAACCGCATCCGGCTCCCTTTTTACCGGAGATGTCACCTCCCAACGCATTATTAATACGCATATCTCAAAGTTTATTGACGCCTTCCCTTTTATCTCCTCCATTTATATTTTTGACAACAACAGCCAGCGCTATGGCATTGATAAACGGCCCCTTAAAGCCCTTATGGTGGAAGATATTACACAGGCTGATTGGTATCAGGCTGTGTTGGATGCTCAGGGTGGATTTATCTTAAGATTGAATGCCGGTGGTGTTTTTCCTGATACAACGGACGAAAAATACCTTTCCCTCATTAGAGTGGTTAATGATGTTTATACACAAAAGCCCTTGGGAACATTAATTCTCAACATTTCAGAAGATGCTTTTGCAGACTCATTCAAAGATATTCTTAATAAGTATGATACCGATATTATGATTCTGGATGAGGAAGATCAAACCCTTGTTGATTTTAAAAAAACAAAGCTTCCCGATGTCCAAGACCTTCTTAAGAGCAGCTCAGAAAGCGGCCATACCATAACAAAGGAATTTAATGGGCAGGACTATTTAATCTCCCTGATTAATATTCCCAAATATAAATGGAATATTATCAGTACAATCCCTTTTCAAGAGCTTTCCAAGGAGTCTGCCATTTTTAATGTCATCGCCTTTTCCATTACGGCAATCAATGCCTTCCTTCTTTTCTTTGGTTCAATCGCCCTATCCCGGATGATATCAAACCCCATTAAGAAACTGCTCAAGTCCATGAAGGGGGTTGAACGGGGTGAATTTAAGAAGGTTGACATTGAAGCAGGTAATGATGAGATTGGCAAGCTCCGGGATGCCTACAATATTATGATTACCGAGATCCAAAATCTCATTAAAAAAATGATGCAGGAAGAGAAAATTAAACGTAAGGCTGAGCTTGACGTATTGCAGGCCCAGATCAAGCCTCATTTCCTATATAACACCTTTGATGCCATCAGCTCCCTTGCGCTCTCGGGTAAGAATGAGCAGGTATACAAGGTCATGAAAGCCCTGGGAAGCTATTACAGAATAAGCCTTAGCAAAGGCAGCGAAGTCATTACTATTTCTGATGAAATCGATGTGGTGCGCAATTATATGGCCATACAGCAGGTGCGGTACGGCGACATCTTCACCCTGTATTTTGATATCGATGATAAAGCGACAAGGTATAAAATCCTCAAGCTGGTACTTCAGCCACTGGTTGAAAATGCCCTTTACCACGGCATTAAGCCTAAAGGTGAAAAGGGCACCATTACCCTGTCTCTGAAGTTTCTTGAAGGGATAATTGAACTCTCCGTTGCAGATGATGGCGTCGGCATGGATCAGGAAGAAATTTCACAAATACTGGACACCCGTTATCAAGGCGATAGTAAGACCAGCTTCGGCCTCAGGGGAACCATTGAGCGGCTTAGACTTTTCTACGGTATCAATGATCCCATCAGCATAGAAAGTGCAAAAAATGAAGGCACAAAGGTGATTATCCGTGTTCCGATTGAAAGGGAGGTCGAAAATGCCGGATAGTTTATTGAAAGTACTTATCGTAGATGATGAACACCTTGTCAGAAATCTGTTGCGAAACTGCATCAACTGGGAAGAAATCGGCTATGAAGTAATTGGTGAAGCCTCCAACGCTAACGAGGCTCTGGATTTGGTGGATCAACTCAGGCCCGATGTTATTTTCACCGATATTTACATGCCCTTTATGGATGGTCTTGAATTCGGCAAGATTGTTTTTGAAAAGTATGCTTCTATTAAAATTATTGTTCTAACTGGATATGAAGAATTTGAGTACGCCAAAAAGAGCATTAAAATTGGAATTGCCGACTTTTTACTCAAGCCTATCAACGATGATGAAATAAGGAAAGTCGCATTAAACATGAAGGCCAAAATTGAATCCGAACGAAATCAACGGGCTGAATATGACCGCGCTAAAAAGCAGTTGGAGGAAAACCTGCCCTACTTAAAGGAAAAGCTGCTCAATAAAATGATACAGGGAAGCTTTGAGCACGAAGACCTTCAACAGCAGATGGATTATTTCCACGTTAACATCAACCCCTACCACATTCAAGTGGCCGCCATTGAAGGATCATTATCTGAATCAGGCAATGATAATACCCATGAAGAAGAGCGTTTACTCTTGACCATGCAATGCTGCGAAATGGTTGCGAAATATTTTAGGAATGATTCCTACGTCCATATTTTCCTTGATAATAACCAGAACATTGTTGTTTTAAACAGCGAACCTTCTATCGACTTTCCCGAGTGTCTTGAAGCCGTGAGAGCCCTTGTGATCAACAAGCTAAAGTGTTCTGTTTCCATAGGTGTCGGCAATTGCTATACAAGCGAGGTAAGAATAAGAACCTCCTACAAGGAGGCCCTAAATGCTTTAGCTTATAAGATTGTGGCTGGGAAAAACCAGGTCATCAGCTACCAGGATATTAATTTCTCACAATCCGCTGAGCCCATTAGCTTGCAGAACGATTATTCCGATGCGCTGTCCTTTGCTCTGAAGGCTGGAATGAAGAAAAAGGTGGCGGAGTTTATTGAAGGTGCTTTTGCTGACGGCCTGGGAGGAAGTAAACTCCGTATTGCATCCATGCGGGCCCGCGCCTCCAATATCCTTTCTATCCTATTAAATGTCATCACAGAAATTGAAATTAATATGGCCGAGATCTTTCCTGGTAATAGCCAGCCCTTTGATCAGGTATTCAAGATAGACACATTACCTGATATGAAGGATTATCTTCTCAAGCTTGCCGAGAACACCATCAATATCATTCTGAGTATGCAAAGCAAAAAGGTTAATCAATCCATTGAGCAAGTGAAGGATTATCTTCAACAGAACCTGGCCGATCCTGAAATGTCCCTTTCCAACACGGCAAAAAAGTTCTATATGAACATGAGCTATCTGAGCAGAATCTTCAAGCAGGAAACCGGCTACACCTTTGTAGAATACCTGACAAAGGCCCGAATGGAGAAAGCGATTAAGCTGCTTAAGGAAACCGATATGAAAGCCTATCAAATCGCAGAGGAAGTCGGCATTATCAACCCCCATTACTTTGGCATATGCTTCAAAAAGTGGACCGGTGTGTCGGTCAATGACTTCAAAAAAGCTGAATAGAGGGGGCTTTAGCCCCCACAAGCCTCGACCCGTTAATAGAGGGGGCTTTAGCCCCCACAAGCCTCGACCCGTTATTAGCGGGGGCGTATAAAAGTAAAATTATTAACCTTTTTAGAAAAAGCATTGAATTCATTATTGCCCGGTAAACCTTTATGATGAATTTACGAGGTGGCTAAAAAAAATAGGCCGCCAAATAAATTTGTAGGAGGAATACCATGAAAAAGCTTCTTGCCATTGTAACTGTTATTGCTCTGATGCTGAGCATGGCCGCATGCGGATCACAGCCTGCAACCAATGACCCCACTCCTTCTCAATCGACAAACTCATCCACTCCTGTTGCTACTCCTAAGGCAGAGGAACCTGTTACCCTGAAAATGATTACCTGGGTTCAAGAATCCAATGAAAAGGCTATTGCAGCATTAAATGAAAGCTTTAAAGCAAAATACCCTAATGTTACCTTTGTTGTTGACACCGTTCCGGCCAACGACTATCCTACTTTGGTTAATACCAGACTTTCAGCCGGTGATGTTGATATCCTCACAAACCTCTCCGCCTTTGATTCATATCCCCAGGAATTCACCAAGGGCGTTGACAAACCCGCTTGGGAAACCTTCATTATTGGCGGAAGCTACCTTGATATTACAAATGAGCCTTTCATTAAGAACTGGGACCCCGGTATGATCCAGAACGCCGTTTCCTACAAGGGCAAGGTTTACGGCCTTGACATGGGCGGTGTTGGATTTAACGGGTTGTTCTATAGCAAGAAGATCTTTAATGATAATGGCTTTAAAGAACCCGGTACATGGGCAGAATTCGAAACTATTTGTAACACCCTCCTTTCAAAGGGTATCTCGCCTATCACCGTTGGTGCGGCCGATGCATGGCCTCTTACCTCAGTTGGCGTAAGCGCCATGGTAGGTGCTTTTGAAAAAGACATGAACGAATATGCAAAGGGTCTTTGGACCGGAACCAGAAAGATCAACGACGAACAGTCCATGAAGCTTTGGAAGAGATTTGAACAGCTTGTTAGCTGGCTCGAACCCAATATCATGGCAGTACCTTATGGCGAAGCTCCCGGTAGATTTGTAGCCGGTAAAGCCGCTATGATGATCGACGGTACGTGGAACTCCTCTGCTATCGAAGGTCTCGATCCCAACTTTGAATACGGTTACTTTGCGTTCCCCGGTGATGTTGACGGCAAACCCAACCAGCTCCAAGGCAAGTACGATATGCAGTTTAATATTTATGCTAAAACACCTAATAAGGATTGGGCGCTTAAGTACTTCGACTTCCTCTCCCAGAAAGAAAACTATGGTCCCTTTGTCAGCGCTCTGGGCTTCTTCCCCACAATGCCCGGCGTAGAATCCTCAAGTAAATTTGTTAACTCACTCGCAGACAAGAACAAGGCTTTCGGCCTTGCTTGGGAAAAATTCATCATCAATCCCAAGGGACTTGGTCAGTATGCGGCAGGTCAGCTCTTCAATGTCAACCAACTGAAAGCTCTCGGTGGTACAGTTGGATCAGTTGAAGAACTCGCCAACCTGGCTCAGCAGGATTGGGACGCCGCTGTCAAGGCAGCTCAATAATGACCTGAAAGATTATTCATATCAAACTAAAGCCAAATTCCTGTGCTGATTTCCGGCACAGGAATTTGGCGGTAAAATGAGGGTGATGATATGCATCAATTAACAAAAACATCCTTCCCTAAATGGGCATTAGTATTGGGCATTTTACCAGCGGTTTTTTTACAGGTCACAATGGGTCTTATACCTTCCATAACAACCTTCATTTTGTCGTTTACTGATATCAGCGGCGTGAAGGGTGTCCCATGGAAGTTCATTGGTCTTGCCAATTACAAGGAGTTCTTCTTCCAACAGAGCAGCAGAGATTTGATTCAGGTTGTAAAGAACACCATCATATTTTGTGTGGCTGTTACAATAATACAGAACGTTATTGCGCTCCTGATCGCATTGTCACTTAATAGCAAGTTGATAAAGGGTAGATCCTTTTACAGATCTGTTATTTTTCTTCCGGTCGTCTTAGGTGTCTTGGTTACGTCATTGGTCTGGCTCTGCGTGCTCAATCCCATGGATGGTCCCGTGTCAAAGCTCATAGGTCTCTTTGGACTTAACAGTGGATTTTTTACCTCTTCGGGTTCGGCATTATCATGGGTTATCTTTACACAAGTGTGGATGGCTATGGGCTATTCCATGGTTATTAATCTTGCAGGGCTCCAATCCATTCCCAATGAGCTCTACGAGGCCGGTGAGATTGACGGTACAACCGGTACTCAGAAATTTAGATACATTACTTTTCCTCTACTCTGGCCAACCGTCAATGTCAATATTCTTCTAGCTGTTATAGGCTCCCTGCAATCCTTCCAGGTCATCCTTTTCACAACAGGAGGAAGGAATATCGCCACCCAAACCCTTTCAGCAAGAGTCGTGTACTATGCATTCAACATTAACGCGGGCTCAGGGGCGGCGGCCATGAGACAAGGCTATGGTGCCACATGGGCCATGATTCTGTTTATTTTCATACTGACTGCAACATTGATATACCAACGTGCAATGAAGAGGAGGGATGAATTGACATGATTAAAAAATTAGGCTTTAAGCTCATCATTTATATTTTTATTGGTATTTTAATGGTGGTTTATTTGTTCCCCCTCTTTTATGCCTTTAATACCTCCATTAAAACAAAGCTGGAGTATATGTCAAACCCGGTCGCTCTGGCAACGTCCTTCCACTTTGAAAACTATGTACAGGCCTTCCAGAAAGCCAATCTGTCAGCTTATATCGGTAACAGTATTTATTATGTGGTGGTCTGTACTACCGTTTCCATACTAATGGCTATTTTTCTGGCCTTTCCCATTTCCAGAGGCTATCTTAAATATAGCGCCTTCCTATTAACTTTATTCTTGGTGGGGATGTTCCTGCCCGACGGTACCATTCCGCAATTCCAGATGCTCTTAGGTTTAGGTTTATACAACACACGATTAGGGTATATGATTGGTATGGTGGGTGGAGGTGGAACACCACTTCTGATGTTTTATGTTTACATAAAAGGTATTCCAAAGGAATTTGATGAGGCTGCTTCTATCGATGGTTGCGGTTACTTCAAATATATGTTTAAGATTTTAATCCCTCTGATGAAACCCGCTATTGCCTCGATGGCCATTATTACTGCCATTGGTGTATGGAATGATATTATAAGAGCGATTATTTATTTGTCCAATAAGGATTTGTACCCTATTACCAGAGGGTTATATGTATTCCAAGGCCAATACCAGGTAGATATGACCCAACAAATGGCGGCCCTGATTATGGTCGCAGCCCCGCTCATCATTATGTATATTTTCCTGCAGCGGTACATTGTCGATGGTATTGTTGCGGGCGCTGTAAAAGCATAAACACTTCACGCTATACAACATGGGGAGAGGTACTTGCCATGAAAAGAGTATTTAAATGTTTTATGCTGGTTCTATTGTGCATATTTCTTGTAACCCTTTCTGCCTGCGAGCCTGCTGTTTCGTTTCCGAGTACGAGCCAGGCTCCTGGCCATACTTCACCGAATGATCAGGTCCCCCTCGACCAGCAGATTACATTGAAGCTCTGGCATATCTGGGCAACCGATTCCGATTCCAATAAGAGGCCATTTGAAAAAGCTCTGGCGGAATGGAACAATGCCAATCCGAATGTTCAGATCATGACCGAAGCCACTGAAAATGAAACCTATAAAATACAAATCAGAACGGCCATAGCCGTCAATGAGGCACCCGATATCTTTTACGGCTGGGGTGCTGGATTTGCCAAACCCTTCGTCGAGTCCGGAAAGGTGCTTGCCCTTGACGACTATCTGGATGATGCCACTAAAAACAAATTGGTGCCAGGTAGTTTTGAGAACTTTACTTTTGACGGAAAAATATATGGTTTACCTACCTTTATGATTGCTGGGATCTTCTATTGCAATCAAGAGCTTTTTAACCAATATGATGTAAAAATTCCTAAGACCTATTCGGAGCTCCTTGAAGCGATAAAGATCTTTAAGAGTAACGCTATTACACCTATGGCTGTGGGCTTGAAGGATGGATGGCCCGGTATATTCTACCAAAACATTTTGGCCATCCGGACGGCCGGTATTCAAAAGAGTATTGCCGCTTTAAACAAAGAAGCCTCCTTTTACCAGCCTGAGTTCATTGAGTCAGCTCAGAAGCTGAAGGAGCTCATTGATGCGGGTGCTTTCAGCGTCAGAAGCATGCAATTAACCCAACATGAAGCTGAGCTGGCCTTTTTAAATGGTACGGTGGCCATGTACTACGGAGGCAGCTGGGCCGCTGGCTCAATGGATCGCGAGGATAGCCCGGTTAACGGAAAAATCGTTGTAAAGAACTTCCCCATCATTGAAGGCGCGAAGGGTGATGCTAACGGTTTTCTTGGTGGTGCCATTGATACTTTTATGTTCAGCTCCTCAACAAAATACAAAAAAGAAGCCGTTAATGCTTTGGTCTCTATTTGTGAGAATTTCTGTCGGGAGAGTTATCTTTCCGGATCAGGCATACCGGCTTGGAAGGTTAATGTAGAAAGTGCCAATATCAGCCCTTTGGCTACTGATATTTCCAGGCTTTTAGAAGACAGAGACGGCTTTGTACTGGCTTGGGATACCTTCCTGTCAGGTACTGAAGCAAAAACACATATCGATCTTGTATCCGACATTTTTGCAGAGAGGTTGACTCCGGAGGAGTTTGCATTGAATATGCAAAAATTGAATCAAGCAAGCACAGCCGGCCATTAGTTTTACTTTTTAAAATTCAACAAGGACCATCAACTTAAAAAGGAAAGGGATCTCCCATGATTGACAATATCAATAGCCTGGAGTATCTCGATGGATATGGTGCGTTTAGGCTTAAAAATCCCGAGAATATTCATGAGCTTTATTTTCCACTATGCAACGAAGCAGGCTTTATGTCCTCCATAACCCCCATGCTTCACGGTGATATAAAAACGGACCAGCATCATTTTGTTATGGCCCCCGTAACCGTTGAGGATCTGCACAATACAAAATCAGCGCGAAATTTCTGGTTCTATATCCACGGCAAGGGTCCCTGGTCCGCATCAGGAAATTCAGCAAAACAAAACAGCGTCAGGTTTACCAATGAAGATAAGACCGAAAGAACCATAGAAGCAGGCCCCCTCTGGCATAAGCTGATCTTTAATGACCATGGGCAGCACCTTTTATGTGAAACCACTCACTTTGTCCCGGTAGGGGATAAGGTTGAGATCATGTGCGTCAGCCTTTTTAATCACGGAAATGACGCCATTCGTATAACACCTACAGCAGCCATTCCCGTCTTCGGGCGGTCCGCTGAGAATATAAGAGACCACCGGCATGTTACGTCCCTGGTAAACCGACTAAAAAAATTAAAGCACGGCATTTGTGTAAAGCCGGAAATACTGTTTGACGAGCGGGGACATAAGTTTAATGACATGATTTACTATGTCGTTGGCTGCGAAAAGGATGGCACCCCGCCTACAAGCACCATTCCCTCTACCCGTCATTTTATCGGTGAGGGCGGGAGCTACGAGTGGCCCGAGGCTGTTGTAAGGAATTTAAGCCCCTCCAGGTTTGAAAAGAAAAATCTTGATGGTATGGAATATGTCGGTGCCTTGCGCTTTAAGGATTGTGTACTTAATCCGGGAGAGAAGAAGGAATACATCCTACTAACGGGAATATGCGACGATATAAAGGTCATTGAC
Organism: Bacillota bacterium; assembly: GCA_023410885.1. Classification (GTDB taxonomy): domain Bacteria; phylum Bacillota; class Clostridia; order DSM-8532; family DSM-8532; genus DTU059. Next base: position 27,601 of record JAEYPI010000125.1, read on the forward strand.
CAAATGCTTGAGAAGTACGGTACTCTTGGCAATATCGCAAGGTCCTTTAAGGAAAATAGAGATTACTGGGCTGAGCTGGCAAGTAAAATTACCTTTGAATCGGGATTGGAGAATTTCTCCTGCTGGATGAGATGGGTCAGTCTTCAGCCTGTTTTCAGAAAAATATATGGCTGCTCCTTCCTGCCCTATCATGATTATGGGAAGGGCGGCAGAGGCTGGCGTGACCTTTGGCAGGATTGCTTGTCTCTTATTCTTCAAGATCCTGCCCATGTGAGGCAATTACTTGTGGATAACTTCGGGGGTGTCCGGGTTGACGGAACGAACGCCACCATTATCGGCACAAAGCCCGGTGAGTTTATTGCCGACAGAAACAATATCGCCCGAGTTTGGATGGATCATGGCGCTTGGCCTTATCTCACCACACGGCTATATCTCGATCAAAGCGGTGATTTTGAACTGTTACTTGAAAAGCAAAGCTATTTTAGGGATGCGCTGCTGCACAGAGCTTCAAAAAAGGACGAAACTTGGACACCCTCACAGGGCCTGGAGCTCATAGGCAGGGACGGCTCACCCTATACCGGTACCCTCTTTGAGCATCTTTTGGTGCAGCATTTAACCAGCTTTTTTAATGTGGGTGAGCATAATATTATCCGTTTAGAAGGTGCAGACTGGAACGACACCCTGGATATGGCCCGCGAAAGGGGCGAAAGTGTTGCCTTTACAGCGTTGTATGGAAGCAATCTCATGGGCTTGGCTGAATTAATTGTCAAAGCCTCTGAACAGCTCAAAATTGAAAGTATGGAAATCTTTGAAGAGTTGGGTTTACTTGTGGATACCCTTACCGGAATACCTAGTTATGATAGCATTGACTATAAGCTCGGCCTGCTCAACACTTATTTGAAAAGCGTGTCAGAAGGTTTTTACGGAAAAATTATAGAGGTCGATATTAAGGCTCTTGCCCAGGATTTAAGAGAAAAGGGGCAATGGATTTTCAACCATATCCGTAATCAGGAATACTTGACAACCCAAGATCAGGATCGCTTTTTTAACGGCTACTATAATAATGATGGCCAGCAGGTAGATGGAGAATTCAAGGATGGCGTCAGAATGAACTTGACGGCACAGGTGTTTACCACCATGTTCGGGTTGGCCTCGGACGAGCAGATAGAGACCTCCTTCCTCTCCTGTAAAAAATATCTCCAGGACCCTGTAACAGGAGGCTACAGACTCAATACACCTCTCGGCCCCAACAAGCTCAATTTCGGCAGGGGATTTGCTTTTGCCTATGGTGAAAAGGAAAATGGCGCAACCTTTAGCCATATGGCTGTCATGTATATGAACGCCCTTTACAAGCGCGGCTTTGTAAATGAGGCCTATGAGGTCTTTAAGTCGCTGTATACTTTAGCCGGGGACACCGATACTGCCGGTATTTACCCTGGTATCCCGGAGTATTTCAATGGATCGGGCAAGGGCCTCTATCCTTATTTAACCGGCTCCGCAAGCTGGCTTTTGATGACGGTACTCAATGAGATGTATGGGGTACGGGGAGAATTCGGAGATCTTGTTATAGAGCCCAAGCTTACATCGGAGCAATTTGACCCCCGAGGTGAAGCCTCAGTCAAGACGACCTTCAGGGGCAGGGAGATCCTTGTAAAATACAGTAATCCCCATGGAATAAGCTATGGCCATTATGCCATAGAAAAAGATTTCTTGAACGGAAGTTCCCTGGATGAGTGCACCATTGTAGGTCATTGCGTTAAGATTCCAAAGGAAATAATTGATGTTTTATCGACTGATCAGGTGGTTTTCCATATCGTGCTAGGACCTTGTTAAAGAAGAAGGAGGAGCCCATGGTTCTTTGTCTAAATGCCAATCAAAAGAAAACGCGATTCTTGATAAAAACATTTATTCTGAAAGGCGTTCTCATACTGACAACGATTTGCGCCGGTTGTTCCAGTGCGCCATCCGTCAGTCCTTCTGACAAGCCGATGGACCAGGTGTCTCCACCCGTTGTACAAGTGCCTACCACTTCCCCTTCCGAAAGTCCGGCAACTGTGGAACCCGCTCCAAAGGAGATGAAGCTAGTCTGGAGTGATGAATTTGAAGGTGAAATCGGGGCATCTGTTGATGCGGAAAAATGGGTCATTGAAACAGGAAACAATAAAGGCTGGGGCAATAATGAGCTCCAATATTATACCGACAGTACCGAAAACGTCTCTTTACAGGACGGAAGCCTTGTCATTAAGGCCATAAAGGAAGAAAAAGAGGGCTTTCATTACACCTCCGCACGGCTTAGAACCAAGGGAAAATTTGAATTTAAATATGGCAAGATTGAAATGAGTGCCAAATTACCTTATGGGAAAGGTAT
>JAEYPI010000286.1 GCA_023410885.1 Bacillota bacterium
TCCGAATGCCATTCAAGGATCCGAAAATCCGCAGAATCGTTAAAACCATAGCTGACAGGAATAGCCCCGTAGCTTTCAACTTCTGCTTTTACAAGGTCATACTCCTCCATGTCACTGTTTAAGACAGCAAATCCACCAGGCTCAATTCCTTGGGCTATGCGGGCTTTCATTCTTGCCGTATCCTTAGCAGAATTCACATCAGCGCCCACTTGGCCCAGGGCTATTTCAGTTATGATGGACACGTGAGGCCGGGCTAGCTTGCAAATCCCGCCCATTCTCATCCACAATGCGGCAATTGCCACTTCCAACACCATAAAGTCCGGTTGGCGGATACATCTTGTAAGGGTCAAAGGAACCCCTGTTCTTGAGTTATGATTTTTCAGGGTGGAATCGACAGTCCCTTTTGCTCCCAGCAAATGGCTCACCATGGCCTTCGTTGACGATTTTCCAACAGTTCCTGTTATGGCAATGACTTTTCCATCATAATGCTCCCGGGCATATGTACCTAATGTGCGTATGACATCATAGGAGTTTTCTACCAAGAGTTGAGGAATTAAGGGATTCAACCCTTTTATAGGACGCTCCACTATAGCCCCAACGATCTTGTGTTGAAATTTTGGTAAAGCGATGTGCGTATCGGACCAATCTGAATAAACCCCTGTATTACCTGAGCCCTTTAGCCATCTCTCTTCATCTATGGCTACAAACAATGTACCATCGCCAATACAGGCGTACTCAGAAATGGCCATATTCCAAAAGCACCAATCCTTTGGAGGCGCTACGAGCCATTGGCCATGCAGTAAGCCATCCAACATTTCTTTGGTCCAGACTGTTTCTTGCCTGTCTTTAATACATCCTTCCATAAAATTGGCCCCATTTATTCGATTTTTTGTCTGTACATTGGATTTTTCAAACTGATGATCCAATTCTTATAATTCTACTCTCTATTCGCATTAGTATTACAGTAAGAGCTCTCAACCAGCACTTTTGAAGACTTCCACATACTCCAGCCCTGATAATTTATTGCCCGCATAACAACCGCATTTAAATCAAAACATCGTATTGAACTACTTAGGCCAAGGGATTCACAGCTCCTTCATATGACATTCACACTTTGTCCACATTTTTGTCTTATATTTATGGTAGAATAGTGTTGTAACTTCAAAACGAGAGGATAAAGGAGCACATAATGAAGAATTTTTTAAAGAACAACCTATCTTACATTCTGTTCGTGGTAATCATAATTAATATAGCGGCTATATTAATTATATCCTTTGGCCCAGCTGATACCGTCGCTAAAGTCAACGGTGAGAAAATCACGAAAGATGACCTCTACAATACACTCGTAAAATATTATGGGGAACAAACTCTTGACGGTATGATTACGGACAAAATAATCGAGATTGAAGCGGCTAAACAAAAAATCACTGTGACTGACCAGGACATTCAGGATGAACTGAATCCCCTGATCGAATCATATGGCGGTGAAGAGTTATTTAACCAGCAATTGGCACTAAGCGGCACTACCATGGAAGATATGAAAACGGACATAGAAGCCTATCTTGTGACGGTGAAGCTTCTCGAACCTCGGATTACAATTACAGATGAAGAGATCAGCACCTATTTTGAAGCCAATAAAGAAAGCCTTGCTACGGAAGAGCAAGTAAAAGCAAGCCATATTTTAGTGGCGGACGAAGCAACTGCTAAGGAAGTTAAGCAGAAATTGGATAATGGCGGGGACTTTGCTGCGTTGGCCGCTGAATATTCCACCGATACATCGAATTCACAAAAGGGTGGCGATCTAGACTTTTTCACAAGAGGGAATATGGTTGAGGAATTTGAAACCGCTGCTTTCTCCATGGAGATTGGCCAGATCAGCGAACCCGTTAAGACAGAATACGGCTATCACATTATTAAGGTAACGGATAAAATAGCAGCAAAAGAAGCTACCCTCGAAGATAGCAAGGCTGAAATTGAAGAAGCATTGAAAAGTGATAAATTGAGTGACGCATACTCCACCTGGCTTACTGAAAAGAAGGCAGAATATACTATCACCAACAACCTGACCAAGGAATAATAGAAAAACCTTCTTTTGAGGTGACCTGAATATAGCACCAACACGGATATTGAATAGAGTGCGGTGCCAGCGGTATCGCACAACATGACTCACCCAGAATTGTTCGAAAAGGCTTGAAGCGTAAGTTTCAAGCCTTTTTTAATGGGTCGAGGCTTGAGAACTTTCTTTTTTACATGTAAATATACTGCTATTAAATAAGCAAAACGGCAGGTATCTACATGAGCATTAATAAATCTGCACAAACCGTAAGCGTTGGAGGTATTCTCACTGCACTGGCCATTCTATTCCAGTCAGCCCCAATATTTTTGCCAGTCATGGGATTAATCCTTAGTCCGTTGTCAACCCTTCCTATTACGCTTGCGACAATGCGCTCACGTTATTTAGGAATGATGGTCTATCTTTCTTCTACTTTAATTCTTTTGTTGCTAAACCCCCAGGAAGCAATCATTTTTATGATGACTACAGGATTATTGGGCCTTTCCTTAGGTATCAGCTATAATAAAAAAATTGTTCCTTCAATGGCTATAAGCACCGTCACCTTATTCATTGGCATCAATTTGCTTAAAAATGCAATGGGTCTGGCTGTATTTGGAGGTATGACGCCGGAGGCTGCATTTATAATTGAAGCGGCTATATTTGCTTTATTCGCTTTTGCTTACTCGGTTGTTTGGTTATTCCTTATTAAACTCTTTTCCCATCTATTTAAAAAATTTACTTGAAAAAGGCATTGACGCTTAATACGTTTAGTGATATATTTTTATTACAGTAAACGTAGTATATGGGAGTGGTATATATCAGAGATAATATAAAGGGCGGAGCGTTAACGGAAACAACTTTCCTTGTCCTGTTAGCTGTGTATAAGCCGAATCATGGTTATGGAATTATGCAGTTTATTGAAAAGGAAACCAACGGACGGGTTGCTTTAGGTGCAGGTACTTTATATGGAGCTATTAACGCATTAGTAAAGAAGAAATGGATTGTCCCTTTTGGTGATGAAGTTGATAGCAAGAAAAAAGAGTATATTATAACCGATGTTGGAAAGCAAAAGGCAGACGAAGAATTAAAGCGTATGGG
>JAEYPI010000002.1 GCA_023410885.1 Bacillota bacterium
ATACCTGGTATACCGCACTTGTTGGCACCCATTATGCACTGTTAGGGGTTAACCGCTTCGCTGCCTCATTTATCAATGCCTTTATGGCGATACAATCGGGCTTTCTTCTTACCGGTATTGCCTTAAATTTAGGCTACACCTTTAAGAAATCTGCTTTTATAGGCCTTACTTATTTATATATGCCCAGTATGATGGTCTGGACCACGGACACGCGTAAAGAGTCCATGACCTTCTTATTAACGATTCTCATCTGGTATTTGGCCCTAAGAGTGCTTAAGGAGAGGGAATGGTCCAGAGGGAGGCAGGCTGTTTACATTCTTGCCATTTGCCTGCTGCTTTGGGTGAGTACACTTCTTCGTATTTACATGCTCTATACCATTGGTGGCGGGCTTTTGGTAGGTCTATTTTTCTATTATATTAAAACAAAGCGCCGGCTTATTTTAATGTTTGGTTCCATTATTTTAGTGTGCTGCATCGTTTTGACCTTTACCACTGTATTCACCAATATGCAGGGCTACCATGCCCTGCCTTTGGACCGGGATGAGGGTGGGGATGAAGATATCGATGATGAATTGGGATCCATTTTAAAAATTATTAAAGAAAAAGATATCCCGGGTGCCATAAATGGTTTCTTGACCAAACCTCATCTTGAGAATGTTGATAGTATTACCGATATTTCGGGTAATCAGTTTGCCGTAACAATAGTTAGGCTTGAGATGGTGCTTTGGTATCTCTTTATGATCATTGCGCTATTCGGATTTTTGGATGCCCTGCTCAGATGGGACCCGTATCTTTTGGGTCTCTTGGCTTTCATCATTTTTTACAGCCTCATCAATGCTCTGATCAGTGAAAATGTGGCCGATACCTATTACCGGTACCGTGCCGCCATAGTGGCACCCGTACTGATATTTGCTGATTACCGCCCGTTTTTAAACAATTTAAAAGCTTTGATCTTTGGTAGAGAGAGTCGATAAAACTACTTGGAAAGGAGGGACCTCTATGACTGTTAAATCCGTAAAAGGGGTAGTGCTCGTCATTATTTTCTGTATGATGATATTTGTAACAGGGGTTTCTGTCTTTTCCTATACGGATATGGCTTATAGTATATCGGGCTATGATGTTAATGTGCGCATAAATACTGATGGAAGCCTGGATGTAACGGAAAGCGTTAAATACACCTCTTTCGGTGGCTATAACAATGTGATGCTCCTTATTGACAAACAAGAAGGAGAAGAGGTTGAAATCCAGAGCGTATATATGCTTAAGAAGGACGGCTATATTGAGTGTGACAGGCTTTCCGCTGGACAATGGGATGCTAATGTTTTTTCAGGTACATACAGCGTGATCCAGGAAAAAGAGAGCGTCAGAGTGAAGGTCTATGGTACCTTCAATAATCGTTATGGCTCTATTGTAGTGAAATATACTGTTAAAAATGCCATAAAACGCTATGGTGATGTGGCGGAGTACAAAAGAAAGCATATCATGCAAAATTGGGAAGGACGTATCTCCAATATCAATATTACTGTTTTCCTTCCCGTACAAACCGAAACAAGCTCCATAAGGCCGTTTTTACACGGGGTTCTGGTGGGACGAAAGAAAGTGGAAAGCAGTCGTTCCATATCTTTTAATATTCCCGATACAGTACCGGGAGAGTACGTGGAAGCTCGAATTGTATTTCCTGAAAACGTCGTCTATCATTCTCGTATTATTGATGAAGGTTCACAGCTTCCGACTATCCTTGAAGAAGAGGAAGCCTATGATGAAAGTGATAAGGCTGATCTTTTAGAGGCAAGAGAAAATGCCGCCAGAGAAGCAGGAAGGCGGGCCTGGGCTGATAGAATGACACAAAGGGCGAGGGTTATTGCGGCCCTGTTCTCTATACTGGCATCATTATTGGGGCTTTACACTCTTATCAAAATTCAGGGAAAGCTTCGTCAGCTTAAAAAGACGCCATTACCTCTAGACCTAAAGGATATTGAGCCCTTAAGTCCCCCGGAGGTCCGCCTTCTTTCTGCAAATGGGAAAACAGGTGCTAGAGCCATCCTGGGAAGTATGTTTCAACTTGTCTCTCGCGGATATCTTGAACTTACAGTGATAGAGAAGCATCAGCCCAAAAGCATGGCCTTTAGTATCATTGATAAAAAGGACGATGGGGGATTGTCTGAGGCAGATCGCTATTTATTGGGCTGGATAGCAGAAATGAGTGATGAAGCGGGCCGGTTTAATCCAAGCCAACTTCTGACACAGGCACAGAAAAAGGAGACTGCTGTGTCTATCAAGCACCATTATGATGAATGGGAGCAGCGGGTTTTAAAGGGCTATTCCGATAAAAATATTTTGGGCTCAGGACTTCTGTTCTATCGTAATCTTGGCTTGATTTTTGGAGCAATCCTCTTCTTTCTGGGGTGCGTCATTCCTGTTTCTTTATCAATTTGGGCAGGTTATTCCATGCTTCCGGTGGGGCTGACTCTGTACCTTTATACCTTAAGAATTGGAAAGCATACTGATTATGGGGTCGCTCAGCAACGTTTATGGAAATCGCTTAAAAAGCGTATTTTAAACCGCAATATCGCGCTTGACAGCTTGCCTGCCTGGATGACTGAAGCCATGGCCTTGTTAGGTTACAGCGTTGCCCTTGGAGCGGAAAAACAGCTGCAATTAGTCGAGATAGCCCTGTCAAAAGAAGAAAGCTCGCTTTCACTGCTTTTAGATCATCAAAACAATATTAGCCTGACAGTTCTGATCAAGGAGACCATAAGCGTTTTTGACGAAGGATTATCGTCGGTTCAGGACTTAGGCTGAAGGGGTCCGTATGGCTGAGATCGTATTGAGAGATATTCATAAATACTATGGTTCAAATCACATTCTTAAGGGTGTATCCCTTGAAATCTATGAAAACACCATTGTGGGTCTATTAGGTAAAAACGGTGCGGGTAAGACCACACTCTTTAAAATGATATCGGGGCAGGAAAGCTATGAAAAGGGAGAAATGATGATAGCCAGAGGACGCCGTATCGGTGTTTTGGATCAGATTCCCGAGTATCCTTCTGATGCCACGGTATACGAAGTGCTGAACTCTGCTTTTAGTGAGCTTCATGGGATGAAAGAGAAGCTTAATCTCATGGAAAAAAGATTGGCTTCGGAAGATAATTCTGCCCTTGTGAAGCTATATGGCTCCATGCTCTCGGAGTTTGAGGCCCGAGGCGGCTATGATATGGAGACTTCCATTAAAAGGGTCTGCAGCGGATTAGGCATCGATTCTGATATGCAGGGACGTCTTTTTATGGCGTTAAGTGGGGGAGAAAAGACCCGTGTCAATCTTGCACGAATTATTCTGATGGATACGCATATTCTGCTGTTGGACGAGCCTACCAACCATCTGGATATCAATGCTGTAGAATGGCTGGAAGAGTATCTGGCAGACTTTGAAGGAACGGTCATGATCATCTCTCATGATCGTTATTTTTTGGATAAGGTTGCCGAAAAGATTGTTGAGATTGAGGATGGCATTGCTGCCAGCTATGAAGGAAATTACAGCAAATACGCCCTGTTAAAGGAACAAAAACGGATTGAGCAGCTTCAGCATTTTGAGCAGGAGCAAAAAAAAATGAAACAGCTTGATCAGGCTGTCAAACGCATGCATGATTGGGCAAATCGGGCTGATAATCCAAAGCTGCATAAGCGGGCCTTTGGTATGGAGAAGCGTCTGGAGAGAATGCAGAGCAACGCCACACCAAAACCAAAGCATGAACGAAAGCTGTCCCAGGCCTTTAAGGCCGATGATTTTTCGGGTATGGAGGTACTCACTCTGAAAGGCATTCAAAAAAGCTTTGGTCAAAAACGAGTGCTGCAGGATGTGAGCCTTCTGGTTAAAAAAAATGATCGCATGCTGCTTATGGGTAATAACGGTACGGGTAAGACAACGCTGCTTAAAATTATACAGGGTGAGCAGATGCCCGATAATGGGGTAGTCCGTGTCGGCCCCAGCATTAAGATTGCCTATCTCCCTCAGATTGTACAATTTGATGAACCTGAGCTTTCAATTTTAGACACCATACGAATTGCGCTTACATTGGATGAGGGCAGGGCTCGAAATCTGCTGGCGGGTTTCCTTTTTACGGGTGAGCATGTCTTTAAGACTGTGGGTAGTTTGTCGGGTGGCGAAAGAAGCCGCCTTAAGCTCTGTCTCCTCATGCAGAGTGGCGTCAATCTTCTGATTCTTGATGAGCCTACCAATCATCTGGATATTCCCTCAAGAGAGTGGATGGAGGGAATACTGGATGAATTTGAAGGAACTATTCTATTTGTATCCCATGACCGATATTTTATCAGGAAGTTTGCCACTGTTATATGCGAGCTAGAGAATGGTGAGCTCTATCGGTTTGACGGTGATTTCGAGGAATACCGCCAATGGAGGCGCTTTGAGGCACAGCAAAAACAGCGGCTGGAGCAGGAAAAAGCTCCCCGGGAAAGGCCCAAAACCGACAGCAGGATTAAAGGACCTAATCCCAAAGCCCTTGAAAAGAAGCTTTCTAAAATAGAAGAGGATATTTCCCATGCTGAGGGTCGATTAAGCGAACTGGCAGAAGAGCTTGACAAGTATGCTTCTGACTATGAACGTTTGAACGAAATCCTCTCCAAAAAGCAAACTTTGGAAACGAAGCTCGAAGAATTGATGTCTGACTGGGTGAAATGCCAGAACGAGCTCAAATCCTTCGAGTCCTAAGCACCTTGCGCTACATCAAACTGGCTGTAATAAAGGGATGCGTAGAAGCCGTTTTTCTCCAGAAGCTCCTGGTGCTTTCCTTGCTCTACAATATCCCCATCCTTCATAACAAGAATAAGGTCAGCATCACGAATGGTTGAAAGCCGGTGAGCAATGATAAAGCTGGTTCGTCCCTTCATCAGGTTGTCCATGGCTCTTTGAATAAGTATCTCTGTACGGGTATCTACTGAGCTGGTGGCTTCATCCAGAATGAGTATCTTCGGGTCGGCCAGAATGGCACGGGCGATAGTTAAAAGCTGCTTTTGGCCCTGACTGACATTGCTGGCTTCTTCATTCAGAATCATCTGATAGCCGTTGGGAAGAGTGCGGATGAAATGGTCGGCATGTGCAGCCTTTGCAGCTTCAATAACCTCTTCATCCGTAGCATTAAGCCTGCCATATCGGATGTTCTCCATAATGCTGCCGTTATACAGCCATGTATCCTGAAGTACCATGCCAAAAAGACTCCGAAGGTCCTCACGTCTGAAGGAACGGATATCGTGTCCATCCACAGTAATGGCTCCGTCGTTAATGTCATAGAAACGCATAAGAAGCTTGACAATGGTGGTTTTACCGGCTCCGGTCGGCCCTACAATGGCAACACGCTGTCCAAGCATGATCTTTGCGCTAAAGTCTTTAATGATAATTTCATCGGGATGGTAACCGAAGCGGACATGTTCAAAGTCCACTGCATCCTTTATATTTGTGGTACTCACAGGATTTTCGGTTTCAGGGATTTCTTCTTCTTCGCCTAAAAACTCGAAGACCCTTTCGGCCGCAGCCGCAGTTGATTGAAGAATATTGGCAATCTGGGCAGCCTGTGAGAGGGGCTGGGAGAATGAGCGGACATATTGGATAAAGGCAAGAATATCACCAACCATAAGGGTTTTCTTAACTGCAAGCCATCCGCCGAGGATGGTGACCATCACATATCCAAGATTGCCGATAAAGGTCATAATGGGCATCATCATACCCGAAAGAAATTGACTTTTCCAAGCGGATTGGTAAAGGGTGTTATTGATCTCTTCAAACTTTTTAACTGAGCGCTCTTCACCGTTAAAGGCCTTCATAATGGTATGCCCGCCATACATTTCCTCTATATGTCCGTTAATATGGCCCAGGTATTCCTGCTGAGTTTTGAAGTATTTCTGCGAAGCTTTGACGACAATTAGGATAAAAATGGTGGAAAGGGGGAGAATGAGCAGGGAAGCCAGAGTCATAATCCAACTGATGGAGAACATCATGATGAGTACACCGATGAGGGTAGTCACAGAAGTAACGACTTGTGACAAGCTCTGATTAAGCGTGTGGCTCACTGTGTCAACATCATTGGTCACACGTGATAGTACCTCACCATGGGTTTTAGTATCAAAGTACTTAAGTGGCAAACGGTTCATTTTTTCAGAAATGGCTTTACGCAGATTATAGGAAACCTTCTGGGAAACCCCTGACATAATAAAGCCTTGAATAAAACCGAACAAAGCACTTACGAGGTATAATCCCAATAGGAGCATGAGGATATTTCCAATATAACCAAAATCAATACCTGCGCCTTCTATTCCTGAAACCTTACTTACGAGTCCCTCGAAAAGCTTATTGACAGCCTTTCTCAAAACATTGGGGCCAATTATGGAAAAGGCCGCGCTGCCTGCAGCAAAAATCAAAACAATGAGGATTGAGAGATTGTAGGGCTTGAGATAACCCAAGAGGTTACTCATGGTCTTTTTAAAGTCTTTAGGTTTTTCACCTGCCATGCCAGGCATGCCACCTCCCATGGGGCCGCCTCTCATGGGGCCACCTCTCATGGGACCGCCTCGCATTGGACCGCCAAGGCCGCCCAGATTGCGTCCCAGAGGGCTTTTTTCGGCGAATCGATTATTGCTATTTGAAGGAGATCTATTTTCACTCATGCTGTTAATTCCTCCTTGGAAAGCTGAGATGAGGCAATTTCCTTATAGAC
>JAEYPI010000056.1 GCA_023410885.1 Bacillota bacterium
GGAACAGAAGCCAGCTATTGGATTGCAGCTTCCTCCCGTCTTGTGACAGGCCTCTTCTTTGCAGTTTTATCCTTCTATATGCTGATTCTATACTTGGACAAAAGCGAAGAAAAGGCACCCCATTATGGTATGTATCTGGCCCTGTTCGCCTTATTCAATCTGCTATCACTGGGGTTTTATGAGCAGGTTATCGTCTTTTCCTTTGCCGGGGCATGCTTCATTCTGTTACTTAATTTTAAACGCTTGGGAAACAAGCTTATTATGGGTATTCCCATCCTCAACGTAGTCATTATCGGAGGATATTATGCGCTTTTTCAGGATACGGGAAATATGGCGTCGAGAGGACAATTGGTCCAGGAGAAAATAGGGGAGCATACACAAAAAGTCTTTGAAGAGATTTTTGACCTGCTGACCATGACCTCAGCGCGTATGTTTAAGCGCGGCTTTGAAAACGGCTTTCAGATACTTTGGGAAAATCAATCCTTTGTCTATATCGTACTGCTTATGGTGATCAGCGCCCTGCTGGGCTTCTTTTTTGCTACAGAATTTCGTCCGAAGTCTGTTAAGGGAAGTCTTTTTAGCTTTGCCATAGGCGCATTGCTTTTATTTCTGCCCTGTGCGCCGTTTTTCTTGCTGGAGGTTATTTGGATCAGCAATCGCAATGTGTTTCTCTCATTTATTGGTCTTGGCATGATGGCAGAAGCCATATTCAGTCTTTTGGGCCCCATGGGAAAGCTTAAATGGGTCCAATGGGGGAAAGGAATTCTGGGTGGGCTTTTTGTTTTTGGCATGCTACTGGGTAATATCGCTGAAACCTATGATTACAAGCGGGTAAGTGAAATCGACACCAAGATCATACAGCAGGTTTCTCAATTGGCGGACAAGACCAATGACGAAGGTGTGACACAGGTTCTGGCCTTTGGCACTAAAGGGCTATATATTACACCCAATTTAGAGCATTTTGTCAATTGCACAGCTGCCGACTGGACCTTTACAGGCGCAGCCCAGTCCATACTGAAAAAACGAACCGGAGTGAGCTTTGTTCCGGTTGCTCATAAACAGAGCTTTTGGTTCGACCTTGAGGTTCATGGCAATGCGAATTTTCTGGGCTTTGAGGATGAAAATCATATTAAAGTGCTGGAGCTGAAAGCGGGCAAAAATGAGGAATATTCCCTTATTGATCAACAGGGGGAAATCTTTGGCATCATTAAGCCCAAGGGAAACAAGCAATACTATTTTGAAAAGATGAACCGATAAGTTAAGAATTTTTATAAAAACTTGAACAGTTCTTCCATGTTGGGTATAATATATTCTAACAAATAAAATGACTAGCTATGATGGAGACCAAGTAAGCAGGCACCCCTTCAAAAAGAGAATTGATGTCATTGGCTGAGAGCATCAATTTGAATGTGTTTGACTGAATTTCACTCCGGAGCTGCCGCCTGAAATATCAAGTAGGAGCGGCCGGGATAGCCCGTTATAGCGTTGAAGTGCATGTCAGTGTGCTTTGCTTTAAAGGCATTGTCATGAACATAGGTGGTACCGCGAGCAAACGCTTCGTCCTATGACGGGGCGTTTTTGTTATGTTTAAACACAAATGAGTTGTGACTGAATTGAAATTCAACACTTTGGAAGAATTTATTGAAATTGAGGTGTAAAACACAATGAAATTGCAATTAGAAGCCATTCAGAAGCAGGCTCTTGAAAAGCTCGGGCAAATAACAGATATCCGCGAGCTTGAGGATTTGAAGGTGGCCTATCTTGGCAAAAAGGGAGAACTGACCCAAATTCTTAAGGGCATGGGGGCTTTGTCGGCCGAAGAACGTCCCGTCATCGGACAAATGGCCAATGATGTCCGTGTTGCACTTGAGGAAGGCTTTACTCAGGCTAAAGAACGTTTGACAAAGGCCCTGCGTGATGCAAGGCTCAAAAGTGAGATACTGGACGTGACCATGCCTGCAAAGGTGAAGAGCCTTGGTAAGAAGCATCCCTTAACGGCTGTACTGGATGAGCTCAAGGATGTCTTTTTGGGCATGGGTTACGAGATTGCCGAAGGGCCTGAGGTGGAGCTGGACTATTACAACTTCGAAGCTCTCAATATTCCTAAAAACCATCCTGCCCGCGACACTCAGGATACCTTCTACATGAGTGAAAATGTGGTGCTGAGAACCCATACGTCCCCTGTTCAGGTCAGGCATATGAAAAACAATACACCTCCTATCCGTATTATCTGCCCCGGTCGTGTTTATCGGTCCGATGCCGTAGATGCAACCCATTCACCTGTTTTCCATCAGGTAGAGGGCTTGGTTATTGATAAAGGCGTTACCATGGGAGACCTTATTGGCACTTTGCAGGCCTTTGCAAAAGCGATTTTTGGTGAAAAAACAAAGATTCGTTTGAGACCTCATCACTTCCCCTTCACCGAACCATCCGCTGAGGTTGACGTATCCTGCTGGGGATGTGGCGGTTCAGGCTGTAGAATTTGTAAGGGTGAGGGCTGGGTTGAGATTCTCGGTGCCGGCATGGTACACCCCAATGTCTTGAAAGAATGCGGCATTGATCCGGAGGTTTATACAGGCTTTGCTTTTGGTATGGGCGTAGAGCGTATTACCATGGGCAAGTATGGCATTGACGATATGCGATTGCTTTTTGAAAACGATATGCGTTTTTTAAAGCAGTTCTAAGGAGGGAAAGATAATGAAGGCACCCATTAAATGGCTTAAGGATTATACAGAGATCAATGTTACTGCCAAGGAATACGCAGAGGCCATGACCATGTCCGGTTCAAAGGTTGAAGGCGTCGAGGATATGGGCAAGGGCATTGAAAAGGTTGTCGTCGGTAAAATTATCGGCATGGAAAAGCATCCCGATGCTGACAAGCTTCGTGTTTGCAAGGTTGATGTAGGTAATGAAGTACTGCAAATTGTAACCGGTGCACCCAATGTAAAAGAGGGGGATATGATCCCCTTGGCTCTGGTTGGAGCAAAGCTGCCCGGCGGCGATATTAAGCTTTCCAAGCTTCGCGGTGTGGAAAGCTATGGTATGATGTGCTCCATTGATGAGCTTAATCTCACCAAGGATTATTTACCCGATGCACCCGAGCATGGTGTTTATGTTTTTCAAAATAGCCCCGAGTTGGGAGCGGATGTAAAGGACGTTTTAGACCTTGATCAGGTGGTGGAGTTTGAGATTACCTCTAATCGCCCGGATTGCTTATCCATTATCGGTCTTGCCCGTGAAACGGCCGTCACCTTGGGAACTCCCTTTAGAAAGCCTGAAATTGACGTTAAGGAAGAAGCGGGCGGGGATGCGGCTTCCCTGGCCACAGTCGAGATTAAGAACCCTGAGCTCTGTTCCCGTTATGCAGCGCGCATTGTCAAGGATGTTAAAATAGAGCCCTCTCCGGCCTGGATGCAGAGAAGACTTGCAGCAGCCGGGATGAGACCCATTAACAATATTGTGGATATCACCAATTATGTCATGCTTGAATATGGCCAGCCCATGCATGCTTTTGATTATGAGCAGCTCCAAGGCGGGAAGATTATCGTCCGTACCGCCAAAGAGGGAGAAGCTATTAAAACCTTGGATGGTCAGGATCGACCATTGGATACGGCCATGCTAGTGATTTGTGATGAGAATCGTCCTGTGGCTGTAGCGGGCGTTATGGGCGGCGAAAACTCTGAGGTAACCGCAAGCACCCGCACCCTACTACTGGAATCCGCTACCTTCAATGGCGCATCTGTTCGTATTACCGGTAAAAAAATGGGGCTTCGCAGTGAGGCCTCCAGCCGCTTTGAAAAGGGATTGGACCAGGAGAATGTCATCCCAGCCCTCAACCGCTGCGTGGAGCTAATTGAGCGCTTAGGAGCCGGTAAAGTTGTCAAGGGCATCATCGATTGCAATGCCAAGCCCTATGAAAAGCGGGTTATGAAGTTTGATCCGGACCGCATTAATGCTTTTCTAGGAACAGAGATTTCTAAGGATGAAATGGTAAAGATCTTTAAAGCTCTGGAGTTTGAGGTGGATGATAAGGCTATGACCCTTGTACCACCTTCTTTCAGGGCTGATATTGAGCTTTTCGCAGACCTTTGCGAAGAGGTGGCCCGATTCTATGGCTATAATGCGATCAAACCCAGCTTGTTGTCCGGCAAGGAGTCCATGCAAGGCCGAAAGACATATAAACAGCGCATGGAGGACGTGATTCGTAATACGATGCTGGGATGTGGCCTGAATGAAGCCTACACGCTTTCTATGGTAAGCCCTAAGGTCTTTGATACCATTAACTTGCCTGGTGATCATCCCCTTTGCAAGGCCGTGGTCATTTCAAACCCCATGGGTGAAGACTTTAGCATTATGCGTACCACGACCCTACCCGATATGTTGAGGGTTTTATCCACCAATAGTAACCGCAAGATTCCAGAGGCACGCGTCTTTGAGCTGTCGTTTGTCTATTTGCCTGTTGAAGGTGAGCAGCTTCCGGATGAGCGCCAAACCCTGACCATTGGACTATATGGAGGAGACGCTGACTTCTTTGAGTTGAAGGGTACTATTGAGGAGCTATTAGCAGCCCTCGGCATTGAAAAATTTGAATTTAAGGCGGAGAGCGAGCATCCGTCCTTCCATCCCGGGCGTACGGCCAGGCTCTATGTTAAGATAAAAGGCGAGAGTAGACCCTGCGCTATTCTTGGGGAAATTCATCCTGAGGTGGCTGAAAAGACAGAGTGCCCTCAGCGTACCTATGTAGCACTAGTGGATGTATCTGTTTTGATCGAAGCCTCCACCACTAAGAGACAGTATAAGCAGCTGCCGAAATTCCCTGCAGTTACCCGCGATATAGCGGTGGTTGTGAAAGACGAGCTTTATGTGGCAGACCTCATGGCCGCTATCAGCCAAAAAGGCGGCGAGTACCTTGAGGAGGTAAAGCTCTTTGATATTTATAAAGGAGCTCAGGTGCCTGAAGGCATGAAGAGCGTGGCCTTTGCACTTTCATTCCGTGCTGCCGACAAGACTCTGAAGGATGAGGATGTGAGTCAAGCGATGGAGCGCATTCTCAAGCAACTTGAAAAAAGCTTTGGCGCACAGCTCAGATAACAGGAAATCATGAGTTGACACAATAAAGGATTGCACTGTGGGACTAAACCACGGGGCAATCCTTTTATTATACAGAGGATCGATCTTTTTGTTTCTTCCTGTCTCATTCTGGAACCTAATGGTTGGGTTTCTCATACTATATAGAAGGAAAGACAAACCTGGGGGTGTCATGATGAACGATGAAAATGTTGATGCATTAGTTCTAGCCTTTTTCACCGTTGTTAAAAAAATGATCATACTCAATGATGTTCTGTCAAAGATTGAGGAGCAGCTCATTATAGCATGGAATTCAAATAGCTAATAAGAAATCACGATTTTATAAAGACCGGCGAGGCATTGAACTCAGTGCCTCCTAGTCGTTCCGTTGGATTCACGTAACCGAGGACATAGCTGTCAGTTGCGCGTATTTCCAACTCAAAGAGTCTTTTAGCAAGAGGATTTTCAAGCTTAGTGTAGTTGGCGGGCTTTGTGATGATGGGCAGCTGAACCTTCTTTTTTATGCCAGCTAAAAGCTTTCGCCCCGTCTCGTTAAATCCTAAAACACGGATATATTGAGCATATCCATTACCTTTCAATACCTCAAGAAATTCTCCTGTCAAACCTGTGAGCAGAGCACAGAGTATCCTTTTGATGCGGGAGGCTGGGTATCGGCTTGTTACAACCGATGAGACAAGCTCTTTTAAGGACGCTGATTTAAGAGCTGCTTCTTTAAGCCGATTCTCAAGACCCTCCCCCATATAGGGAAGGTCTGATAAGGCCTTCCCTGTACTGCTTCTCAATAAATAGAGAATAATGGCTTCATAAGCATCGAGAAACACAGGACCTCGGCCCTGTGCAAATTCACACGACAGAATTTCAAGACTGCTCTGGGGAAGATTATTATGAAGAAAAGCGTCTGATTCAAAGCAAATCGGCGCAGGGGCGTCGGCCAAATACTTACGTATGGCGGTTGCACTTGCGAAGGAAGAGGTCTGTACAAGACTATGGTAACCCTCACCCTTTCTTTCAACGGTAAGGGGCACCATGCTGCCGCCCATTCGCTTGATTGCTTTGATGTACTCGATGCCCAAAATATTGTTGGGCTTATTTAAAATATCCGCTATGCTATTGGGTGAGTTACTACTGGTGCTTGTGGCTGCAATTACTGAAGTATTGAAATTTTTTTCATTAGGCTGGATTGCTTGAAAGGCTTTCTGGCGGGCAACGGCAAAAGAAAGGCCCTCATCCAGTGCCTTTTTCAGATGAAATTTAAAATCATGGCTTTCAAAAGCGAGAGCTTGGGCTGCTTGTTCAAGATCTGTAAGAATTCCAGCTTCACTGCCAAAGCAGAGATAATTGACACAATTAAGGCTTTCCAGAATCCGGACTGCACCCGACGCGAAGTATTCCGCTGAGGCGCATGAGAAAGCACTGGGAAGCTCCAGCACAAGATCTGCTCCAGCACTTATAGCCATTCTGGCCCGTGCCCACTTAGACAGGAGGGCTGGCTCTCCACGCTGTACAAAGCTGCTGCTCAAGACACAGACGCATGCGTCAGCCTCGGCTTTCTTTCGGGCATTTTCAAGATGGTAGGCATGCCCTTGATGAAGAGGGTTATATTCGGAAATAATTCCTACAACAGTCATCGTATTATAAACTCCACGCGCTTTTTATTTACTTTCTTCATATCTATTTATAATTAATGAATATATTTTCAAGTAGCCACAGCAGCATCCGGTATGCTGATAGCATATCAGAAGCTTGTTGTATCCACAATGAGAACCTGATATGCTGCTTACATATCGGGACACGTTATATTTAAAAGCTTTAAAAGGATGAGACTTTAATATTTTTTTCTTTGTTGGACATATAATAAGTGTATCACAAAATACCCACAAATGATCTTTGACTAATTCTGAATAAAATATGTTGCCAGCGTTGATCTTGTGTGGTAGAATGAATCTGTTCGATGCGTTTTTTACACAAAGAGTGGGGAATTCCCACTCTTTGCATTTTTAATGGTTGCTCGTTGTTGTAATAAACGCAAGAACTCTTTAGGATGCTTAATTAACTAATTTATTAGTCAGCATAGCATCACACGTATACGGAGGTATGGATGGCAAAAGCAAGTATATCGGAGATTGTTGCAGCATTAGCTCTTCCTATTGTCGAAGAAGCAGGCTGCGAGCTGGTTGACGTAGAGTTTGTAAAAGAGGGCGGTAACTGGTTTCTTAGGGTTTATATCGATAAACCTGAAGGCGTTTCTTTGGATGATTGCGAAAAAGTCAGCAGACCACTAAGCGATATAATTGACGAAAGAGACCCCATTCCCCATGCCTTTTATTTGGAAGTATCATCTCCTGGGATTGAGCGCCCGCTTAAAAAAAGACGGGATTTTGAGAAAGCAATAGGCTCACCTGTTGAAATTAAGCTCTTCAAAGCCATCAATAATACCAAACGCTATGAAGGCGAGCTGATTTCCTATGATGGGAAAACTCTGACTATAAAAACTGAATCTAATGAAAATCTTGATTTTCAAATAGAACAAATTGCAAAAGTAAAAAGAATTTTTAATTTTTAATTTGGAGGTATGAGAGAGATGAGCGCTGAGTTGCTTCACGCCCTCGAACAATTAGAAAAAGAAAGAGGAATAGATAAGGAAATCCTGGTTGAGGCTATTGAACAAGCGTTGATTTCAGCGTATAAAAGAAACTTTGGCTCTGCTCAAAACGTAGAAGTAAACCTTGAAAAAAGCTCGGGTGAAATCAGAGTTTACGCGCTGAAGACCATTGTTGAAGAAGTTACAGATTCTGCTACAGAGATGTCTCTTGAACAAGCCAAACGCTTCGGAGCCGATTTTGAAATTGGCGATATTGTTGAGGTTGAAGTAACTCCAAGAAAATTCGGGCGAATTGCAGCGCAAACAGCTAAACAGGTTGTTATGCAACGTATCAGAGAAGCTGAACGGGGCATTATCTTTGATGAATTCTCCAATCGCGAAGAGGATATTGTAAATGGCGTCATTAGCCGTTTTGATAGGAAAAACATTGTAATCGATTTAGGGAGAGTCGAAGCCATATTGCCCCCTTCTGAACAGACTCCCGGTGAGAAGTATAATGTACATGATCGCATTAAAATCTATGTGATTAATGTTAAGAAGACAAATAAGAGCCCTCAAATCTATGTATCAAGAACGCATCCCGGCCTGGTTAAAAGACTTTTAGAGCTTGAGGTGCCTGAAATAGCAGACGGTACTGTGGAAATTAAGACCATTGCCCGTGAGGCAGGTTCCAGGACCAAAATCGCCATCTACTCACGTAATGAGGATGTAGATCCCGTAGGAGCTTGTGTAGGTCAGCGCGGCAGCCGTATTCGTGCGATTGTGGATGAGCTTAAGGGCGAAATGATCGATGTTATTAAGTGGAGCAGCAACAATGAGGAGTATATTGCGGCAAGCCTCAGCCCGGCAAAAGTGCTTCAGGTGAGTCTGGATGAAGAGAGCAAGGTTGCACGGGTCGTAGTACCTGATTTCCAGCTCTCCTTAGCAATTGGTAAAGAAGGCCAGAATGCAAGGTTAGCCGCTAAGCTAACAGGATGGAAGATTGATATTAAGAGCGAATCACAGCTCAGAAATCAACTGGAAGCACAGCTTTTCCATCCAGGTCCGGTTTCTTTTGAAGAAAACCACGATGAAGCTTATGCGCAGGGCCAGGAAATAGAATCTGAACAATGAAAGAACCCATTTAAGAGGTTGACCTATGAAAACAAAAAAAGTTCCCATGAGACGTTGCTTGGGATGCCGGGAAATGAAGGATAAGCGAGAGCTACTTAGAATTGTGAAAAACAATGAAGGTGAAATTTTCGTAGACCCTACAGGTAAAAAGAATGGGCGAGGCGCTTATATTTGCAAGAGTATGGAATGTTTTGCGCAGGCCCGTAAGGCGAAAAGCTTCAGCCGAGAATTTTCCTGCGAAATTCCCGAAACTGTCTATGATGAAGTAAACCGTCAATTGGAGGCTTATGTCGGAAAATAAAATTTATTCATTTATCGGACTTGCACGGAAGGCCGGAAAGCTGGCCTTAGGTGAATCCTTGACCGAGCAAGCCGTTAAGCGGGGGAAAGCAGAATTGGTGTTAATTACCCAAGATGCATCCGACAATACTAAAAATAAGATTGAAACAGCAGTGTATGGAAGAAACATTCCGATGCTTCAATTTGGGAGCAAGGAAAAGCTTGGCCATATACTTGGTAAAACTTTCTTCTCAGCGATTGCTGTAACAGATAAAGGCTTTGCTGAGAGGATCAAAACAATGATTGAACAAGATTTCAATAATGACAATACCGCACACGGGGGTGGCTTTTTTGAACAAACCAAAAATTCATGAGCTCGCAAAGGAACTGAATGTGACGAGTAAGAGACTCATGGAAAAACTCGATGAGATAGGCATTCATCCAAAGAGTCATATGACGACATTGGAAGATGGCGAACTGGAGAAGCTGTATAAACATATTGGCGTGGTAAAGCGCGTCAAAAATGATACAGGGGCCGCTCACGGGGAGGCTGAGTCTAAATCAGATCAGGCAGATAACGCAGCAAGAAAGAATGCCCCTCGTATTATACGCAAGACTGAGGTTATTATCCGAGACGAAATGCCTGTGATTGAGCCCAAGGACAAAAAGGAAAAAAAGAATTTTGTCCGTACGTCGGAGAGTAATGATGGTCTAATGGCAGGCTTTACTCGTGGTAGAGATACCTTGATTTCCAATGTGAAAAAACACCCCAGAACTGAGGGGGAAGAACATATTGAAGAAAGTAAGCCGGTTATCAAGAGCGAAGCTGAGCGTCCTGCTGATAGGCAGCAGAAGCCGGTGGATGATATTCTAAGTATTAAAAAGGTCTCACATAAATCTGAAAAAATAGAACACACCGCAGAAGGCAGCGATGTCAAAGAGCAGGAGAATATGCATAAAGAAAGTATTGTGCTTGAGAAACCACAGGTTCAGCCTACAGAACAGGCTGAAAAGGTCACAAAAATATCTGTAAAGGCAGATGTTTCAGAAAAAACAGAGCCCGCGACGAATGACAAAACTCCGCCTGTAGCTGAGCCTGTTCAGAAGGTGGAAAAGAAGCAGGAACCCGTTGAGGAAATTAAGAGTGTGCCCACAGAGAAAGTAGAACGTCAGGAAAAGCCGCGTGAAGTGAGTAGACCTCCTGTCGATACGAATTCCCAGAGACCTCGGGAAGGCACAGGCGGTGGATATCAGGGCGGCCCCCGTGAGGGTGGTAGCGGCGGCTACCAGGGCCAGCGTCAGGGTGAATTTAGGCCCCGTGACAATCAAGGCCAGCGCGAAGGTGGTAGCGGCGGCTATCAAGGTCAGCGCCAGGGTGAATTTAGGCCCCGTGACGGCGGTCCCCGTGAGGGTGGCGGCTATCAAGGCCAGCGC